>NZ_JBVHKV010000007.1:0-247233 GCF_055559335.1 Streptomyces sp. NPDC024555
GGCCGGGGGGGGGGGCGGGGGGGGGGGGGGGGGGCCCGGCCCCGGGGGGGGGGGGGGGGGGGGGGGGGGGGGGGGGGGGGGGGGGGCGCCCCCCCCACCCCGTGGGGTCAGCCCCGGTGGCCGGTGGGGCGGGTGAGGTCCAGGGTGCGGACCGGGTCGAGTTCGCCGTAGTACGCGAGGCCCTGGTGGCGCACGCCGGTGACGGTCAGCACCGCCCGACCGGTGCCCGGGGCGACGGTTCCCCTCAGCCGGACCGAACCGTCCTTCTTCGTGGTGCCGGTGAGCCGGCGCACCGTGCCCTCCCAGCTCAGCTCGGCGGTGACCTCGGCGCCCTTCACCGGCCGGCCCTGCGCGGTCCGCACCACGGCGTCCGCGGTCACCTTCCACGCGGACGGCGAACCGGGCCGGCCGAGCAGTGCGGTGGTGGCGCCGAACGAGGCGACGGCGAGCTGCGACGGCGGGTTCGGCTGGGTCAGGGCGACCTGGTCGACGGTCCAGAAGGCGCTGTTCGTCCCCGTGTAGCGGAAGCTCAGCCGCGCCTCCCGGGCCCCCGACGGCACCGCCAGCTCCAGGTGCTCCACGGTGTTCGCGTTCGCCCGGTAGGCCTTGACGAGCCGCGGGGCGCCGCCGTCGTAGGACACGTACACATCACCGGTCTGGGGACCGTCGACCCGGTAGTTTGTGGCGAAGGAGAGCGTGGCCGTGGCCGCGCCGTTCAGCCGGTACGCGGGGCTGACCAGGGTGGAGTCGAAGGCACCCGCGGCGTGCGCCTTGTCGTCCCACTCGTCGGAGTCTGCCACCGCGAAGACGTCGCGCGCCCGCACGTTGGTCTCACGGCCCTGGCCGCGTTCGGCGTTGGACCAGAACGCGTCGGTGGCGAAGGCCCAGCCGCGCCACTCGGTGACGCCGCCGGACGGCATCCGGGAGTTGTCGATGCTCCAGCCGTCCGGCGCGGTGTTCGTCCAGCCCTTGAGGTCGGCCGCGAGGCCGGTCTCGTCGACCCGGGTGCGCAGCGCCGGGCGCAGCGCGTCGAAGGCGTCCGGCCGCAGATCGGCGAGCGCGGCACCGTCGAGGTCCCAGGCCGGGTCGGTGGCGACGCCCTCGTGGCGCAGGACGGTGGGCGCGATATCGGTGATCTTCACATCGTCGCGGACCGATCCGGGCGCGATGCCGCCGCCCCGGGCGAGGACGAACGTGCCCCGTTCCAGCGGGGTGTTGCCGCCGTGTCCGCCGGTCGGGGTGTGGCCGTGGTCGGCGGTGACGACGACGAGCCAGTCCTCGGAGGCGTACGTCGGACGGGAGGCGACGGCGTCGAGCAGCCGGCCGACCTGGGTGTCGGCGGTGTGCAGGGCCCTGAGATAGGCGTCGCTGGAGGAACCGGAGCTGTGGCCGGCCCCGTCGACCTCGTCCAGGTGGACGAAGGTGGAGTCGGGGTTGCCGTGGGCGAGGTAGTCCTCGGCCTTCGCCGTGGTCCCCTCGTCGTTGCCGCCGGCGATCCGCAGGTCCGTCTTCGCCCCGAACACGATCTGGGGGATCGGGCTCCAGGTGCCGACCACGAGCGTGGACACGGACGGGTCGGCCGTCTCCAGGCGGGTGGCGTAGTCGGGGTACTGACCGTAGTTCGGAGCCGTGAAGTCGTTGTCCGTCACATGGTGCTTGTCGGGCCAGACACCGGTGGCGATCGACGACCAGCCGGCGCCGGAGACGGTGGGCGCCATGGGCGAGGCGTACAGATTGCTGCGGGCCGTCAGACCCTCGGCGCGCAGCCGGTCCAGACGGGGCACATCGGCGCGCGCGAAGGCGTCGAAGGTGGCGCCGTCGATCCCGATGACCAGGGTCTTCGCCTTCTTGGTGCCGGACGGCAGCCCGGCGTACGGGGCGGCGGCGTCCCGCGCGTGGGCGGTGGCGACGGTGAACGGGAGGGCGAGGGCGGCGACGGCGGCGACGGCCGCCGCCGTGCGCGCGGAGCGCGGTAGGGACACGTGATCCTCCGGGATCGGTAGGTGGCACCGGGCGTTTCGGGGGAGCCCGGTCACCTCGCCGAGACTCGCGGCCGGGGGTGATCGGCCCGCACCGCGAACGGGACGGGCGCATGAACCGCACCCGACATCTGGACCAGACCCGTCACCGTTCCGTGATCTATGACGAGGCGTCGGCGTCACCGCTCCGACGCCCCGTCGTGCCCGGTGCCCCGTCCGGCTACCGCCCGACGCGGTCGAACCGCAGCGAACCCCCGAAGTTCTCGTCGTCCGTGCCCCACAGCCCCAGCCCGCGCGGCAGCGCGGCGACGGCCTCGATCTTCCGGTTGTCCTGCCGGGTGAAGCGCACCAGCGGGACGAGGGAACCCTCCGGATCGAGCCGCAGCACCGCGTCATGGGCGTGGTTCACCCTGAACCGCCCCGCCTCGTACACCGCCGAGGCGAACGGGCCGTCGTCCACATTGGGGTCCGAGGCCGCCGACACCAGGACCGTGCCGTCCGCGCGCACCTTCAGATCGCTGATGTGGCGCACCTCGTCCCGGTCCGGGAACGGTACGGAGAACTCCTGCCGGGCCGTCACCGTGCCGAACTCCAGGCCGTCCGCCCCGATGCGCACCCGGGCCGCGCCGACGACCGCCTTCTCCGGGCCGCTGCCCCGGGTCGCCCACACCGCGTACGTCCGCCCCGAGCGGTCGCGGTGCAGCGCGAAGGCCTCGTAGTTGTCGCCGCCGTGCCGCCCCGGCAGGGCGACCGGTCCGCGCCGGACCGTCGCCCGTCCGCCCGCCACCACGAAGTGGTACGCCTCGCCCCGGCTGGCCAGCGCGACATAGTGGCCCGGCCGGCCGGGCACGGCGTCCACGGCCTCCAGGTCGTTGGGGAGCGCGCCCCGCCACGTCAGTTCGCGCACGACCGGGACCCGGCCCGGACGCAGGCTCACGCTCGCCACCCGGCTCTGGTCCTCCGCCTTGTTGTCCCGTACGACGACGGCGTCGACCCGGTCGCGGCCCGCCGGAGCGCCCTCGACGAGCGCCAGACCGCTGACCCCGCCGGTGATGCCCGTACCGACCCGCTGCCAGCCGTCGGAGGCGGCCGAGGCGCCCGGGAGCACGGTGGCGAGGGCGGCGCAGGCGGCGGCCGTGACGATGAATCCGTTTCTGATCATGGAGTGACGGTAGGGCGGAGCGCACCGCCCGGGGCCGAACCACCGCTCCCCGCACCGGGGTTCCGCCCGCACGAGTGAACCGGGGGTACGCGGGGCGACGAACGCGGCGCCGGGGGCCCGCAGCGCCGGACGGGTGAAACCGCACCGTCTTCAGCGGTGTGCGGAGGCGGTATTGCCACAGTGGGTACCCCACTCCTACGTTCTTCAGCACGCCCTCTGTCTACGTGCGTAGACCGAGCGGGGTGCGCCGCGCCGGCCCGCGTACCTCCCGACGGCGGCTCATGAGTGAACGGCCCCGACCCGACGCGAATGGAGCAGAAGCCTTGGCACGCACCCTCATCACCGGCGGACTGGTCATCACCGCCGCCGACGAACTGCACGCCGACGTCCTGATCGACGGCGGCCGCGTGGTGGCCCTGGCCACCCCCGACAGCCACGGCTGGACCGCCGACCGCGTCATCGACGCCACCGGGAAGTACGTGATCCCGGGCGGGGTCGACGGCCACACCCACATGGAGATGCCCTTCGGCGGGACGTACGCCTCCGACACCTTCGAGACCGGCACCCGGGCCGCCGCCTGGGGCGGCACGACCACGATCATCGACTTCGCGATCCAGTCCAAGGAGCACACGCTCGCCGAGGGGCTCGACGCCTGGCACGCGAAGGCGGACGGTGTCTGCGCGATCGACTACGGCTTCCACATGATCATGTCGGACGTGAACGAGTCCTCCCTCCGGGAGATGGACGGCCTCGTCGCCTCCGGGGTCACCTCGTTCAAGCTGTTCACCGCCTATCCCGGGGTGTTCTTCTCCGACGACGGCCAGATCCTGCGCGCCATGCAGCGCGCCGCGTCCAACGGCGGACTGGTCATGACCCACGCGGAGAACGGCCTGGCCATCGACGTCCTGGTCGAACAGGCGCTGGCGCGCGGCGAACGCGACCCCCGCTACCACGGGGAGGTCCGCAGGGCCCTGCTGGAGGCGGAGGCCACCCACCGGGTGATCCGGCTCAGCCAGGTCGCCGGAGCCCCCCTCTACGTGGTGCACGTCTCCGCCCGGGAGGCCGTCGCCGAACTCGCGCGCGCCCGGGACGAGGGACTGCCGGTCTTCGGCGAGACCTGTCCGCAGTACCTGTTCCTGTCCACGGACAACCTGGCCGAGCCCGGCTTCGAGGGCGCCAAGTACGTGTGCTCCACCCCGCTGCGCCCGAAGGAGCACCAGGAGGACCTGTGGCGCGGGCTGCGGACGGACGACCTCCAGGTGGTCTCCACGGACCACTGCCCGTTCTGCTTCAAGGGCCAGAAGGAGAAGGGCCTCGGTGACTTCTCGAAGATCCCCAACGGCATGCCCGGCGTCGAGAACCGCATGGACCTGCTGCACCAGGCCGTCGTCGACGGCCGGATCGGCCGCCGCCGCTGGATCGAGATCGCCTGCGCGGCCCCGGCCCGGATGTTCGGCCTCTACCCGAAGAAGGGCACCATCGCGCCCGGCTCCGACGCCGACATCGTCGTCTACGACCCCACGGCCCAGCAGACGATGTCCGCCGCCACGCACCACATGAACGTCGACTACTCGGCCTACGAGGGCAAGCGCGTCACCGGCCGGGTCGAGACCGTCCTGTCGCGGGGCACCGTCGTCATCGAGGACCGCTCCTACGTCGGCCGGCCCGGCCACGGGACGTACGTGCCCCGAGGTCTGTGCCAGTACGCGAACTGAGCCGCGCGGTGCGCCGGGAGGCGGCCGGCCGCGCGCGGCCGCCTCCGCGCCCGCACCCCGCTCCTGCGCGACGCGCAGCCCCGGACGGGTCGGTGCACGGTCCGGAATGCCCCCCTGTGGAAGGATCGTCCGCACCGCTCCGCCCGACCGGCACCCCGGAACCCCGCCCGCCCGCGTGCGCCCCCGCACCGCAGGGGCGCGAGGGCGGCCCCCTGTCATCTCCCACACCAGGAGCAACCGGCATGGACTTCGGACTCGTACTCCAGACGGACCCGCCCGCCTCGGCCGTGGTCGGCCTGATGCGCCGCGCCGAACGCAACGGCTTCCGCTACGGCTGGACCTTCGACTCGGCGGTGCTCTGGCAGGAGCCCTTCGTCATCTACAGCCGCATCCTCGAACACACCGAACGCCTCGTCGTGGGGCCCATGGTGACCAACCCCGGCACCCGCACCTGGGAGGTGACCGCCTCCACCTTCGCGACGCTCAACGAGATGTACGGCAACCGCACGGTCTGCGGCATCGGCCGGGGCGACTCCGCGATGCGCGTCGCCGGACGCCACCCCAACACCCTCGCCCGCCTCGGCGAGGCCATCGACGTCATCCGCGACCTCGCCGAGGGCCGGGAGGCGCTGGTCGACGGACAACCGGTCCGGATCCCCTGGATCAGGAACGGGAGACTGCCCGTCTGGATGGGCGCGTACGGACCCAAGGCCCTCGCCCTGGCCGGGCAGAAGGCCGACGGCTTCATCCTCCAGCTCGCCGACCCCTTCCTCACCGAGTGGATGATCAAGGCCGTGCGGGACGCGGCCGCCGGGGCGGGCCGGGACCCCGACGCCGTCACCATCTGCGTGGCCGCCCCCGCGTACGTCGGCGACGACCTCGCCCACGCCCGGGAGCAGTGCCGCTGGTTCGGCGGCATGGTCGGCAACCACGTCGCCGACCTGGTCTCGCGCTACGGCGAGCACTCCGGCCTCGTCCCCGAGGCCCTCACCGCGTACATCGCCGGACGCGCCGGATACGACTACAGCCACCACGGCCGCGCCGGCAACCCCGACACCGCCTTCGTGCCCGACGAGATCGTCGACCGCTTCTGCCTGCTGGGCCCGCCGGAGGCGCACATCGAGAAGCTGCGCGTCCTGCGCGACCTGGGCGTCGACCAGTTCGCCGTCTACAACATGCACGACGCCCGCGAGGCGACCATCGACGCGTACGGAGCGGAGATCATCCCCGCGCTGACGGGCTGAGGGTCCCTCACACCGGATTGTCCGTGCGCCCCAGCAACGCGCTGAGGTCGAACGTCTCGCTCGGCGACGGCGTGTTCCTGGGCACCGGCTCGCCGAAGGCGGAGAGGTTCACCACCGCGTCGGCGCCGTTGCCCCGCACGCCGAGCCGCAGCGGGTACGGCTTGCCGGTGGCGGCGACGTCCACCGTGAGGGTGGTGCCGTCGCGCATGCGGGTCAGCGGGATCGCCGGGACCCCGTCGACGGTGGTCTTCGCACCCTTGTTGAGGGTCCCGGTGTCGTCGTTGGCGTTGTCGCTGACGAGTTTCTGGAAGGTGTTGAGATCGCAGGTCTTCGTCACGGCACGGAGCCGGGGGTCGTCGGCCTTGCCCTTGACGTAGCGGTCGCCGATGATCGCGGCGAACGTCGTCCCGCCGTTGGGGACCTGGTTCTTCCAGAAGTCGGCGTCGGGTTTGATCCAGATGTCGTCGCCGCGCTTCACGACGAGCGCGGAACCCTGGTCGCTCCCCAGGTCGACCGAGCCGTTGCAGTTGCCGTCGCGGTCCAGGGTCAGCTCCAGGGACATGGACGTCCCGCCCCCGGAGAGCTTCCCCTCGGAACTCAGGTGCAGGGATTCCACGCCGAGCAGCGCGTCGCGGGAGCGGTCGGCGATCTGCTGCGCGGAGAGCGTGTCGATGTCCTCCGCGTGGGCCACGCCACCGCCGATGACGCCGCCTGCGGTGACGCCGAGTACCAGGGCGGCCGTCCAGGCCGCCGGGCGGGTGCCGAGGTGTGAACCGGTCACGTTCGCCTCCTCGAAAGGTCGTGGCGGGAGTGTGCGGGTCTGCCTTCGGTCATTCGAGCGTACGTCGGCGGCGAGCCGCCCGCCCGCGCGGACCGGACCCCGCACCCCGTGCACGCAGCGTGACGTTCCGGGCGGTTTTCGGCCGCCCGGACGGGGGGACGGTTGCCACGCACCGACCGTGTACCACCGAGAGGGAACCATGACCACCCCGCTGAACCGCCTGTCCCGCATCGCCGCCGTCGCCGGGCTGACCACCGCACTCGCCGTCTCCACCGGCCTGACCGCCGCCGCCGCGGCCCCGGCGGCCACCCCGCCCGGTCTCTCCTGCGAAACCGGCAAGCACGCCATCGACGACTACACCGGCTACGCGCTGTGCCAGAACAACGGCAACTCCCCGCAGACCTTCTGGGTCCACCTCGTCTGCGGCTGGTCCCCCGACGTCGACGGCGAGCACGTCACCCTCGACCCGGGCCAGTCCGGCCAGTCGACCGCCCACTGCGCGGGCCTCGGCACGGGGATCGGGGAGATCACCGTGCAGCCGTAGGCGGTGCGGACGATCCTTCCACCGAGGAGCCGCGCGGGTGGTCCGCAAGGCGTCCCAGCGCCGCCTCCAGCCGCTCGCGCAGCCCGTCCGCGTCGTCGGTCACCCATGGGTGGGCGGCACCGAAGCCGTCCCAGTCGACCGTCCACCCCCTGACCGTCCGAGGGGCGAACCCCGCCGCGTGCGCGCCCAGCACCCTGTGCAGCAGGCCCGGAGCGAGCCGGGTGCCGGGGTGCTCGGCCAGGAGGACGGCGTCGTACAGGTCCTTGGCCGCGCCGTGCCCGCGACTCCCGGAGTCGTCGGTGAGCCAGAGGAGCTTCCAGGCCAGCGACAGTCCCGGGCCCGCCGTCCGCACGGGGTCGGGGGCGCCCCCGTCGCCGCGCGGACAGGCCGTCCACACCGGGGACTCCGGCAGGGTCTCGTCCGCCGCGAAGTCCATCCGCAGCTCGCCCCCGGGCAGGCCCTCCGCCTCCCAGGGGACCACCACACGCTCCCCGGGCGTCTCGTACACCCGGTACATCCAGGTGCCGTCGCCCCGCACCGCGCCCGGATCGATCCGGATCCCGTCGGGCGGGGGCGGACCGGCCGCGAGCAGGGCGGCCAGCTCCTCGTGCGGGGCGCGGTGCTCGTCGGCCTCCTCCCGCGTCATCCAGTGCAGCCCGTCCGGCGCCACCACCGCCCGCGTGCCGCCCAGGTGGTGGTCCCCGCAGGTCCACAGCTCCGGAGCGCCGGCGCCGTGCACCGCCTCCGGCCACAGCTGGACGGGATCGAAGGAGTCGACGTACGGAAAGGGGTCCTGCCCGTCCACGAAGCTCGTGGACGGAGGGTCCAGCACGATCCAGTCGAGGTCCCCCGGCTCCCGCGCCACCGGACCCAGCCACGCCCGCAGGGGCAGACTGCCGCGCAGGACCAGCCCCTCGCCCCACGCCGAGGCGGCGATCACCGCCAGCAGATGGTCCTGGACCGCGCGGTGCGCCGCACGCCAGCGCCGGGCCCGTGCCGGTGAGCCGAACGGCGGTTCGCCGGGCACCGGCCGGTCCCACGGGCTCATACGGCCGCTCCGGCCCGCTCGGTGATCCACCCGGCGTCCAGCCCCGGGTGGTCGTCGTGCACCACGAACTCCTCCTCGCGCTCCAGGACATGGAGGCCCGCTTGGTCCAACGCGGCCAGCAGGGCCTCCAGTTCGCGCCGCGCTCCGTCGCGTCCGACGCCCCGGCAGCGCTGGGTGACGAAGCGTTCGTGCGCGGGGCCGTCCGTGGCGCGGCGGGCGTTGCGGGACAGATGCGCGCCGTGCCGTTCGGCGACCGTCCTGGCCGCGGCGGTCTCCGTCCCGTCCCGGAGCGACAGCTTGACGTGGTGCTCGAAGTGGCAGACGGGCGGCAGGGCCGCCGCCTCGGCGGCGGTCCGGGGCACGTCGCCGTTCCAGGGAGCGGCCTCGATCTTCACCCGGACGACGCGGAACCCGGCGGCGGCCAGATGTGCCGAGCGCAGCCGGGCGGCGGCGCGCAGCGCGGTGAGCGACCCCCGCCCCCGTTCGCTCAGCATGGGCTGGTCGGGGCTCGCGCCACGGTCGAGCAGGATGCGCGTGAGCTTCATGCCGTGCGCCCCGGCCCACCGCTCCAGCGGCTCGTACGCCGTCCCGGTGCCCGGACGTCCATGACCCGCGACCGGCCGCACCGTCAGATGCGTCTCGAAATCGCCCTCGAACTCCATGTGTTCCGCCCGCTCGCTCGTTCGCCGTCCGGGCGTGCGTCCGCACGGCCCACCCCGTACGGGAACGTAACAAGCGGCACTGACAGCGGGCCCTCGCCCTTGAGCCCCCCGCCCCCGCTCGTTACTCTCCGGTAAGTCCGTACGGGCGTCCGCCGAGGCATCCGTCCGGCGGCCAGACGCCCCATCCGACGCGGTACGAGGGAGGCAGGAGCCGATGTCCTCAGAGCGGTCCACCGGGGTGGAGGCCGGGCTGGCCGGCAGTGTGCGGGCGCTCGCGGCGGGGGAGACGACGTCGGCGCGGCTGGTGGCCGGGGCGCTGGAGCGGATCGCGGAGAGCCAGGGGCGGATCAACGCCTTCCGGCATCTGCGGGAAGAGGCGGCGCGGGCCGAGGCCGAGGAGGCGGACCGCCGGCTCGCGGCGGGGGAGAGGCTGCCCCTGCTCGGGGTGCCCGTCGCGGTGAAGGACGACACCGATGTGGCGGGGCTGCCCACGCACTTCGGATGCGCGGGGGAACGCCCGCCCGCGACGGCCGACAGCGAGGCGGTGCGGCGGCTGCGGGCCGCGGGCGCGGTCGTCGTGGGCAAGACGCACTCCTGCGAGCTGGGGCAGTGGCCGTTCACGGAGGGGCCCGCGTTCGGCGCCACCCGCAATCCGTGGAACACCGCCCACACCCCCGGCGGCTCCTCGGGCGGTTCGGCGGCGGCCGTCGCCGCGGGGCTCGTGCCCGCCGCGCTCGGCTCGGACGGCGCGGGCTCCGTCCGCATCCCCGCCGCCTGGACCCACCTCGTCGGCATCAAACCGCAGCGCGGCCGGATCTCCGTCCATCCGCACAGCGACGCCTTCCAGGGGCTCACCGTCAACGGCCCGCTGGCCCGCACCGTCGAGGACGCTGCCCTGCTGCTGGACGCCGTCGCCGGGCCCCATCCCGACGACCCGCACCGCCCGCCGCCCGTCCGGGCCGCCGAGGCCGCCCGCCGCGACCCCGGCCGGCTGCGCATCGCGCTCGCCTGGCGGCCCCCGCTGACCCTCACCCTCGCCGCGCCCCATCCCGACGTCCGGCGTGCCGTCACCGCGCTCGCCGAGACCCTGGCCCGGCTCGGACACGACGTCGAGGAAGCGCGCCCCCGCTACGGGCTCATCGGCCTCGGCTTCGTGCCCCGCGCCACCGTTGGCATCGCCGAACTCGCCGCCCTCCACCCCGAACCGGCGCTGCTGGACCCCCGTACCCGCAGCGCCCTGCGCACCGGCACCCGTCTCGGCGGCCGGATCGTGCGGGCGGCCCGCGCCCGGGAGGTGCGCCAGCACCGCAGGATCGGGGCACTGTTCCACCCGCCCCGGGACCGCTCCGGACCCGGCTTCGACGTGCTGCTCACCCCGACGACCGCCCTGCCCCCGCCCCGGATCGGCCGCTTCGACGGGCTGAGCGCCTGGCGCACCGATGTGGCGATCGCCGAGGCCTGCCCGTACGCCTGGCCGTGGAACGTCCTGGGCTGGCCCGGCGTCAACGTACCCGCCGGGTTCACCCCGGACGGTCTCCCCGTCGGCGCGCAGCTCCTCGGCCCCTCCCGGGGCGAGGAGACCCTGATCTCCCTCGCCGCCCAGCTGGAGGCCGAGCTCCGCTGGGCCGGCCACCGGCCGCCGGGCTTCGCGGGAGGCGGGGAGCGGCGCACCCCGTGACGCTCACGGGCGGTGCGCCGTCACCACCCACACCCCGGCCCGCAGCAGCACCCCGTGCGGCGTCTCGTACGGCCGGAACACCTCCTCCATCGCCGCTTCGGTGGCCTCGGAGACCGCCGGGCCGCGGGTGCGCGAGAGGTGGAACGCCACCGCGTCGGCCGCGTCCTTCCCCCACCGGGTCCGTGCGTCGACGGCCCGGACGGCGATGTCCGTGAACCCCGAGGCGCCCAGCACCGTGCGGACCCGGTCCGGCTCCGACAGCGACGCCATCGCCTCCGCCACCGGACTGCCGCCCGGATCCTCCTGCCCCAGCAATGAGGACAGGGTGCGGAGCGTCCGGCTCTCCTCGCCCTCCACCGGGGCCGGCCGAGGGCAGAGGAACACCAGCCGGCCGCCCGGCCGCAGCGCCCCCGCGATGTTCGTGAACGCGGCGACCGGGTCGGCGAAGAACATCACCCCGCCCCGGCTGAGCGCCAGATCGTAGGCCCCGGGCTCGAAGACACAGGTCTGCGCGTCCGCCAGACGGTACGTCAGACGCGGGAACCGTCCGCCGTCGGTCAGCGCGCGGGCGGCGTCGAGCTGCGGCTCCGAGAGGTCGACGCCGGTGACCTCGACCCCCGGCGCCCGCAGCGCGGCCGTCCGGGCGGTGTGACCGCTGCCGCAGCCGATGTCCACCACCCGCTCCCCGGCCCGGATGCCCGCCGCCTCGAACAGGGCGGCGTCGAATCCGCCGAGCATGGCGTCGTAGCGGTCCGGGTGGGCCGCCCAGTGCTCCCCGAGCGGGCCGTTCCAGGCCTCGGCGACATTCACGCGTGGTCCCTCGCATCCGTGGTGAGCGTGGCCTCGACCCGTCCGACGGCGAGCATCGCGCCGAAGGCGATCAGATGGACGAGGCAGTGGTCGGTGAACGGGGGCGCCAGCCAGGCGGCCACGTCCTCGTCCGTGATCCGGTACGGGGCCCGCGCCGCGAGCACCGCCAGCCGGGCGCCCGGCCGCTCCGCCCGGTCCGGCAGCTCCGCGCCGTGCAGGGGCAGCGGGGTGACACCGTCCCAGGACGCCACCGACGCGCGGACCAGCGCCGCGTCCTCGTCGCTCAGCAGACCCGCGCCCGTCTCCGCCGCCGTGCGCAGCGCGCCGAACGCGGTCCCCGCCGGGGCGCCGCCCGCCCAGCCGGGCGCCTCGCCGACGGTCTCCAGCAGGGGCAGGCTCAGCCCCGCGACCGGGGTGCGCCGCACCGTACGCGACAGCGCCCGGCCCGCCACGCTCCGCACACAGCGGATCCGCTGGAGCCCCATCGGGAGCATGCTCTCCGTCAGCAGCGCGGAGACGATCCGGTTGATGAAGTGGAACGCGAGCGCGGTGCCGATCAGTTCGGGCGCGTCGGCACGCGGGAACGGCGGCGGGGTGCTCATGTCCTTGCCCCAGGCCAGCAGCGCCCGGTGGCCGGGATCGTCCGGCACACCGTCCCGCGCGATGGTCTCGGCCAGCCGGTGGTCGCCCGTGGCGTGCAGCAGCACCGTGTGCGCGTCCACGCAGAACGGACAGCGGTTGGCGAGCGACACCCCGGCCGCCACCACCTCCTTGTCCGTACGGGACACGTGTCCGGCCAGCAGCGTCTCGCGCAGCAGCGCCCAGGCCGAGGTGAGCAGCGGAGGGGAGGCCGACAGAACGACGAAGGTCGCCGCCCGGTCGATCCCGAAGTCGGTGGACATCTGGGCGTACACGTCCGCGACCACGCCGGTCGCGGACTTCGGAGGTTCGGGTGAGGTGTAGCGGAAAGGTCCGGTCATGGCGACGATGCTCGCCCCCGCACCGGGGCCGCGTCGTCGTACCGCCGAAGGCACCGCGGGCTGCTGCCCGGCGACCGGCGGCGGCCCGGAACTACTCCCCGGGGAGTAGCGGCGGGCCCGTCCCCGGGGGCGATGCCCCGCCCGGCGTACGGGAGTTAGGGTGCCGCACATGACGGGGGACACGGACAGCACCACGACCGGGGGACGCCGCGCCGGCCCGCCCCGCGGCGACCGGGCCGCGCTCCGCGCCCGGCTGCTCGACGCGGGGCTCGCGGCCGCGATCGGCGCGGCGGTCGCCGCCGCCGCCCTGGCGGCCTCCGACCCGGACGCCCTGGACCTCGTGCTGATCGCCGGGGGATCGCTGGTCCTGGTGGAGCACCGCCGCTCCCCGCGCGCCGTACTGGCCGTCACCACGCTCGCCCTGTTCGCCTACGTCCTCCACGACCGCCCCGGCAGCTGGGCGGCCTTTCCCGTCCTGGCCGCCGTGCACGCCGCCGCCCGCAGCGGACACCGCGGCTGGGGCACGACGGCCGGCGCCCTCTTCCTCGGCGGCTACTTCACCGTCCTGCTCACGGCGGAGCCGGCCGTCGAGGGCGTCGTGGAACGGACCCTGCTGCTCCTGGGCTGGTTCCTGTGCGCCGGGGTCACCGGGCTCATCGACAAGAACTGGCAGGCGTACCTCCGCCAGACCGAACAGCGGGCCCTGGACGCCGAACGCGGCCGGGAGGAAGCGGCGTTGCGCCGGGCCGGCGAGGAACGGCTGAGGATCGCCCGCGAGTTGCACGATTCGCTGACCCACTCCATCTCCATCGTCAAACTCCAGGCCGGTGTCGCCGTCCACCTCGCCCGCAAACGCGGCACCGAGGTGGAACCGGCACTCCTCGCCATCCAGGAGGCGAGCGGGGAGGCGATGCGCGAACTGCGCGCCACCCTGGAGGTGCTCCGCACCGAGGAGGCCGGACCGGGCAGCGGGCTCGACCGCATCGGCGAACTCGCCGACCGCGCCCGGGGCGCGGGCATCACCCTCGCGGTCACCGTCACCGGCCACGAGCGCCCGCTCCCCGCCGCCGTGGACCGCACCGCGTACCGGATCGTGCAGGAGGCCCTGACCAACGTCGCCCGCCACGCCGACCGGGCCCCGACCACCGTCGCCCTCGCCTACGGGCCCACGGCCCTGACCGTACGCGTCGAGGACCGGGGCCCCTGCGGCCCCGGCGACACGATCACCGCCGGCACCGGCCTCACCGGCATGCGCGAGCGGGTCACCGCGCTCGGCGGCACCCTCGCCGCCGCCCCGCGCCGCACCGGAGGCTTCGCCGTACGCGCCGAACTCCCGCTCTCCGCGGCCGGATCCGCCGGATGAGCGGCGGCGAGGCCCCGCTCCGGGTGCTCATCGTGGACGACCAGGCCCTGATGCGGGCCGGATTCCGGGCGCTGCTCGACGCGGAGGACGGCATCGAGGTCGTCGGCGAGGCGGAGAACGGGCGCGCCGGGGTGGAACTGGCCCGGCTGCACACGCCCGACGTCGCCCTCGTCGACGTACAGATGCCCGTGATGACCGGGATCGAGGCCACCCGGGAGATCGCCGCCGACCCCCGCCTCGGCGGTGTCCACGTGGTCATCCTCACCAACTACGGGCTGGACGAGTACGTGTTCGACGCGCTGCGGGCCGGGGCCGCGGGCTTTCTGCTCAAGGACACCGAACCGGCCGAACTGCTCCGGGCCGTCCGGGTCGCGGCGCGCGGCGACGCGCTGCTCTCGCCCGCCGTCACCCGCCGGCTGATCGGGGAGTTCGTCGCCCGGCCGCCCGACCGGGCGAGCGCCCCCGGCTTCGAGACCCTGACCCGCCGCGAACGGGAGGTCAGCGCCCTGGCGGCGCGCGGTCTGACCAACGAGGAGATCGCCGCCCACATGGTCATCAGCCCGTTCACCGCCAAGACCCACATCAGCCGCGCCATGACCAAGCTCGGGGCCCGCGACCGGGCCCAACTCGTCGTCTTCGTCTACGAGTCGGGCCTCGTCGAGCCGCGCGGGCGCTGAGGGTGCCGGTCACGGCACCCGGGCGGTCCACTCCGGCGTCGCGAACTTGGTACGGACGAGTTCCTCGGCGCGGGCCAGCTCGCCCGGTGTCACCGCGCCCCGGGTGAGACCGTGCCGCCGGCGGAAGGACTCGATCATGCGCTCGATGACGGTGTGCCGGGGGAGCCCCGTCTGCCGGCGCAGCGGGTCGACGCGCTTCTTGGCGCTCTTCGTGCCCTTGTCGGACATCTTCTCCCGGCCGATGCGGAGCACTTCGAGCATCTTGTCGGCGTCGATGTCGTACGACATGGTCACGTGGTGCAGCACCGCTCCGGGGCCGCCGTCGGGCCCCACCACGCGCTTCTGCGCCGCGCCCGCGATCTTTCCGACCTCGGTCGCGATGTCGTTGAGCGGCTGGTACCACGCCTTGATGCCCATGTCGCCGAGGGCTTCGAGGACCCAGTCGTCCAGATACGCGTAGCTGTCGGCGAAGGAGAGCCCGGAGACGAGGGACTGCGGGACCGCGAGGGAGTACGTGATGGTGCTGGCCGGTTCCGCGAACATCGCGCCGCCGCCGGAGACGCGGCGGACGACGGTGACCCCGTGGCGTTCGACTCCCTCCGGATCGACCTCGTTGCGCAGCGACTGGAAGCTGCCGATGATCACGGCGGGGGAGTCCCACTCCCACACCCGGAGCGTCGGCGGGCGGTTGCCCGCCGCGACCTCGGCCGTGATGACCTCGTCGAGCGCCATGTGGAGGGCGGGGGATTGCGGCGCGTCGTGGATGAGCTGCCAGTCGTAGTCGCTCCACTCGGTGGCGTGCGCCA
Source organism: Streptomyces sp. NPDC024555 (assembly GCF_055559335.1). NCBI lineage: Bacteria > Bacillati > Actinomycetota > Actinomycetes > Kitasatosporales > Streptomycetaceae > Streptomyces > Streptomyces sp. NPDC024555. The sequence goes on from NZ_JBVHKV010000007.1 coordinate 15,450, forward strand.
GCGCCCGGCGTACGGCGACGGCGACGCCCTCGGAGGTGAGGCCGAGCATCACCGTCGACTCGGGGAGCGCCGCGTCGATCCGGGCGGCCAGCCCGGTGGTGTCGGTGGTGGCGGGGGCGCCCTCCAGCGCGGCGTCGATGGCGAGGATCGCCTCGTCCGGCTCCAGGAAGAAATCGCCCGCCACCCGTACGTCGCGCAGGGCCCCGCCCCGTACGTCCAGATCCACCACGACGAGCTTGCCGCCGGGCACCTTGTACTCACCGTGCACAGCCATGCCTCCAGTTTCCGTCCGGGACCCAAGCCTATGAACCGGTCCGAACGGACATAACGCCGACGCCTCGGGGTTTACTCCGGCCGGCCGCGTATCCACCCGTCCGGGCCGTGGTATGGACCAGACCCTTGACACCCGCTTCCTTCACTTCTTAAATCACCTACTGAACTAAGTGCGCGCTCTGCTTCCGTCATGTGAATGAATGACATGCGCATGACGAAGCCCCTTCCCCTCCCCACACCCCCACCGGAAGGGAGAGTCATGGACTCCCCACGCCGTTCGAAGCGGCTGCTCCACGCCGTACTCCCGGTTCTCACCCTCGCCCTGGTCACCACGGCCCTGGCCGGCGGTCCCTCCGCCGCGTCGGCCGCCCCGGCCCCCGCGGCGCAGGCCGCCGCCGTCACCACTTTCGCCGACGAATTCGACGGCGCCGCCGGATCCGCGGTCGACGGCGGCAAGTGGCTCATCGAGACCGGCGACAACGTCAACAACCACGAGCGGCAGTACTACACCTCGGGCAACAAGAACGCCGCCCTCGACGGCCAGGGCCACCTGGTCATCACCGCCCGCAAGGAGAACCCCTCCAACTACCAGTGCTGGTACGGCACCTGTCAGTACACCTCCGCCCGGCTCAACACCTCCGGCCGGTTCACCCAGGCGTACGGCCATGTCGAGGCGCGGATGAAGATCCCGCGCGGCCAGGGCATGTGGCCCGCGTTCTGGATGCTCGGCGACGACATCGGGCAGGTCGGCTGGCCCAACTCGGGCGAGATCGACATCATGGAGAACGTCGGCTTCGAACCGTCCACCGTGCACGGCACACTCCACGGCCCCGGATACTCCGGCTCCGGCGGGATCGGCGCGGGCTACACCCTCCCGAACGGGCAGGCCTTCGCGGACGCCTTCCACACCTTCGCCATCGACTGGGCACCCGACTCCATCTCCTGGTCCGTGGACGGCACCGTCTACCAGCGCCGCACCCCCGCCGACACGGCCGGCCGGACCTGGGTCTTCAACAAGCCCTTCTTCCTCATCCTCAACCTCGCCGTGGGCGGCTACTGGCCCGGCGATCCGGACGGCAACACCGCGTTCCCGCAGCAGCTCGTCGTCGACCACGTGCGGGTGACCACCGGTGACAGCCAGCCGCAGACCGGCGGCACCATCACCGGCCTGGCCGGCAAGTGCGTGGACGTGGCCGGGGCGTCGACCGCCAACGGCACCCCCGTACAGCTCTACGACTGCAACGGCAGCAACGCCCAGAAATGGAGCGTGAACGCCGACGGCAGCATCCGCGCCCTCGGCAAGTGCCTCGACGTGGCCTCCGGAGGAACGGCCGACGGGACCGTGGTCCAGCTGTGGGACTGCAACGGTTCGGCGGCGCAGAAGTGGACGGTCACGGGGGCGAAGGACATCGTCAACCCGCAGGCCGACAAGTGTCTGGACGCCACGGGCAACAGCTCGGCCAACGGCACCCGGCTCCAGATCTGGACCTGCGCAGGAACCGCCAACCAGAAGTGGACGGTGAACAAGTGACGTCCCATCACTTCCTGCGCGGCCGTGCCTCCGCCGTGCGCGGACTGCTCGGCGCCGGGGCCGCCGCCGTCCTGCTCGCCGGTCTGACCGGCACCCCCGCCCAGGGCGCCGCCGCCGCGGCCGGACAGATCACCGGGATCGCGGGCAAGTGCGTGGACGTGGCCGGTGCGGGCACGGCCAACGGCACCGCCGTACAGCTCTACGACTGCAACGGCAGCAACGCCCAGCAGTGGGACGTCGGTACGGACGGCAGCATCAAGGCACTCGGCAAATGCCTGGACGTGGCGTCCGGCGGGACCGCGAGCGGGACCGTGGTCCAGCTGTGGGACTGCAACGGTTCGGCGGCGCAGAAGTGGACGGTCACGGCGGCCAGGGACATCGTCAACCCGCAGGCCGACAAGTGTCTGGACGCCACGGGCAACAGCTCGGCCAACGGCACCCGGCTCCAGATCTGGACGTGCACCGGCGCCGCCAACCAGAAGTGGACGGCACCCACCGGCGGCGGCGACCCCGGCACCCCGCCCGCCGGGGCCATGGCCGTCGCCCCCTACCTGTACAACGGCTGGGGCAGCCCGCCCGACCCGGCCACCGTCATGAGCGCCACCGGCGTCAAGTGGTTCACGCTCGCCTTCGTCCTGAGCAACGGCTACTGCAATCCGCAGTGGGACGGCGGCAGACCCCTCACCGGCGGCGTCGACCAGCAGACCGTCAACACCGTCCGCGCCGCCGGCGGGGACGTCATCCCGTCGTTCGGCGGCTGGAGCGGCAACAAGCTGGAGAGCTCCTGCTCCAGCGCGGGCGAACTGGCCGCCGCCTACCAGAAGGTGATCAACGCCTACGGGCTCAAGGCCATCGACATCGACATCGAGGCCGAGGCCTACGACAGCGCCACCGTCCAGCAGCGCACCGTCGACGCGCTGAAGACCGTGCGGGCCGCCAACCCCGGCATCAAGATCTACGTCACCTTCGGCACCGGCCAGAACGGCCCCGACGACAGCCTGATCCGCAAGGCCGCCGCCTCCGGCCTCACCGTGGACAGCTGGACGATCATGCCGTTCAACTTCGGCGGCGCCGGCCAGGACATGGGCGCGCTCACCGTCCGGGCCGCCGAAGGCCTGAAGAACACCGTCAAGAACGCCTACGGCTACTCCGACGACGCGGCCTACCGGCACACCGGCATCTCCTCGATGAACGGCATCACCGACAACAACGAGACGATCACGGTCGCCCACTTCCGGACCATCCTCGCCTACGCGCAGCAGCGCCACCTCGCCCGGCTGACGTTCTGGTCGCTCAACCGCGACCGGCCGTGCACCGGCGGCGGCGCCGACAGCTGCTCCGGCGTCTCCCAGCAGCCCTGGGAGTACACGAAGGTCCTCGCCCAGTACGCCGGCTGACCCCCGGGCCGTGGGGCCGGCCGCCGGCCGGCCCCACCGCGCCCCGGATCCGCCCCGGCCCCCTCAGGCACGGAAAGGACGACCCCGCATGACCCCCACCCGCAACCGGACCCGCCGCGCGGGACGGACCGGCCGGCGGCTGCGTCTGCTGCTCCTGCTGCCGGCGCTCCTGTTCGGCCTCACCGCACCGACCGCGCAGGCGGCCCCCCGGGCGGCGCCCTTCAAGGTCATCGCCTTCTACAACGGCACCTGGGACGCCGCCCACATCAGCTTCGTCCAGGAGGCCAACCGCTGGTTCCCCGCCGCCGCGGCCGCCCACGGCTTCTCGTACACCTCCACCAACGACTGGGAACGGCTGAGCACCCTCACCCCGGACCAGTACCAGGTGGTGCTGTTCCTCGACGACGCGCCGCAGACCGCCTCCCAGCGCACCGGCTTCGAGCGCTACATGCGCTCCGGCGGTGCCTGGATGGGCTTCCACGTCTCCGCGTTCACCACCGAGGCCCGGACATGGCCCTGGTACTACGACGAGTTCCTCGGCAGCGGCGACTTCCGCTCCAACACCTGGGGCCCCACCACGGCCGTGCTGCGCACCGAGAACCGCACCCACCCCTCCACCACCGCGCTGCCCGCCACCTTCACCTCCTCGGTCAGCGAGTGGTACGCCTGGCAGCACGACCTGCGCACCGATCCGGACATCAAGGTGCTCGCCTCCGTGGACCCGGTGAGCTTCCCGCTGGGCACCGACCCGAATCAGTCCTGGTACAGCGGCGACTACCCCGTGATCTGGACCAACACCCACTACCGGATGCTGTACGCCAACTTCGGCCACAACGCCATGGACTACGCCACGAACACCACCCTGTCCTCCACCTTCGGCAGCGAGACCCAGAACCGGTTCGTGATCGACGGACTGACATGGCTGGGCGGCGGCGGTACGGGAACCCCCGATCCGGACGACCCGCTCTCCGGAGCCTCCGCCTACGCCCTCGTCTCCGAGGCCAACGGCACCTGCGTGGACGCCCGCGCCGCGGCCACCGCCAACGGCACGGCGATCCAGCAGTACACCTGCAACGGCACCACCGCCCAGCGCTACCGCTTCGCCGCCACCGACGGCGGCTACGCCCGGATCTCCCCGGACACCGACGCCCGTCAGGCCCTCGACGTGGTCGACGTCTCCACGGCCGACGGCGCCGGGATCCAGCTCTGGACGTACGGTGGCGGCGCGAACCAGCAGTGGAAGCCGGTCAGGGAGTCCGCCGGCGTCTACCGGCTCACCGCCCGGCACAGCGGAAAGTGCCTGAGCACCCCCGCCTCCGCCACCGCCGGGGAACGACTCGTCCAGCGCACCTGCGACGGCTCGGCCGCCCAGCGCTTCCGGCTGGTGGCCCAGGGCTGAGCCCGGCGGATGCGCGGCGGGAGGGGCACCCTCCGCGCACCCGCCGTCCCCCGGCCACCTCCCGGCCATGACCGGGCCGCCGGCGCTCCGGAGCCCCGTGCTTAGCTGGAGGGCATGATCGATGACTTTCTCACCGGGGACCTGTCCGACGTCGAGGCGGCGGTCCGCGCAGCGGCCGCCGCCGAGATCATGCCGCGCCACCGGCAGCTCGCCGAGGACGAGATCGTCGAGAAGAACGGTCCGCACGACCTGGTCACGACCGCCGACCGGCTGGCCGAACAGCACCTCACCGCCTCCCTGAGCCGGATCCTGCCCGGCTCCGTGGTCGTCGGCGAGGAGGCCGTGCACGCCGACCCGGCGGTGTACGAGGCGCTGAGCGGCGAGGCCCCGGTGTGGATCGTCGACCCGGTGGACGGCACCCGCCAGTTCGTCCGGGGCGAGACGGGATTCTGCACCCTGGTCGCCCTCGCCCACCGGGGCGAGCTGCTGGCCTCCTGGACGTACGCCGCCGCCCTCGACGAGATGGCCGTCGCCGTGCGCGGCGGCGGGGCCCGCCTCGACGGTGCCTCCATACGCTCCGGCTCGCCCGCCCCCGACACCGCGCTCAGGGTCGCCATGTCGCACCCCGACTACACGACGGACGCGCAGAAGCGGGCCCTGCTGGGCCTGGACACCGACGGCATCGAGCCCCGCCCCTGCGGTTCGGCCGGCCTCGAATACCTGGCCGTCGCAAGGGGCGCGCTCGACGCGACGGCCTTCAACTGGGAGTACGCGTGGGACCACGCGGCGGGCCTGCTCCTGGTCGCCGAGGCGGGCGGCCACCAGGCCACGCTCTCCGGCGACCCCTTCCGCATCACCGGCGGCAACGCCCTGCCCTTCACCGCCGCCCGCGACCGGGCGACCGCCGACCGCGTGCTGACCGCCCTGCGCACCGGGGCCTGACCGGGCCCGGCCGCGCGGAACCTCAGGGGGCCAGCAGGCCGCGGGTGAGGGCGGCGAGGCGGGCGCGGGCCCGGGGGTCGTACGCCTGGGCATGGGCGGGGGTGTCCGTGAAGCGGTCGAAGTAGCGGCCGCTGACCCCGGCGAGCGCCGGGTCGGTGATCAGCCGCACCGTCGGGCGCACGCCCTCCTCGACGGGAACGGCCGGCGTCAGCCCGTACGCCCTGACGCCTTCGGTGTCCATGAGGTGGGCCGGATGCAGGGCGTTGAACGTGACCCCGGTTCCGGGCTTCTCCTCGGCGGCCAGATCGAAGGTCGACATGATCAGTGCCAGCTTGCTGCGGCAGTACGCCTCCAGGCCCTCGTAGCCGCGCTCCATCATCACGTCCTCGAAGTCGACGGGCGACTGCCCGACCGAGGCCACCTGCACCACCCGCGCCGGGGCGGAGTCCCTCAGCAGTGGCAGGAGTTCCCGGGTGAGCACCTGCGGGGCGAGATGGTTGACGGCGAAGCGCAGCTCGTGGCCCTGCGCGCTCACCTCCCGGCGCAGCGGCTCCGCGCCGCCGCCGGCCACCGCGTTGTTCACCAGGACGTCGAGGCGGGGCTCGGCCGCCCGCACCTCGGCGGCCAGCGCGCGGACCTGGTCCAGGTCGGAGAGGTCCGCGAGATAGGTGCGCACCGGGGCACGGCCTCCGGAGGCGGCCCGTACCTCGGCCGCCGCCCGGTCGAGCCGGTCCCGGCCGCGGCCGTGCAGGAGCAGCGTCGCCCCGCGTCCGGCGAGGTCGCGGGCGAGATGGAGACCGAGTCCCTGGGTGGCCCCGGTGACGAGGACGGTCCCTTCGTAGACGGCGGGCGCGGTGTGCGTCGGCGTACGGTCGCGTTCTGTATCCATAGGTTGAGTTATATCAAGGTCTTGATAGGTCATCCAGGGCTGTTTTCCGGTCGGGCCCTGATTCATCAGCGGGGCTGTACGCTCGCGGGCATGGGAATGACCGCCGGTGAACGCCTCGGCGCGGACATCAAACGCGCAGAACAGGCCCTGATGGCCGCGAAGAGCGCCGCGCTGAGGGGCGTCGATCTGAGCGTCGCGCAGTACGCGGCGCTGTTCGCCCTGGACGGCAACCCGGGGATGTCGGGAGCGGCGCTGGCCCGCGCCTGCCTGGTGACCCCGCAGGCGATGGCGGCGGTGCTCAAGCATCTGGAGGAGCGCGGCCTGATCGCCCGATCCGTGCACCCGTGGCATCAGAAGATGCTGGAGACCCGTCTGACGGACGCCGGGTCCGAGGTGCTGCGGCTGGCCGACGAGCAGGCCGTACGGATCGAACGCCGCCTCGCGGACGCGTTCACGCCGCAGGAGCGCGACACCCTGCGCGCCCTGCTGGCCCGAAGCGTCGAGGCCATCCGGCAGGACTGAACCGGGCGCCCCGGCCCGGGAGGGGACCGGCGGGGCTCAGGCCGACCGTGCCGACAGCATCCCGCGTACGTCGCGCACGATCCGCCCGGCCGACGCCACCGCCGCGCCGTCCAGCCCCCGCAGTGCCTCGCCGACCCGCTCGGCGAAGCCCGCAGGGGTGTCGGGAAGGGCCGCCGCGGCGGCCAGCGCGCCCTTCTCGTTGAGGCACCAGGTGCGGTGGTGGGCGTGCAGGGCCTGGGCCAGGATGCCGAACGCCCGGGACAGGCAGAGCGACACATGGAGCCGGTCGTCCGAACCGGCCGACTTGGCGGCCGACGCGACCGAGAAGTCCGCCTCCCAGGCCGCGTCGGCCAGTGCCCGGCGCAGCGGCTCCGGATAGGTGGCGGTCTGCCGCCGCAGTTCCGTCAACGCGCCGTGCGGATCGGCCAGTACGCGGCAGAGCGCGACCTCGCCCGGATACGCGGGGGACCAGAAGCCCAGCGGATGGCCGGGCTGGATCCCCACCTCGAAACGGCCCTCCCGGCAGTCGGCCCAGACGGATGCGACCCGGTCCAGATCGCGGAGGATCCAGTCCACCTGGACGCCGTCCACGCGCAGCCAGGCGCCGCCGTCGACCCAGGGGCCCCAGCCGCCCGGACCGGCGACCTCGACGGGCGAACCCTGGAACTCCGAGGCCAGCGCGGTCAGCGCGGCGAGGTCCGGCGCGCCCCGGTAGTACAGCCCGAGGTCCCAGTCGGAGTCCGGACGGTGCGTGCCCCGGGCCCGGCTGCCGCCGAGCGCGACCGCCCGGATGCCGGCGACGCCGGTCAACTGCTCGGCCATGGCGGCGATCCGGGGCGGCACGGAGGCCTCGGGCGGCGCGGCGGACGGTGCGGCGGGGGCGGACGGCTGCCGGGAGGCGGAATGCGGAGTGGTCATCGGTCGGTGACCCTACCCGCGCCCCCGCTGTCGGTGCCTGCGAATATCCTGGGTGCCCAGACCGTCGGCTGACAAAGGAGTCCGAAGGTGCCGTCGATGCTCGATGCAGTCGTCGTGGGGGCGGGCCCCAATGGACTGACCGCCGCGGTCGAACTGGCCCGCAGGGGCTATGCCGTGGAGGTCTTCGAGGCCGGAGCGACCGTCGGCGGCGGGGCCCGCACGGAGGAGCTGACGCTGCCGGGCTTCCGGCACGACCCCTGCTCGGCCGTCCATCCGCTGGGCATCGGCTCGCCCGCCTTCGACACGATGCCGCTCGCCCGGCACGGCCTGGAATGGATCCAGCCCGATCTGGCCCTCGCCCACCCCTTCCCGGACGGCACCGCGGCCGTCCTGGCCACCTCGGTGGGGGAGACCGCCATGGCGCTCGGCCCGCGCGACGCGGGCGCCTACCGACGGCTGGTCGAGCCCTACGTCGGCCACTGGGACACCCTCGCCCAGGACTTCCTGCGCACCCCGTGGGACGGACTGCCCCGCGACCCCTACCGCTGGGTCCGCTTCGGACTCGACGCGATCCAGCCCGCCACGCTGCTCTCCCGCCGCTTCCGGGGCGAGAAGGCCCGCGGTCTGCTCGCCGGACTCGCCGCCCACGCCATCGCGCCCACCAGCGGCCTCGCCACCGGCGGCATCGCCCTGCTCTTCGCGATCGCCGCCCACGAGCGGGGCTGGCCGGTGCCGCGCGGCGGCTCCCAGTCCATCTCCGACGCCCTCGCCGGGTACCTCCGGGAGCAGGGCGGCGTCATCCGCACCGGCACGGAGGTCAAGCGGCTGGACGAGCTGCCGCCCGCCCGCGCCTACATCTTCGACACCTCGCCGACCGCGCTCGCCCGGATCGCCGGACTCGGCCGCGCCTACCGGGGATACCGCTACGGCGCCTCCTGCTTCAAGATCGACTACGCGCTCTCGGGCCCCGTCCCCTGGACCGCCGAGGAGGCCCGCCGCGCCGGCACGGTCCACATCGGCCCCACGGCCGGCGAGATCGACGCCGCGCTCCGTGCCGCCGTCGACGACCGCGACCCGAGCGTGCCCTTCCTCATCACCGCCCAGCCCAGCCTCTTCGACCCGTCCCGCGCGCCCGAGGGCAAGCACGTCTTCTGGGCGTACGGACACGTCCCGGCGGGCTGGGAGGGCGACGCCACCGACGTCATCGAACGCCAACTGGAGCGCTTCGCCCCCGGCTTCCGCGATCTGGTGCTCGCCCGCGCGGTCGCCGGCCCGCCCCGGCTCGCCGCCCGCAACGCCAACTACGTGGACGGCGACGTCGCCTGCGGGGCGTTCGCCGGACTCCAGACCGTGATCCGCCCAAGGCTCGCCCGGATTCCGTACGCGACCGCGCATCCGTCGGTCTACATCTGCTCCTCGGCGACCCCGCCCGGCCCCGGGGTGCACGGCATGTCCGGACACCACGCGGCGAAGGCCGTCTGGCGGCGGCTGCGGGAGACGGGGCCGGCCGCCCGCCGGTGACGACCGGCCTGCCCCACCGGCCCCCACGGCCCGTTCCGCAACGGCAGAATGGCCTCATGCGCACACCTTCGACCGTCGCCGTCACCCTCGTCCGGGGCGACATCACCCAGCAGTCCGTCGATGTCGTCGTCAACGCCGCGAACTCCTCCCTGCTCGGCGGCGGCGGAGTCGACGGGGCGATCCACCGCAGGGGCGGCCCGGAGATCCTGGCCGCCTGCCGCGATCTGCGCGCGTCCTCGTACGGCAGGGGACTGGCCACCGGGCAGGCCGTCGCCACCACCGCCGGACGGCTCGACGCCCGCTGGGTCGTCCACACGGTCGGACCGGTCTACAGCAGCGCCGAGGACCGCTCGGCCCTCCTGGAGTCCTGCTACCGCGAATCGCTGAAGGTCGCGGCGGAGCTGGGCGCGCGCACGGTCGCCTTCCCCGCGGTCTCCACCGGCATCTACGGCTGGCCCATGGACGACGGCGCGCGCATCGCCGTGCGCACCGTGCTGGCCGAGGCCGCGCCGCCCGTCGAGGAGGTGCGGTTCGTACTCTTCGACGCGCACGCGTACGTGGAGTTCGAGGAGGCGCTGGCCGCCCAGCGCTGAGCCCCGGGCCCGCCGGGGCCGTGCCGCTCAGGCCTCCCGCGCGGGGCCGACGCCGTCCACGTCGAAGGTCACCTGGTCCTCGTAGCACCACCACCAGGTCTCGCCCGGTTCGTAGGAGCGGACCAGCGGATGTCCCGAGGCGCGGAAATGGGCGGTGGCGTGCTGGTTGCGCGAGGAATCGCAGCAGCCGACGTGCCCGCAGCTCTGGCACATGCGCAGATGCACCCAGCTGTCCCCCTGCGCCACGCACTGGGGGCAGGAGTCGGGACTGTCCGGGGGGACGCGCCGCACCTGGTCGAGGTGGGAACAGATCGGCGCGGACGACGCGTCCGTCATGACGGTTCTCCCTTGCGCTCGCCTACGGTGCTCGGGCACCCCCGCTCCGCGCGGCCCCAGCCGGTCCACGCGGCCCACGGGCCCCACAACCCCCTCCAGCCTCTCATCGCGCGGATGTCTGTCAACTCGCCGCCCGCCCCTTCACCCGGGCCCGCGCCGGACGTCCGCACGGGTGCGGCGGGCGCACGCCCATGTCGGATTTCCGCCAGCCCCGGCCCGGGACCGTGACCCATGCTGGGACCATGCACACCGACACCGAGCGCTGCGTCCGGGCCGTCCGCTCCAAGGACGCCCGCTTCGACGGCTGGTTCTTCACCGCCGTCCTGACCACCCGCATCTACTGTCGCCCCAGCTGCCCGGTCGTCCCGCCCAAGACCGAGAACATGACGTTCTACCCGAGCGCCGCCGCCTGTCAGCAGGCCGGATTCCGGGCCTGCAAACGGTGCCGGCCCGACACCAGCCCCGGATCGCCCGAGTGGAACGCCCGCGCCGACTCGGTGGCCCGCGCGATGCGCCTGATCAGGGACGGCGTCGTCGACCGGGAGGGCGTCCCGGGACTGGCCGCCCGGCTCGGCTACTCGGCCCGCCAGATCGAACGGCAGCTGCTCGCCGAGCTGGGTGCCGGACCGCTGGCCCTGGCCCGCGCGCAGCGGGCGCAGACCGCGCGGCTGCTCATCGAGACGACCGGGATGCCCATGGCCGAGGTGGCCTTCGCCGCCGGGTTCTCCTCGATCCGCACCTTCAACGACACGGTCCGCGAGGTCTTCGCCCTCGCCCCCGGGGAACTGCGCGCCCGCGCCGCCCGCTCGGCGCGCCCGGCGGCGACCCCCGGCGTGATCGCGCTGAGGCTGCCGTACCGCGCCCCGCTCAACCCGTCCAACCTCTTCGGGCATCTGGCCGCGACCGCCGTGCCCGGCGTGGAGGAATGGCGCGACGGCGCCTACCGCCGCACCCTCGACCTGCCGCACGGCCACGGCATCGTCTCCCTCGCGCCCCGCCCCGACCACATCGCCTGCCGGCTCTCCCTCACCGACCCCCGCGACCTCACCCGGGCCATCAGCCGCTGCCGCTGGCTGCTCGACCTGGACGCCGACCCGGTGGCCGTGGACGCGCAACTGCGCGCCGACCCGCTGCTCGCGCCGCTCGTCGACGCGGCCCCGGGACGCCGGGTGCCGCGCACGGTCGACGGCGCGGAGTTCGCCGTACGCGCCGTTCTCGGCCAGCAGGTCTCCACCGCGGCCGCCCGGACGCACGCGGCCCGGCTGGTCACGGCGTACGGCACCCCCGTGGACGATCCCGAGGGCGGGCTGACCCATCTCTTCCCGGCCCCGGAGGCCCTGGCCGGACTGGACCCCGAGCGGCTGGCGCTGCCGCGCTCCCGCCGCCGGACGCTCACCACGCTCGTCGGGGCGCTCGCGGACGGCTCGCTGCGGCTGGGCCCGGACAGCGACTGGGAGCGCGCCCGCGCCGAACTGGGCGCCCTGCCCGGATTCGGCCCCTGGACCGTCGAGGTCATCGCGATGCGGGCGCTGGGCGACCCGGACGCCTTCCTGCCGACCGACCTGGGCATCGGCCGGGCCGCCCAGCACCTGGGCCTGCCCGCGACGCCCGCCGCGCTGACCGCCCGCGCCGCGGACTGGCGGCCCTGGCGCGCGTACGCCGTCCAGTACCTCTGGACCGTCGACGACCACCCCATCAACCATCTCCCCTCAGCCGAAGGTTCCCCGTGAGCACCGCAACCGCATCCACCGGCCCGGCCGAGCGCCGGCACACCGTGACCGACAGCCCCTACGGGCCGCTGACCCTCGTCGCCGCCGACGGGGTCCTCTGCGGCCTGTACATGACCGGACAGCGGCACCGGCCGCCCGAGGAGACCTTCGGCGTCCCCGATCCCGCCCCCTTCGACGAGGCGATCGAGCAGCTGGACGCCTATTTCGCCGGTGAGCTGCGCGCGTTCGACCTGCCGCTGCGTCTGGACGGCACCCCGTTCCAGCGCCGCGTCTGGGCGGAGCTGTGCCGCATCCCGTACGGCGAGACCCGGACGTACGGGGAACTGGCCGGGAACCTGGGCCGGGTGGGGGCCTCCCGGGCGGTGGGCCTGGCGAACGGGAAGAACCCGGTCGGGATCATCGTGCCCTGCCACCGGGTGATCGGGGCCTCGGGCAGCCTCACCGGTTACGGCGGCGGCCTGGACCGCAAACAGCGGCTGCTGGCGTTCGAGAACGGCACCGAGGACAGCGTTCCGGCGCTCTTCTAGAGGATCCGCGCCGGCCGAGGAAAAAGGGGCGGGCCCCCGCGCGGATACGCGGGGGCCCGCCCCTTTCCCGTCCCGCCGGCCGGACCGGACCGGCCGAGGACCGGCCCCGGACGGAGGCCCGGATCGGACGGAGGCCGGAATCAGACGAAGATCTCGATCACGGTCCAGATCGCCAGGCCCAGCATGCACAGTCCGCCGATGCGCTGGACCGTCTTGAGCGGGACGCGCTTGGCGATGAAGCGGCCCGCCAGGAGCGCCAGGGCCGATACGGACATCAGGGCGGCGGCGGAGCCGATGGCCGTGGACCAGGCGCCGTTGCTCGCGGCCAGGTTGGCCGTGGTGATCTGCGTCAGATCGCCCCATTCGCTGATGAACACGGCCGTGAACGCGGTCGAGTACACCGGCCAGAAGCCCGTCACCGTCTTCGGGCCGTCCTCGTCCTCGTCGTCGCCCCCGTCGGCGCGCAGCAGCATGAAGGCGCCGAAGGCGAACAGCGAGGCGGAGACGATCTTGACGATCCAGTCGGGCAGCAGCCCCAGGAGGCCGCCCGCCCCGACCGCGATGGCGACATGGACGATGAACGCGGACGAGGTGCCGAACCAGACGTAGAGCGGGCGCATGCGGGTGCCCATGGCGAGCGACGCGAACATCGTCTTGTCGGGGAGCTCGGCGAGGAAGATCAGCCCGAAAGCGGTGATGATCGCCAGGGGGTCGAGATGCATTCCGGGTGGCTTTCTGTAGGAGCCGGGCTCCGGATCTTCCGCGAAGTGCCGCTCGGGCGTCTCGGAGGACCACTCGGCCCGGCATGACGGCACCGCCCACGGGATGTGGACGTGTCATACCTGACCGAAGGTCTCGCCCGTCCGTGCCGGAGCGCGGACCCGGCCACCGGGAACCCGGGGGTTCCAGTGTGTCGACGACCGGTTCGCGGGGCTACTCCCCTTCGCAGCCCCTCACTCTACCGGACGGCCTCCGGAGCGGCCCCGACACGGTCCAGGAACGCGGCGATCAGCGGGGCGATCACCGGCAGACGGTCCTCCAGCGCGAAGTGCCCGGTGTCCAGGAGGTGCAGCTCGGCGTCCGGGAGGTCGCGCAGATAGGCGAGGGCGCCGGGCTCGGGGAAGAACATGTCGTGCGCGCCCCAGACGACGAGGGCAGGCGGGGTGTGCGCCCGCAGCCACTCCTGCCAGCGCGGGTAGAGAGCCACGTTGGAGTGGTAGTCGAAGGCCAGGTCCAGCTGCGGCGCGGTGCGGCCGGGCAGGTCCAGGAAGTGCTGGTCCAGCGTCCAGCCGTCCGGTGCCACCAGGTGCGGATCGGCGGTCCCGCCCTCGTACTGGCCGCGCGTCGCCGGCAGTGTCAGCAGCGTGCGCACGGTGTCGGCGGCGCCGGGGGTGTCCCGTCGCAGCGCGATGAAGTCGCGGGCCGTCGGTGACAGCCCCTCCGCGTACGCGTTGCCGTTCTGCACCACGAGCCCGGCGATCCACTCCGGGTGACGGGTGGCGAGCCGGAACCCCACGGGGGCCCCGAAGTCGAACACGTACATCACGAAGCGCTCCAGTCCGAGCGCGCGCACGAAGCCCTCCATGACGTCGGCGAGCCGGTCGAAGGTGTACGTGAACGAGCCGCCCTCGGACGTGGAGGCGGGGGCGTCGCTGTGGCCGAACCCCGGGTAGTCCGGCGCGATCAGCCGGTAGTGGGCCCCGAGGGCGTCCATGAGGCGGCGGAACTGGTGCGAGGCCGAGGGGAATCCGTGCAGCAGGAGCAGCGGCGAGGCGTCGTCCGCGGCCGGCGACGGGACCGACTCGCGGAAGAAGACACGGACGCCGTCGACCTCGATGTGCCGGTGGCGGATCTGCGGAACCGTCTGGATCACCATGTTCACATGCCTCCTCAATGGAATGACCCATTAGTTCTATGAGGCGACCGGCTAATGTGTCAAGCGCGTGAGTTAGCATTAGTCGCATGACTGGCCCCGAGCCCCTGACCGGCGAACCGCTCGCCCTGGACCTGCTCAACACGCTGCCGTACGCCGCCGAGGGCGACCCGCCCGACCATCTCGCCGACGCGGAGGGCCTGCTGCGCTGGCTGGCCCTGGAGGCCGGCCGGCTCCCGGGCGCCGCCGGGGCACCCGAGGCGGACGCGGCCGACGCGGCGGCCGTCCGCGCCGTGCGGACCCACACCGCCCGCGCCCTCGCGGCGGCCCGCCGGGGCGAGCGCCCCGACCCCGCCGACCTGCGCGCCCTGAACGAGGCACAACGTGCCGCCCCCGCCGTCCGGTTCGCGGAGTGGAGCGACGGGACGCTCACGGCGGAACCCCGCCGCTCCGGCCCGCTCGGGGCGCGGGTGGCGGCGGCGCTGGCCGAGGACGCCGTCCTGCTGCTCGCCGGTCCGGCGCTCGCGAAGGTCAGGGAGTGCGAGGCCGACGACTGCACGATGCTCTTCCTGCCCGCCCACCCGCGCCGCCGCTGGTGCTCGGCCGCCCGCTGCGGCAACCGCGCCCGGGTCGCCCGCTACTACGCCCGCCACAAGGACGACGGCCCGCACTGAGGCGCCCGCGAACCGCCTACGCGCTCTTGCGTGCGAGCAGGAACGCCTGCGGTGTCGCCTCCGTCCCCTCCGCCGCCCGGACCAGCCCGGCCACCCCCTCGAACCCGGCGGCCCCCAGCAGCCGCGCCACCCGCGCGGGGGAGAAGCGGTACACGTCCAGATCCACCGGATGCCCGTACGCCCGCTCCAGCCGGACCCGTTCGTCCCCCGCCTTGAAGGCCAGCAGCAGCGGACCGCCCGGCGTCAGTACGCGGTGGAACTCGGCCAGATGGCGGGGCAGTTCCTCCGGCGGGGTGTGGACCAGCGAGTACCAGGCGAGCACCCCGCCCAGCGAGCCGTCCGCCGCGTCCAGCGCCGTCGTCGTGCCCACCTCGAAGCGCAGATCCGGATGGCGGCGGCGGGCCTCCGCCACCATGCCCGGCGACAGATCGACCCCGAACGCCGGTACCCCGCGGTCCCGCAGAAGAGCCGTCACCCGGCCCGGCCCGCACCCGGCGTCGACGACCGGACCCCCGGCCGCCGCCGCGTACCCGGCGAACACGGACAGCACCGCCCGCTCCAGCGGTCTGTCCGCCAACTCGTCGGCGAGCAGGGACGCGTAGGCGACGGCGACGGTGTCGTACGAGGACCGGACGGCGGCGACGGTGTCGTGCGCGGAACGGGGGGCCGTTCCGGTGGTCAGCGGGGGACGGGCGGGGGAGCCGGCGGGAGTCATACGGCGGACCGTACCGAGGCCCGCCGGGCCGGATCAGGCGCCCGACTCCTCCGCCAGGCGTTCCAGCAGCGCCGGCAGCGCGGTGCCGATCGGCTCCCGGATCGTCTCCTCGGCCAGCTCGTCGTACGGCGTCGGCTCCGCGTTCACCACGATCAGGCGCGCCCCGTGCTCCACCGCGAGGCCGGCCAGCGACGCGGCGGGCTGCACCTGGAGCGAGGTCCCCACCGCGACGAACACCTCACAGGCCTTGGCGACGCCCATCGCCTCGCCCAGGACCACCGGATCGAGC
The DNA here is from genome assembly GCF_055559335.1 of Streptomyces sp. NPDC024555. NCBI lineage: Bacteria > Bacillati > Actinomycetota > Actinomycetes > Kitasatosporales > Streptomycetaceae > Streptomyces > Streptomyces sp. NPDC024555. The sequence continues at coordinate 31,579 of NZ_JBVHKV010000007.1, forward strand.
CGCTCGCCGAACATCACCGTCGCCGACTTGAGGATGCCCCCGCAGTCGCGGCACGGCGGATCCGGCTCCCCGGCCTCCACCCGGTCCAGCGCCTCGGCCATCGTCGTCCGGCGGTGGCAGCGGGTGCACACCACCTCGCGCGCGGTGCCGTGCAGTTCGAGGACCTTGCGGGCGGGCATCCCGGCCAGCTGGTGCAGCCCGTCGACGTTCTGTGTGATCACCCGGACCGGGACGCCGGCCCGCTCCAGCGCGACGACCGCGCGATGCGCGCCGTTCGGCTCCGCGTTCCACGTGGCGCTCGTCCGGCGCATCAGCCAGGAGCGGCGGCGGATGTCCGGATCCGCCATGTACAGGTCGTACTGAACGAGCTTCTCGGACTCCGGGTCCTTGCGCCACAAGCCGTTCGGCCCGCGGTAGTCGGGGATGCCGGAGTCCGTGGAGATACCGGCACCGCTGAGGATCGCCACGAGTGTCATGGCGCGAGCGTACGCAGCCGACGCGGCCTGCGGCGAGGCGATATCGCGGGCTGCTACCGTCCCGCCATGGCGAAGGTAATGGTGGGTCTGGAAGCGGAACTCGTCGTCGAAGTCATGGTCCTCGCGGGGGTCGGCAACCCCTGGGGCCTGTATTGAGTTCCCCGTCTGCGCCCCGGCGCCCGGCACGCACGCTCGCCGCACGGGGACCCAGGACAGGTGGCTCCGCCACATGACCTGGGCCCCCGCACGCCGATCGCACGCACCGACCGCCGCTGCGCCCGCCCTCCGGGCGGACGACGGGGAACTCAATACAGGCCCCAGGACGCCGTCGAACTCGTCGTACGCGACTACATCGCGCGCGGCCACCGCACGGAGGCGCGTACCGCGGCCCGCGAGGAGACCGTGCGCGAGGACGGGATCAGGCCGCAGGACACCCAGGGCTGACCCGGCGGGCCGCACCGGGCCCGGGGGATCAGACGGCGGGCCGGCCGTCCACCAGCTCCGCCGTGCCCGCACCGGAGTCCAGTACCTCCAGCGAGGCGCGCACCCGGGGGAGCAGGGTGCCGATCAGATACGCGTCCAGCTCCGCCGGCTCGACGAGCTTCCAGGACAGCAGCTCCTCCTCCTGGATCCGGATCGCCTTGAGCGCCTCGTCGTCGAGGACCCCGCCGTCGTACACATGGGCGACGATCGGCGGCCGTGCGCTGCCCCGGGTCCAGTCGACGGAGAGCAGCCGCCCCGGCTCCAGGTCCAGTCCGATCTCCTCGGCGGACTCGCGCCGCGCGGCCTGCCGCGGGGTCTCGCCGTCCGCCGACTCGATCGTGCCGCCGGGCAGCGTCCAGCCCTCCCGGTAGTTCGGCTCGACGAGCAGCACCCGGCCCCGGGCGTCGCGGAACAGGCAGGCCGCGCCCGCCAGCACCTTGGGCAGACCGGCGATGTAGGTGGCGTAGTCAGAGGTCGTCACGGCAGCAGCGTAGCGGCGCGGCGGGCACCGCCGGGTCCGGCCCGGGGGCGGTCCAGGGCCCGGACACCCATGGGCAGGGAGGGGGTGCTGCGGATAGGGTCGGGGCGGCGCGACTGCCTGTTCGAATGCAAAGGGAATCAAGGTGACGGACGGAGCAGTGATGGAGACCGCACGCGTGCTCGTCGCGGCGGACAAGTTCAAGGGCTCGCTGACGGCCGTACAGGTCGCGGAGCGGGTCACGGCCGGGCTGCGGCGGGCCGTTCCCGGGGTACGGGTCGAGGCCCTGCCCGTCGCGGACGGCGGCGACGGCACGGTGGCGGCCGCGGTGGCCGCCGGATTCGAACGCCGCGAGGCCCGGGTGACCGGCCCGCTGGGCGACCCCGTCACCGCGGCCTACGCGGTGCGCGGCACCACCGCCGTCGTCGAGATGGCCGAGGCCTCCGGCCTCCAGCACCTGCCCTCCGGCGTGTTCGCCCCGCTCACCGCCACCACGTACGGCTCCGGCGAACTGCTGCTCGCCGCGGTGGAGGCCGGCGCGCGGACCATCGTCTTCGGCGTCGGAGGCAGTGCGACCACGGACGGCGGCGCGGGGATGCTGACCGCGCTCGGCGCCCGCTTCCTGGACGCGGACGGCAAACCGGTCGGCCCCGGCGGCGCCGCCCTCGCCGATCTGGCCACGGCCGATCTGTCCGGGCTCGACCCCCGGCTCGGCGCGGTCGACCTGATCCTCGCCAGCGACGTCGACAACCCCCTCACCGGACCCACCGGGGCGCCGGAGGTCTACGGCCGGCAGAAGGGCGCCACCGAGGACGACATCGCCCTCCTCGACGCGGCGCTCGCCCACTACGCCTCCGTCCTCGGCCCCGGACAGGCCCGGCTGCCGGGCGCGGGTGCGGCGGGCGGCATCGGCTACGGCGCCCTGGTCGCCCTCGGCGCGCGCTTCCGGCCCGGCATCGAGGTCATGCTCGACGTCCTCGGCTTCGCCCCCGCGCTGGCCCGCGCCACCTTCGTCATCACCGGCGAGGGCTCCCTCGACGAGCAGACCCTGCACGGCAAGGCCCCGGCCGGCGTCGCCGCCGCGGCCCGCGCCGCGGGCCTCGACGTCGTCGCGGTCTGCGGGCGCCTCGCCCTGCCCCCGGACTCCCTGGGCCGCGCGGGCATCCGCCGCGCCTACCCGCTCACCGCACTGGAACCCGACCCCGCCGTCTGCATGGCCGAGGCCGGCCCGCTGCTGGAGCGGGTCGCGGAGTCGATCGGGCGGGACTTCCTGAGCTGATTCCGCGGGACGGGGCCGCCGTGGGGCGGTGACCGCGGGCTGCGTGGGGCGGTGACATCGTGAGGCCGTGACCGGGGTGCTCCCGGTCACGGTGGCACGGGGCCGTGAGGCTGTGACCTGGGGCGTTCCCGGTTCCGGTGGTACGGGGACGCGTGGTCCCGGGCGGGTTCCCTCCGCACCGCCCCGGATCAGCCCACGTGCCCGGCCCCGCGCCATCCCCCCGGCCCGTGCGGCAGCACCCGGGGGCCGTCCGGCGATCCCGGCGCGTGGCCCTCCGCCGGGATCCGCACCGGTCCCGCGCCGCCCGGCGCACTCCGGACCGCCTCCAGGGCCAGGACCACCTCCACCAGCTCCCGGGGCCGTGACAGCGACCGCGAGGTCAGCGTCTCCAGCCGCCGCAGCCGGTTCAGCACGGTATTGCGGTGACAGCGCAGCCGGGCCGCCGCGCGCGCCGCCGAGCCGTCGCAGTCCAGCCACGCCTCCAGCGTCGCCACGAGCACCGCCCGGTCCGCCGGGGCGCGGTCCAGCAGCGGGCCGAACACCTCCTCGGCCAGATGGGCCGCGAGGTCCGGGCCGCCCGCCACCAGGGCCGCCGGAATCCGGCCCGCCAGGCACACCGCCCGGTCCCCGCCCGGACCGCACACCAGCAGTGCCGCCTCCGCCAGCCGGCGCGCCGTCCCCAGTCCCGACAGCCCCTCCACCACCGGCCCGACCCCGCCGGGACCCGGCCGTACGGCCGACACGGCCGCCGCCACCGCGACCGGGTCCGCGTCCCCCGCCACCACCACCGCGATCTCCCGGCCGGGCCGGGCCCGCCACAGGAACCTCAACCCGTGCGCGCCGGAGGGCCGTTCACCGGCACCCGCAGGCGGAACGACGACCGCGACCGCGTACCGCCCCCGCTCCGGCAGCGCCAGCGCACCGGCCGCCAGACGGACGAGGTCCGGGCCGCCGTCGCCGTCCAGCAACGCGTCGAGGAGCGCCCCCGCCCGTCCGTCCCCGCGCCGCCGCATACCCGCTCCGTCTCCCCGGCCGACCACGCCGGTGTCCCGTCCCTTCACGGCATCCGGCATCCGGCGTCCGTGCCGTCCGGCCCGCGCCGTGAGGATGACACCGCTCCCCGGCCCGGGGGAGCGGGCCGGGCCGCCGTCTGTGCATGTGCCCAACCGGGCCGCTCCGGCACTGGTCATCCGCAGCGTCCGGGCCCCGGGCCGTGGACGCGCGGCCCGCCCGCTGCTGGTCTGTGGCGCACGGACGCACCGGACGGGCAACCGCCGGCCGCCTCCGGGCCGGGATCCCCGTGCCCGTACGGCACCCACGCGTCCGCTCCATGACAGGCGGAAGGAGGAGGACGCGTGGCAACGCTGGAGATCCGCGCACTGTCGGTGGGCTACGGCCCGGTCCGCTCGCTGCGCGACGTCTCGCTCGATGTGCCGGCCGGCACGATCACCGCCGTGCTCGGCGGCAACGGGGCCGGGAAGACCACACTGCTGCGGGCCGTCTCGCGGACCCTCGGCTTCCACCGGGGTACGGGTACGGGCACGGTCCGCTTCGACGGACGGCCCCTGGACGGGCTGCACCCCGCCCAGGTGGTCGCCGCCGGAGTGGTCCAGGTCCCCGAGGGCCGCCAGGTGTTCGCCCGGATGACGGTGGCCGACAATCTGCGGGCGGGCGCGCTCGGCGCCCGGGGCGGACGCAAGGCCGCCGCCGAGGCCCTGACCCGCGTCCACGAGCTGTTCCCCGTCCTCGCCCGGCGCGCCCACCAGCGGGCCGGGCTGCTCTCCGGCGGCGAACAGCAGATGCTGGCGATGGGACGGGCGCTGATGGCCCGGCCCCGGCTGCTGCTGCTCGACGAACCCTCGCTCGGCCTCGCCCCGCTGATGGCGGCCCGCATCGCCGACACCGTACGGGAGATCAACGCCACGGGTACCTCCGTCCTGCTCGTCGAGCAGAACGCCGCGATCGCCCTGCGCCTCGCCTCCACCGCCTACGTCCTGGAGGTCGGCGAGGTCGCCCTGGAGGGACCGGCCGACGAACTGGCCGCCTCCGACGAGGTCCGCCGCCGCTACCTCGGCGTCGTCGACGAGACCGCCGCCGAGGACGCCGGGAGCGCCGCCGGCACCGTACCCACGCTCAGCAGGTGGTCCGCGTGACGACCGCTCAGGACACCACCGCGGCGGCCCCCGAGGCGCTCACGGTCCGCGACGTCACCGTGCGCTTCGCCGGGCTCACCGCGCTCGACGGCATCTCCTTCACCGTGGAGCCGGGCAGCGTGCACGCCGTCATCGGCCCCAACGGCGCCGGGAAGTCCACCACCTTCAATGTGCTCTCCGGGGTCTACCGGGCCGCCTCCGGCACCGTCCACCTCGGCGCCACCCGGCTCACCGGACTCGCCCCGCACCGCATCGCCGCGCTCGGCGTCGCCCGCACCTTCCAGAACCTCGCGCTGCCCCCGCACGCCACCGTCGCCGACACCCTGATGCTCGGCCGGCACCGGCTCACCCGGGCCGGTTTCCTCGCCTCCGGGCTGCGGCTGCCCGCCGCGGCCCGCGAGGAGCGGCGCCACCGCGAACGGGTCCGCGAGATCGCCGCGTTCATCGGCCTGGACAAGGACCTGGACCGCCCCGCCGCCGCCCTCCCGTACGGCACGCAGAAGCTCGTCGAACTCGGCCGGGCGCTCTGCATGGAACCGAGGGTCCTGCTCCTGGACGAACCCGTCGCGGGCATGACTGCCGACGAACGCCGGCGCACCGCGGCCGTCGTCGCCGGGATCCGCGACAGCCTCGGCATCTCGATCGTGCTCGTCGAACACGACATGGGCGTCGTCATGCGGCTCGCGGACGCCGTGACCGTACTCGACTTCGGACGCAGGATCTCCGGCGGCACCCCCGCCGAGGTCCAGAACGACCCGGCCGTCGTCCAGGCCTACTTGGGGACACAGGAATGACCACTTTCATCGAACTCCTCCTCGGCGGACTCTCCATCGGCTCGGTCTACGCGCTCATCGCGCTCGGCTTCGTCGTCATCTTCAAGGCCACCGAGGTCGTCAACTTCGCCCATGCCTCGCTGCTCCTGGCCGGCGGCTACGTCACCGCGGTCCTCCACGACGACATCGGCTTCTGGCCCGCGCTCGGCGCCGGGATCGCGGGCGCCGCGGTCGTCGGCGCCGCCGTCGAGTTCCTGGTGATGCGCCGCTACCGGGGCGGCGACCAGAGCGTCCTGGCCATCGTCACCATAGGCGTCGACATCCTGCTCACCACCGAACTCACCCGGCGCATGGGCACCGAGGTCCTCTCGCTCGGCGACCCCTGGGGCGACAAGGTCGTCACCCTCGGCGACGTCACCCTCGCCCAGACCCGCATCGCGGCCTTCGTCGCCGCGGCCCTGCTCATCACCGTGTTCCTGCTCGCCTTCCGCTTCACCTCCTGGGGCGTGTCGATGCGGGCCGCCGCGGAGAACCCGCAGACCGCCGCCCTGATGGGCATCCGGCTCGGCCGGGTCTCGCTCACCGCCTGGGCGGTGGCCGGGGCACTCGCCGCCGTGGCCGCGCTCTTCCTCACCGTCTTCCCCACCCCCGGACTGGAACGCGCCACCTCGCTCGCCGCCCTCAAGGCCTTCCCCGCCGCCATCCTCGGCGGACTCGACTCCACCACCGGAGCCCTGGCCGGCGGGCTGATCGTCGGCGTCACCGAGGCACTCGCCACCGGATACCAGAGCGATCTGTCCTTCCTCGGCCGCGGCATCGGCGACCTCGCCCCCTATCTGGTGATGGTGCTCGTGCTGCTGCTGCGGCCCGCGGGACTCCTGGGAACGAAGGAGCTGGCCCGTGTCTGAGACCACCACCGCACCCGCCGCCCCGGGCATCACGGCCGCCGCCGCCCGGCTGCGCCGCCCCCGTACGTACCTCTGGGCCGCCGGCTCGGTGCTGCTGCTCGCCCTCCCCTTCTACGTCGACCGCTTCTGGCTCCAGGCCGGGCTCTTCGCGATGGCCGCCGCCATCGGCGCGATCGGCCTCAACCTGCTCACCGGCGCCACCGGCCAGCTCTCCATGGGCCACGCCTTCTTCCTCGCCGTGGGCGCCTACGGCTACTGCGTCCTGGCGGGGGAGAGCAGTACCGAGAACGGGCACCAGCTGACCGGGCTCGGACTGCCCGGCTGGCTCGCCGCCCTGCTCGCCGTCCTCCTCGCCGGAGCGGCCGGCGGACTGTTCAGCCCCATCGCGAGCCGGCTGCGCGGCGCCTACCTCGGCATCGCCACCCTCGCCCTGATCTTCATCGGCCAGCACGTCCTGTTCAACGCAGGCTCGCTCACCGGCGGGTTCAACGGACGCGACGTGCCCCCGCTCTCGCTCTTCGGCCTCACCTTCGACGACACCGAGGTGCTGGTCGCCTCCGTCCCGTTCCAGTCCTCGGAGAAGCTCTGGTACGTGGCGCTGCTCGCCCTGGCGCTGAGCGGGCTCTTCGCCCGGGGCGTGCTGCGCGGCCGGCCGGGCCGGGCCCTCAACGCCATCCGCGACCACCGGATCGCCGCCGGGGTGATGGGCGTCCCGGTGGCCCGCTACCGGGCCGGGGTCTTCGTCCTGTCGTCCATGTACGCCGGACTGGCCGGGGTCCTGCTCGCCCTCGTCTTCCAGCGGACCGTGCCCGAGTACTTCGGCATGGTCCTCTCCCTGGAATACCTCGCCATGATCGTCATCGGCGGGCTCGGCACCGTGGCGGGCGCCGTCGTCGGCGCCGCGTTCGTCACGCTGCTCCCGCAGCTGCTCACCCACTACAGCGACTCCCTGCCCCTGGTCTCCGCCCCCGGCACGGGCGGACTGTCACCGGGCGAGGCCTCGCGCTACCTGTACGGCGCCGCGGTGGTCGCGGCGGTCCTGTTCCTGCCCGGCGGCCTGACACGTCCGCCGAAGAACCCGGGAGACAAGAAATGAAACTGCGTGTGCTCGGGGCCGTGTGCGCGGCCCTCGCCCTCACCCTCGTGGGCTGCAGCGGAAAGGCCGAACCCTCCGGCGGCGGCGAGGACAAGGGCGGGATCAAGACCGGCGAGGGCGTCACCGGCAAGACGATCACGCTCGGCGCGCTCACCGACATGACCGGCGTCTACGCCTCCCTCGGCAAGAGCGTCACCCAGGCCCAGCAGCTCTGGGTCAAGGAGACCAACGCCGCCGGCGGCATCTGCGGCCGCACGGTCGAACTGACCGTCCGCGACCACGGCTACGACCCCCAGAAGGCCGTCGCCGGATACACCGAGCTGGAACCGAAGGTGCTGGGCTTCGTCCAGTTCATCGGCTCGCCCTTCGTCGCCGCCGTCGAGAGCCGCGTCAACGGCGACAAGGGCCTCGTCCTGCCCCAGGCCTGGTCCGCCAACCTCCTCGGCAGCTCCTACATCCGGGTCATCGGCGCCACCTACGACGTCGAGACCATCAACGCGATCGACTACCTCCTCTCCGAGAAGCGCATCGCCCGCGGCGACCGCATCGGCCACGTCTACTTCGAGGGCGACTACGGCGAGAACGCCCTCGCGGGCGCGAAGTACGCCGCGAAGGAGGCCGGGCTCACCGTCGTCGAACAGAAGATCAAGCCCACCGACAACGACATGACCGCCCAGGTCGCCGCCCTCAAGCAGGCCGGCGTCAAGGCCGTCGTCGTCAGCGCCGGACCGCGCCAGGCCGCCTCGCTCGTCGGCGTCGCCGCCGCCACCGGCTTCAAGGTCCCGGTCATCGGCAACAACTCCGCCTTCGCCCCGCAACTCCTCAAGACCCAGGCCGGACCGGCCCTCGCGCAGGACTACTACGTGGCCGCCTCCACCCTCCCGATCGGAGACCCGGGCGCAGGGCCCGCCAAGCTCGCGAAGGACTACTCCGCCGCCTATCCCGAGGACGGCCTCGACAACGGCGTCATCGCGGGCTACAACGCCGCGAGCCTCTTCGGGGACGCGCTGGAGAAGGCCTGCGCCGCGAAGGACCTCACCCGCGAGGGCGTCGACAAGGCGCTGCTCACCATCAAGGACTTCGGCGCCGATTTCGGGATGCCGCACGACTTCTCCGACCCGGCGGCGCCCTCCACCCGGGAGAGCGTGATCATGAAGCCGGACCTGAAGACCCCCGGCGGACTGAAGGTGGTCAGGCCCGCCGAGGCCGCCGCCGCGGCGAAGTCCTACCCCGTGAAGTAGCCGGACCGGACGGCCGGCGGGCGGCACACCTCACGGTGTGCCGCCCGCCGGTGCTTTCCGGATACCCCGTCAGCCGGTGTACGCCTCCAGTTCCGAGAGCTGCGCCGCGGGCCAGCCGGTGTTCGCGGTGAACGTCAGCCGCAGATACCGGGTCGCCGTGCCGGGCAGGGTGACGGTCGCCTGGTTGCCGCCCGCCGGATCGAAGGTGTAACCGGCGGAGCCCTTCAGCGTGTTGTACGTGGTGCCGTCGGTGCTGCCGGACACCGCCAGGGTCTGCGTGCGGGTCGACCAGGCGGCGGCCGGCGGCAGCTTCAGGACCAGCCGCTTCACGGCCTTCGCCGCACCGAGGTCGACGGTCAGCGTCTGCGGGAAGGCGTTGTTGGTGCTCTCCCAGTAGCTGTTCGCGTCGCCGTCGACGGCGCGGGCGGGCGCGTAGACGTCCGCCTGGCCGGACGCGGTGACGGTACGGCCCCGGGCGAGGTTGCCCGTCTCCTCGGGCGGGTCGGTCGGGTCGGTGGGCGGGTCGGTCGGATCGGTCGGCGGGTCCGTGGGATCGGTCGGGCCGCTGCCGCCGCCCGGCACACCGCCGTTGGTCCACACCGGGTCGGGCCAGGTGCCGGTGCAGGCCGGGGGATCGGCGTACCAGCCGGAGTTCCCGGCGCCCCGGGTGATCCGGAAGCCGCTGCCGACGCAGTTGTGGATCGGGTTGGACTGGGCGATGTGCGTGGCCACGACGTTGTCGAAGGTGGCCGTGCCCGGGGACTGGATCTGCAACGCGTACGTTCCGGCGCCGTCGATCCTGATGTGGTCGAAGTGCAGCCCGTTCGTCGCGCCCTCGATCAGATGGATCGCGGCGTAGGAGCTGTCCAGGATCTCGCTGTCGGAGATGTTGATCGTGGCGTTGATGGGCTCGTTGAGCCCGCTGAACCAGACCGCGCCGACGCCGAAGCGCCAGTTGTAGTCGTTGTTCCCGGTCCGGATCAGGGTGTTGCGGGCCGCGGTGATGGTGCCGGAGACGGCCGTGCCCTGGCCGGAATTGACGCCGGGGTAGCGGTTGGCGATGTGCAGTCCGCCGCCGTTGGTGATCGTGTCCGCCATCACGTTGTCCGCGATGGTGATGTCCTTGCCGCCGTAGGTGACGATGTTGTTGGCGAGGATCGGCAGGATCACCGTGTTGAAGGAGAACGTGTTCTTCACGTTCGGGACGTTCTCCGCCCACATCGCCAGACCGTCGTCACCGGTGTTGCGGACGAAGGTGTTGGTGACCGTGGAGTTGGTCACTCCGTAGTGGAAGTTCACGCCGTCGGCGGTCTGGTCCAGGATGCGGCTGTTCTTGATGGTGAAGTGGTCCATCGGGCCGTCCATCCAGGCGCCGCACTTGGTGTGCTGCATCCAGACGTTGTCCACCGTGGAGTTCGACAGGGCGCCGCCGATGGCGTTGACCTGGTCGTTGTCCACCCGCTCCCGGATGTCGCCGATGATGGCGAAGTCCTTGAGCAGGACGTCGCTGCTGCCGCCCTGCGCGGCGTACTTGCCGTAGACGCCGACCGCCTTCGAGCGGTCGGAGGGGTCGCGCCCGGTCAGCACGGAGTACCAGGGCCCCGCGCCGCGCAACGTCACCTTGTCCACGACGATGTGGTCGCGGACCTGGAAGGTGCCCCGGGGGATGTACACCTCCTTGCCCTGCGTCCGGCCCGCGTCCACGGCCGCCTGGATCCGGGCCGTCGAGTCGGCGGCCCCCGTCGGGTCGGCCCCGAAGTCGGCGACGACGTCGAGCGCGCCCGAGGGCCTGGCGACCGGGTCGGCCACCTGCTCGAAGTCCGCCAGGTCGATGGTGAACGACGGTGAGTCGGCGGTCGAGGAGACCTGGAGCCGGACCTTGGTGCCCGCCGCCAGCGTCGACCCGAACATGGTCCGGGCCTCGTCGTAGAAGTGGTGCGGGTCGGTGTCGCCCGGGTTGTTGTTGAACGGGTACCCGCCGTAGTACCAGCCGTACTTCGAGGTGACCGGCACGGCCTTGGCCGAGCCGCCGTTCACCCGTACGTCGATCGAGGCGTCCCGGCCCGATCCGGCGGCGTTGTCCGGCAGCGAGTACCGGAAGGACATGGCGTTCGCCGGGGCGGTGAGCGTGAACTCCACGTACTCGCCGACGGCGTCGAGGGTCACGGCCTGCCGGCCGGAGGCCTCGGACGGCAGGGTGCCGTACAGGCGGTTCGGGCCGATCAGGGTGCCGTTGGTGGCCGCGTACTCGGCCTCCTGCTCCGTGAACGGAACGGTGGCGCCGCGACCGGGGACGGCCAGCGGCGAGGGGGCGGGGACGCCCGCGGCCTGGGCGGCCGGGGCACCGGAGAGGACCACGGCGGCGGCGGTGCCGAACGCGGCCAGGGCCAGGGAGAGGGAGGCGGCGAGCGAACGCCTCGGCCAGGGATGTCGGGGTGATGGGGTCACGTCAGATGTGTCCTTGCGGCTCGGCTCGTGGGGGTTCCGGACGCCCACAGGCTAGGAGCACCTTCGCAAGTAAGTCTATGAGCGTGCGCAAAAATGTGATGACGGAGCTAAATTATGCGACGTCTTCAGAGGGGGAATGCGGCTTTGTGTGGTGGTTGGCGGAGTACGGCCCGACCGGGCCCCCGATGTCTGCAAGTTCTTGCGTCCATCGAAACACTGTCGAAAGTGTTGACGCGCCTCCTGGGCCGATGCCACGGTTCGGCCTGCGGGCATCGATCCGCCGTCGATATGGGAGCGCTCCCATATCGCGGGACCGGCGCATGCGCTCGGTGAAGGGATCCCGCGCGCCCCGTGCACAGATCGTCTGGGAGCGCTCCCGTACTGCTCTCGCGCCCCACGTACCCCCACCGAAAGGCGAAGAAGCATGACCCCCTTCAGAAGCACGCGCCTGGGCGCGGCGGCGGCCGCCACCGCGCTCGCCGCCCTCTTCGCGCTGTGCGGACCGGTCACGGCCCAGGCCGAGCCCGCCGCCGCTCCCGCCCCTCGCGCCGCCGCCGGCACGGACTGGCTGCACACCGACGGCAACCGGATCGTCGACGAGAACGGCCGTCCGGTCTGGCTGACCGGCGTCAACTGGTTCGGCTTCAACGCCACCGAACGCGTCTTCCACGGCCTCTGGTCGGCCAATCTGGACACCCTCACCGGGCAGATGGCCCAGCGCGGCATCAACCTCGTCCGGGTGCCGATCTCCACCCAGCTGCTGCTGGAGTGGAAGAACGGCCAGGCGGCGGTCTCCAGCGCGGTCAACACCTGGGCCAACCCCGAGCTGAAGGACAAGAACACCCTCCAGGTCTTCGACGCCTTCCTCGCGACGGCCCGGAAGTACGGCATCAAGGTCATGCTCGACGTGCACAGTGCCGAGGCCGACAACTCGGGGCACATCCACCCCGTGTGGTGGAAGGGCTCGATCACCACCGAGCAGTTCTACACGGCCTGGGAGTGGGTCACCGACCGCTACAAGGACGACGACACCCTCGTGGCGATGGACATCAAGAACGAGCCGCACGGCAAACCGTCCGAGAGCCCGCGCGCCAAATGGGACGGCTCCACCGACCCGGACAACTTCAAGTACGCCTGCCAGACCGCGGGCCGGCGCATCCTCGCCGTCAACCCCAAGGTCCTGATCCTCTGCGAGGGCATCGAGGTCTATCCGAAGGACGGCACCACCTGGACGTCCACCTCGGCGGCCGACTACGACTCCGTCTGGTGGGGCGGGAACCTGCGGGGCGCGGCCGAGCACCCCGTGGACCTCGGCGCCCAGCAGGACCAGCTGGTCTACTCCCCGCACGACTACGGCCCGCTCGTCTACCAGCAGCCCTGGTTCCAGGGCGACTGGAACCGTACGACCCTGGAGCGCGACGTCTGGGACCCCAACTGGCTCTACCTGCACAAGAACAACACCGCACCGCTGCTGATCGGCGAATGGGGCGGCTTCCTCGACAACGGCCCCAACGAGAAGTGGCTGAAGGCGCTGCGCGACCTCATCGTCGAGAACCGCATCAGCCAGACCTTCTGGTGCCTGAACCCCAACTCCGGTGACACCGGCGGTCTCCTCGGCTACGACTGGGCCACCTGGGACGAGGCGAAGTACGCCCTCCTCAAGCCGGCCCTGTGGCAGGAGAACGGCAAGTTCGTGAGCCTCGACCACGAGGTGCCCCTCGGCGGGACGGGCTCCACGACGGGCATCAGCCTCTCGGACGTGTACGGGAGCGGCTGACCGGGCGGTGCGCCGGGAGGGACGCGGACCCCTCCCGGCACACCCGGTCCGGATGCCGGGGTCAGCGGCACCGCGCGGTGAAGCCGTTCTCGGCCAGGCCCCGGCAGAAGGACGCCTTGCCCGCCGTGTAGCGGGACAGCCTGCCGTCCACGAACCAGGTGGTGTCGGGGGCGAAGTCGAAGCTGCCGTCGTCGATGCCGTCCCAGCCGTAACGGAAGTCCAGGTTGATGTAGACGACCGAGCGGATCACCCCGCGCAGGTCGTACTCGCCCGGCAGGTTGGGGATCGGCCCCCGGTAGTTCATCAGTGAGAACAGCCGCCGCACCCAGCGGTCTCCCTGCACCTGCTCCATGCCGTCGGTGGCGCCGTTGTCGGCGGTGAAGTTCATCATGCCCGCCTCGGAGAGCACGACCGGTTTGCCGTGGTCCTTGGCGAACTTGACCAGCTTCAGCACGTTGGCGTCATGGTCGAAGTTCCGCCAGACGGCCGCCGGGTTGCCGTTCTGGTCGGTCCCGATGTACGCGTTGCGGCACTGCTGGGCGCCGACGTCGTAGTTCTGCGGCGGGGTGCCGTTGTACAGGTAGCCCCGGTCGTGGACCGGCAGGCACAGCTCGTGCGCGAAGATCGAGACCCCGACCCAGTCCACCGCCGCGTCCCCGGGGTACAGCTGCTCGAACTCACCGCGCACCGGGTGGTAGACGAACGACAGGTTGTGCGCGGTGGAGTGCCCGTCCAGGTACGCGGCGAGCGTGTTGAAGGCGTTCTTGTACGAGGAGCAACTGGCGTCGGTGCAGTGGTAGAAGCTGCTCACCTCGTAGTCGAGCCGCAGTTTGAACGAGGCCGAGGGGTGGGAGTTGGTGAACGCGAGCAGGCGGTCCAGCTGTGCCGTGTGCCCGCCGGCCGCGATCTCGGCGGTGACCGCGCGGGACCTGGCGGCCTTGGCGTTCTCGTCGCCGCCCTCGAAGCCGGGCGGGTTGTCCTTCCAGCTGACGCCGATCTGCACGGTCTTGCCCTGCGAGGCCAACTCCTCCGCGAACGCGCGGTGTTCGGCGTTGACCCAGTCACCGCTGCGCAGCTCGTAGTAGACCGAGCCGCCGTCGGCGCCCTGGGCGAAGGAGTTGAAGTCGTCGAGCGCGCCCCGGCTGGACTGGCCGAGCAGCAGTTCGGGCGCGGCCGGGTCCGTCGTGGAGGCGGTGGCCGTCCGGGCGGAGAGCAGGAGCAGCACGGCGGCCGTCCCGGCGGCGAGGGCGCGCCGGATGCGGCGGAGGCGTGGGGTGGGGTGCGGCATGGGTCTCCTCGGTGCGGGGTGGGGGAGTCGGGGTGCCGTGCGCGGCGGGACCGGCACGGCACCCCGGAGGAGGATCAGGGGGCGGTCCAGGTCATGACCGGGGTCGTGATCTGGCTGGTCCGGGTCGTGGGCTGGTAGTTGAAGGAGTACGTGAGCGTGGCACCGTGCGGGACGGTGACGGGGAGTTCCCAGCGGCCGGACGCCTGGTCGTGGGTGAGGAAGTAGTTCTGCGGGGCGCCGCCGTCGATGCGGTACTGCACGGTGACGAAGGTGGCCTCGAAGTTCTTCGGGGTGAAGCGGATGGCGGTGGCCGGGCCGGTCACCACGGACTGCGTGTACGCGGGCTCCGTACCGCTCCCGCCGTCACCGGGGTCGGTCGGGTCGGTGGGGTCGGTCGGGTCCGTGGGATCGGTCGGGTCGGTCGGGTCCGTGGAGCCGGACGAACCGGTCGACCAGAGCGGCTTCTTGATCTCGGCGACGAAGTTGTTCAGCACCGTCGCGTTCGCCTGCACCCGTGAGTCGCCCCAGTTGCCGTTCGCGCAGCCCGGACCGCCCGCCTGGGCGCCGGGGGCGCACTGCCACTGCGTCTGGGAGTCCCAGTCGGTGTTGATGTACGCCGCCGCGCGGATGACGTCCTTGTTGGCGTTCACCCAGTCGAAGTAGCCGGCGTGCCAGCCGTCCCAGATGGCCTGGCCGCTCGCCGGAGCCGGGTTGTTGGTGAAGATGCAGCTGGTGCTCCCCGCCCCGGTCCGGGCACCCTGGGGCGCTGCCTCGGCCACCATCGCGGGCTTGCCGTGCGAGCGGGCGAAGTCCAGCACCCGGTTCTGCAGGCCCACCGGATCGGTGTCGTGCGCACCGCAGCCCCACTGGGTCCGCACGGAACGGGAGTTGTAGAAGGCCGAGAGGCCGACCCAGTCCACGTAGGCGTCACCGGGGTACCAGCTGTCGAAGTGCTGGGGGTCGGTGACGACGTAACCCCACTCCGGGTGGTCGGTGCTGGTGTTCACCGGCCAGGCGGCGCTCTGCCAGACCGTCGCGACCCGCGAGGCGCCGAGCGCGTCGATGCGGCCCTTGATGTACCGGAAGGCGTCCTTGTAGAAGTCGGCGCTGTAGCAGTTCCACGGCCCGTCGTACTCGTAGCCGATGCGCAGCAGGATGTCCCGGTCGTAGCTCTTGAACCGGTTGATCATCTCGTCGACCTTGGCGCGGTACTGGGTGATCAGGTTCGGGCTGCCGGCGGTGACGTCGTCGTCGTCACGGCCGATGAGGGCCCGCAGCGGCTGGTTGGTGCAGCCGGAGGTGGCGTCGGAGAGATAGAGCCCGACGGCCACGGCCGCGCCCGGGTACTCGTTCATCGTCCGGGCGAAGTCCACGGTGCCCGCACCCCAGTTGACCGGCCCGTCCATGCCGGCCAGCGGTGCGGGGGAGCCGCCGAGGACCAGGTTGGTGTAGAGCGTGACCCCGCCCGGGGCCGGTGCGCCCAGCTCCTGGCGGGCGAGCACGTCGGTGCGGTAGGCGGACAGGGTGTCGCTGTCCTGGCCCATCACCAGCATGACCTTGCCGTCGGCCGGCACACCGCGCCCCGACGGCGCGGACGCGGTGGCCGCCGATGCGGGGGAGGGGGTGCCGAGCCCGGCGAAGGAGAGCAGGGCGGCGAGGGCCACGGCCCCCGAACCCACCGCTCTCAGCAGTGGTCGGCGGGGCTTCGGGTGTCTCATGGCGGCTCCGGAGAAGGGAGTGGGTGTCCGTTGGGCGCTCGAATGATGGAGCCCCCGGGCGGGCGGAGCAAGGCCGTACGAAATTTTCGTTGACCGGTGCAGGTCAGCGCCATGCCGTCACGAAACTTTGCGAAGTGGTCGAGATCAACGCGAGTGAATTGCGCTGTTCTGATCCGGTTATCGGTGCTTTCTCCATTGAGAATCTGCTCCAGCGAAAAGCTATCCCGTAGATTTTCGCGAAACTCTTGACAGATGTTTCGTATCGCGGCGACCTTGGTGCGACTTCATCCCGCACCTGTCCCGGAGGACCGTTATGGGCCGTACGCGTGCCCGCAGAACCGCCGCAGCGCTCGCCGCCGTCGTCTCCCTCGTCGCCCTGTCCGCCTGCGGCGCGGACAGCGGGGAGGCCGACGGAAAGATCACCCTGACCGTCGCCACCTTCAGCGACTTCGGCTACAAGCCGCTCATCAAGGAGTACGAGAAGGCGCACCCCGGCATCGTCGTCAAGGAGCGCATCTCCCAGTTCGACCAGCACCACAACCAGCTGTCCACCCAGATCGCCTCGGGCAGCGGCGCGGCCGACGTCGTCGCCATCGAGGAGGGCTACCTCCCCAAGTTCCGCGCGGTGAAGGACAAGTTCACCAACCTCGCCGACTACGGCGCGGACAAGCGGAAGAGCGAGTACCTGGACTGGAAGTGGGACCAGGGCACCCTCGGCGGCACCGACTTCGTGATGGGCTACGGCACCGACGTCGGCAGCCTCGCCATCTGCTACCGCAAGGACCTGTTCGCCAAGGCCGGACTCCCCACCGACCGCGAGGAGGTCGGCAAGCTCTGGCCCACCTGGGACGCGTACTTCGCCACCGGCGAGACCTTCCGCCGGAAGGTCAGGGACAAGGCCTGGTTCGACAGCTCCGGCAACATCTTCACCGCGATGATGAACCAGACCCAGTACGGGTTCTTCGACGCCGACGACACGTACATCGGCAGGTCCAACCCCGAGGTGCACGCCTTCTTCGAGGCCACCGCGAAGGCCACGGCCGCCCACCAGTCGGCCAACCTCCAGCCCTTCAGCCAGCAGTGGAACGCCGGCATCAAGCAGGGCCGGATGGCCACCATGACCTGCCCGGCCTGGATGACCGGCCAGATCAAGACCGCGGCCGGTGACGCCGACGCCGGTACCTGGGACATCGCGGCCGTCCCCGGCGGCGGAGGCAACTGGGGCGGCTCCTTCCTCACCGTCCCCAAGCAGAGCAAGCACGTGAAGGAGGCCGCCGCCCTGGCCGACTTCCTGACCTCGCCCGCCTCCCAGAAGAAGATCTTCACCGGTCCGGTCGGCGCGCTGCCCTCCCTCGTCACCGTCCTCGACGACCCGGAGATCAAGGGCACCAGGCAGTCCTACTTCAGCGACGCGCCCACCGGCGAGATCTTCGTGTCCTCGGCCAAGAGCCTCAAGCCGAACTACCGCGGCACCAAGGACCAGCAGGCCCGCATCCCCTTCGGCAACGCCCTCCAGCTCGTCGAGCAGGGCAAGGCCGACCCGGACCAGGCGTGGAAGAAGGCGCTCGAAGAGGCGGACAAGAACCTCCGCTGACCCCGGACGGCGGTGCCGGCGCCGACCCGGCACCGCCGCGCCCTCCCCTTCCCGCCCGATCCCGACACCCCACGGAGTACGCGCATGGCGCTCCAGGCACGCATCCAACCCGACCCCGGAAGGAGCGGACGCCGAGCCGGCCGGCTGCGGCCGGAGCGGCATCTGCTCCCCTACCTCTTCATCGCCCCCTTCTTCGTCGTCTTCGGCGTCTTCGGGCTCTACCCGCTGCTCCAGACCTTCTGGGTCTCGCTCCACGACTGGGACCGCCTCGCCGGCCCCGGCGACTGGACCGGCCTCGACAACTTCACCCGGCTGCTGGGCGATTCCGACTTCTACACCGCCACCTTCAACACCTTCAGCATCTTCGTGCTCTCCACCGCCCCGCAGCTGGCCGCCGCCATCGCGCTGGCCTGGCTGCTGGACCGCAGACTCCGCGTCAGCAGCGTGTGGCGGGCCCTCGTCCTCGTCCCGCAGTACGTCTCCGTCGTCGCCGTCGCACTCGTCTTCTCCCAGCTCTTCGGACGGGACTTCGGCATCGTCAACTGGGCCCTCGAAGGACTCGGCGTCATCAGCGCGCCCGTCGACTGGACCGCCGACACCTGGAGCTCGCACCTCGCGATCAGCTTCATGGTCATGTGGCGGTGGACCGGCTACAACGCGCTCATCTACCTCGCCGCCATGCAGGCCGTGCCCCGGGAACTGTACGAGTCCGCGCAGATCGACGGAGCGGGGCGGCTGCGCACCTTCCTCAAGGTCACCCTCCCGGCCATCCGCCCGACCGTCGTGTTCACCGTGGTCATCTCCACCATCGGCGGCCTCCAGCTCTTCGCCGAACCCTTCCTCTTCGACCAGCAGGGCAACGCCGAGGGCGGCGCCGAGCACCAGTTCCAGACCCTCACGCTGATGCTCTACAAGTACGGCTTCATCAACAACGACGCCGGATACGCCTCCGCCATCTCCTGGGTGCTCTTCCTCGTCATCGCGGTCGTCGCCACGATCAACTTCCTGCTCGTACGCCGTTCCGACCGCGGCTGACCCGGTATCAGGAGAAACCCATGGCCGTCACCACACCCACCCGGGCCCCCGCGCCCCGCCGCGCCGAAGGGCACGGCCGCCGCCACAAGCCGCCCCGGACCGGCCCCCGCCGCCCGGACCGGCCCGGCGCACTCGCGTACGCCGTGCTCGCCGCGATCACCGCGGCCTCGGTCTTCCCGCTCTACTGGAGCTTCGTCGTCGCCTCGCACGACGACAACTCCGTCCTCGCGGGCTCGACCCCGCCGCTGGTCCCCGGCGGCCACCTCTTCGAGAACATCCAGCGCGTCTTCGAACTCTCCGCGTTCTGGCAGGCCCTCGGCAACTCGCTGATCGTCGCCTCCACCACCGCCGTCAGCAACGTCCTGCTGTCCTCCCTGGCCGGCTTCGCCTTCGCCAAGCTCCGCTTCCCGGGCCGCGGCTTCCTGCTGGTCTGCGTCGTCGTCACCGTCATGGTCCCGACCCAGCTCGGCATCATCCCGCTCTACATGCTCGTCACCGACATGGGCCTGTACGGGAAGCTCTCCGCGCTCATCGTCCCGGCCCTGGTCTCCGCCATCGGCGTCTTCTGGATGCGCCAGGCCGTCGAGGAGAACATCCCCGGCGAACTGATCGAGGCCGCCCGCATGGACGGCGCCGGACTGCTGCGCACCTACTGGCACGTGGTGGTGCCCGGGGTGCGCACCACGGCCACCGTGCTCGGCATGTTCACCTTCATGTTCGCCTGGAACGACTACTTCTGGCCGCTGATCGCCCTGCCCCCGGAGAACGGCACCGTGCAGATCGCGCTCAACCAGCTCGCCGCCGGCTACTACACCGACTACACGCTCATGCTCGCGGGCGTCGTGGTGTCCGTCCTCCCGGTGCTGGTCGTCTTCACCGTCCTGGCCCGCCGCATCGTCTCGGGAGTGATGGCCGGCGCCGTCAAGGGCTGACCGGCGCCGCCTCCCCCTCCGCATCCACGTCATCAGGAGCCACATGACCGCCGCGCCGAGCATCCGCGAACCCGGCCCCACCGCCGGCAGCGCCGGGGCCATCGACAACCCCGTGCTGCCCGGATTCCACCCCGACCCCTCGATCCTGCGGGTCGGCGGCGACTACTACATCGCCACCTCCACCTTCGAATGGCTCCCCGGCGTCACGCTCCACCACTCCCGCGACCTCGTGCACTGGCGGTCCCTCGGCGGGGTGCTGGACCGGGACCGGCTGGTCGAACTGAGCGGCCGGCCCGACTCCGGCGGGGTCTGGGCGCCCTGCCTCTCGTACACCGACGGGCAGTTCCACCTCGTCTACAGCGACGTCACCAATCTCTCCGGCGCGTTCAAGGACGTACGCAACCAGGTCGTCACCGCCCCCACGCCCCAGGGCCCCTGGTCCGACCCCGTGCCGTTCCCCTCGCACGGCTTCGACCCCTCGCTCTTCCACGACGACGGGCCCGGCGGCGACGGACGCAGCTGGGCGCTGTGGATGGAGTGGGACCACCGCCCCGGCCGCCATCCCTTCGGCGGCATCCTGCTCCAGGAATGGGACCGCGAGGCCCGCCGGGTGACCGGCCCGGTCCACCGGATCTTCACCGGCACCGGACTCGCCCACACCGAGGGCCCCCACCTCTACCACCGCGACGGCTGGTACTACCTGGTCACCGCCGAGGGCGGCACCGGCTGGAACCACGCCGTCACCGTCGCCCGCGCCCGCCGCCCGGAGGGCCCGTACACGGCCGACCCGGCCGGACCCCTGCTCACCTCCGCCGGCCACCCGGACCACCCCCTGCAGAAGGCCGGGCACGGCAGTCTGGTCGCCACGCCCGCGGGGGAGTGGTTCCTCGCCCACCTCGTGGCCCGGCCGCTCAGCCCGCGCGGCGCGTGCGTCCTGGGCCGGGAGACCGCGATCCAGCGCATCGACTGGACGCCCGGCGGCTGGCCAAGGCTGGCCCCCGCACCCGGCGAGGACCCCGCCGCGCCGCGCACCACCGTGCCCGGCCCCGCGCTCCCCCCGGCCCCCGTCCCGGCGACACCCGCCCGCGACGACTTCGACGCACCGGCCCTCGGCCCCGTCTGGTCCACCCTGCGCCGCCACCCGGACCCGGACTGGCTGAGCCTCACCGCCCGCCCCGGCCATCTCCGGCTGCGCGGCGCCCAGTCGCTCGGCTCCACCCACCACCAGTCCCTGGTCGCACGCCGCCAGCAGGCACGGGACGTCACCTTCACCACCGTCCTCAGCGCCGAGCCCGCCTCCCCCCTCCAGATGGCCGGACTGGTCCACTACTACAACTCCACGCTCTGGCACTACCTCCACCTCACCTGGGACGAGACGCTCGGCCGCGTCGTCCGCCTCGGCGTCTGCGGCCACGGGGTCTACCGCGAACCCGGCGCCCCGCTGCCCGTCGCGGACGGCCCCCTGGAACTGCGGCTGGCCGTCCGGGGGGACCGGGCCCTGTTCTCCGTACGGCAGCAGGGGCAGGGCGCCTGGCGGCCGTACGGGCCCGAGCTGGACACCACCCCGCTCTCCGACGAGAGCGCCACCCAGGGCGACCCGGACACCGGCCACTTCCGCACCTGGGGCTTTACCGGGGCCTTCCTCGGACTCTGCGCCCAGGACCTCACGGGGGCGGGGGCACCCGCGGACTTCGACTGGGCCGACTACCGGGCCGATACCCTTCCCGGAGCGGCACCCCAGTGACCACACGCAGAAACGGACGGCAAGGATGACGACGGAGACCACCGGCACCCCCGGCAGGGTCACCCTGAACACGATCGCCTCGGTGGCCGGTGTCTCCGTCTCCACGGTGTCCAAGGTGCTCAACGACCGCTCCGACGTCTCGGCCGAGACCAAGGAGCGCGTGGAGTCCGTGATGGACGACCTCGGCTACGAGCGCCGACCCGCCCGCCGCCGCGGCAGCGTCGTCGACCTGGTCCTCAACGAACTCGACAGCCTCTGGTCCGTCGAGATCATCCGGGGCGTCGACGAGGTCCTGGCCGAGGCGGGCGCCAGCATGGTGCTCTCGGCCGTCCACGGACGCAGCGCCGACACCCGGGAGTGGCTGGACCAGCTGGCCGCGCGCCGCAGCAGCGGGGCCATCCTGGTCGTCTCCGACCTCACGTCGCAGCAGCGCAGACGGCTCAGCGCGATGGACATCCCCTTCGTGCTCGTGGACCCGGTGGGCAGCGTCGACGCGCTGGTCCCCACCGTCGGCGCCACCAACTGGGCGGGCGCCGTCAGCGCCACCGAGCACCTGATCGAGCTCGGCCACACCAGGATCGCGCACCTCGCCGGACCCCGGCAGCTGCTGTGCAGCAGGGCCCGCGCCGACGGCTTCCGGGCCGCCATGGAACGCGCCGAGCTGCCCGTACCGGACGGCTGGGTCTCCCACGGCGAGTTCAACGACCGCTCCGGCCGGCTGGAGACGGCACGGCTGCTGGACGGGGTCGCCGAACGCGGCGAGGAACCGCCCACCGCGGTCTTCGCGGCCAGCGACCTCCAGGCGCTCGGGGCGTTCGAGGTGCTGCGGGCCCGGGGGCTGGAGATCCCGGCCGACCTGAGCGTGGTCGGCTTCGACGACCTGCCCGTGGCGCGCTGGACCCACCCCGCCCTGACGACCGTGCGCCAGCCCCTGCTGGACATGGCCGCCATGGCGGCCACCACCCTGCTGCGGATCATCGACGGCGAACAGGTCGACACTCTGCGCGTGGAGCTCTCGACCCGCCTGGAGGTGCGCGGCTCCACCGCCGCCCCCCGGACCGGCTGATCCGCCGGCACACGCACGAGGGCCCGGATGCCTCACCGGCATCCGGGCCCTCGTGTCGTCTCTTCGGTCCGCTACGGCAGCTGCGCCGCGCGGGCCTCGCGACGGTTGTCGCGGAAGGTGTTCACCCGGCGGGCGGTCGCGAAGAGCGGGATGACCGCGCCGAGGACCACCTGGAGCGCACAGCCGGTCTGGAGCAGGAGCTGACCGCCGGGGGCGTCGAACGCCCAGGCCGCCAGCAGCCCCATCGCGGCCACGATCCAGCCGAGCATCGCCACCGCGAGGACGCCCCGCGGCTTCGGGTACTCGACCCGGCTGACCATCAGCCACGCCACGCCGACGATCGCCAGCAGCGTCGGGACGAAGGGCAGCTCCAGGAGCACGATCGAGATGACCGTGAGCGCTCCGAAGGGGCTCGGCATGCCCTGGAACATGCCGTCCTTCATGGTCACGCAGGAGAACCGCGCGAGTCTGAGCACCACGGCCAGCAGCACCACGATCGCCGCGAGCGCCGAGACCCGCTGGTGTGCGTCGTCCGCGACCATGCCGTACACGAGGACGAAGTACGCCGGGGCGAGCCCGAAGCTGATCAGGTCCGAGAGGTTGTCCAGCTCGGCCCCCATCGGCGAGGACCGCAGCTTGCGCGCCACGAGTCCGTCGAAGAGGTCGAAGACGGCCGCCATGAGCATGAGGATCACGGCGGTGGCCGCGGAGTGCCGCGCCATCCCGCTCTCGTCGCTGCCCGTGAGGTGCGGAATGAGGATCCCGGTGGTGGTGAAGTACACCGCCATGAATCCGCACGTGGCGTTACCGAGCGTGAGGGTGTCCGCTATCGACAGCCGCATCGAGAGCGGCATGTCCTCGGCGTCGTCCTCGTCCTCGGCCTCCGGGACCCAGCCGGTCTGTGTGTCCGGATCAATCACGGTCAATTCGAGTCACCCCCGCGGTGGTGGCCTGGCCGACCTCGACCGCGACATCGACACCTTCCGGAAGGTAGATGTCCACCCGGGACCCGAAGCGGATCAGGCCGATGCGCTCGCCCTGCTCCACCTTGGTGCCCTGCGGGATGTACGGGACGATGCGACGGGCCACTGCGCCCGCGATCTGCACCATCTCGATGTCGCCCAGCTCGGTGTCGAAGTGCCAGACAACGCGCTCGTTGTTCTCGCTCTCCTTGTTGAACGCCGGGACGAAGCCGCCGGGCACGTGCTCGACGGACGTCACGGTGCCGGCCAGGGGGGCGCGGTTCACATGGACGTTCAGCGGGCTCATGAAGATCGCGACGCGGGTGCGCCCGTCCTTCCACGGCATGATGCTCTGCACCACACCGTCGGCCGGCGAGATGACGCGCCCCTGGGTGATCTCGCGCTCGGGGTCGCGGAAGAACCACAGCATGCCCGCCGCGAGCGCGGTGGTGGGCACGGCCACCGCCGCCCAGCGTCCGGACCTGCGGGCCCGGGACAGGCTGAGTGCGGCGGTGGCGACGGTCGGCAGGAGCCACGGCGAAGCTCCGCGTGCAAGGCGGACCCCGCCGCGGGATGCGGAGGAATGGCTGTCGGGCATGGTTGACCTTCGTAGCGGATGAGGCCGCGTTGGCAATGGGGGACGGCGGCTTTTCCGGCGATGTTATCGGTTGCGGGCAGCAACTGGGCAAGCCAGCAGCCGAGTCGGACGTCTGGAAGGCACCGGATGAGGGTGACAGGGTGTGATGTTCTTCGCGGCTAAATCACCTCAAAAGGGATGATCACCCCTGGAAACGGTACTCCTCAAGGAGTCGGCGCCCGATGATCATTTTCTGGATCTCGGCGGTACCTTCACCGATCAGCAGCATCGGTGCCTCCCGGTAGAGGCGCTCGATCTCGTACTCCTTGGAGAAGCCGTAGCCGCCGTGGATACGGAAGGCGTCCTCGACGACTTCCTTGCAGTATTCGGAGGCGAGGTACTTCGCCATCCCTGCCTCCAGGTCGTTTCGCTCCCCGGAGTCCTTTTTGCGTGCCGCGTTCACCATCATGGCATGGGCCGCTTCGACCTTGGTGGCCATTTCGGCCAGCTTGAACTGGATCGCCTGGTGCTGGGCGATCGGCTTTCCGAAGGTCTGCCGCTGCTGCGCGTAGGAAACGCCCAGTTCGAACGCACGCTGCGCGACACCGCAGCCACGGGCGGCGACATTCACCCGTCCCACCTCGACGCCGTCCATCATTTGGTAAAACCCTCGGCCGGTGACCCCGCCCAGGACGCGATTGGCCGGAATGCGCAGTCCGTCCATCACCAGCTCGGTGGTGTCGACGCCCTTGTACCCCATCTTGTCGATCTTCCCGGGGATGGTGAGGCCTGGCCGGACCTCGCCGAAGCCCGGTTCCTTCTCCACCAGGAAGGTCGTCATCGACTTGTGCGGGGCCGTCCCCTCGGGGTGGCCTTCGTCACTGCGGCACAGCACCGCCACGAGCGAGGAGGTGCCGCCGTTCGTCAGCCACATCTTCTGGCCGTTGAGGACGTACTCCTCGCCGTCCCTGACGCCCTTGGAGCTGATCGCCGACACGTCGGAGCCCAGCGCCGGCTCCGACATCGAGAAGGCCCCGCGGACCTCGCCCAGCGCCATCCGCGGCAGGAAGGTGTCCTTCTGCTCCTGGGTGCCGTGCTGCTTGAGCATGTACGCCACGATGAAGTGCGTGTTGATGATCCCGGAGACGCTCATCCAGCCGCGGGCGATCTCCTCCACGCAGAGCGCGTAGGTGAGGAGCGACTCGCCCAGGCCTCCGTACTCCTCGGGAATCATCAGGCCGAACAGTCCGAGCTCCTTGAGCCCCTCGACGATCTCCGTGGGGTACTCGTCGCGGTGCTCCAGCGCCGTCGCGACCGGAATGATCTCCTTGTCGACGAAATCCCGGACCGTGGAGAGGATCTCCCGCTGGACCTCGGTGAGCCCGGCCGTCTGGGCGAGTCGCGTCATGGCTACTTCTCCACGTTCTTCTGCGAGGGCTGGTTCAGCTCCGGGCGGCCGGGCTGCTCGCCGCCCCGCTCCTTGATGTACGTCGCGGTGGGGACCATGACCTTGCGGCGGAACACGCAGACCAGCGTGCCGTCCTGCTTGTATCCCCTGGTCTCCACGTGGACGATGCCGCGGTCGTTCTTCGACCTGGACGGGGTCTTGTCGAGCACCGTCGTCTCGCCGTAGATCGTGTCGCCGTGGAAGGTCGGCGCCACGTGCTTCAGCGACTCGACCTCCAGATTGGCGATGGCCTTGCCGGAGACGTCGGGGACCGACATCCCGAGCAGTAGCGAGTAGATGTAGTTGCCGACGACGACGTTCTTGCCGAAGTCGGTCGTCCGCTCCGCGTAGTTGCTGTCCATGTGCAGCGGGTGATGGTTCATGGTCAGCAGGCAGAAGAGGTGGTCGTCGTACTCGGTGACCGTCTTGCCGGGCCAGTGCTTGTAGACCGCGCCGACCTCGAACTCCTCGTAGGTGCGTCCGAACTGCATGATCAGGCCTCCGGCGCTTCGAACTTCGAGGTGCGCTGCATCCCGGCCGCGCGTCCCTTGCCCGCCACCACCAGGGCCATCTTGCGGCTGGCCTCGTCGATCATCTCGTCGCCGAGCATCGCGGAGCCCTTCTTGCCGCCCTCCTCGGAGGTGCACCAGTCGTAGGCGTCGAGGATCATCTCGGCGTGGTCGTAGTCCTCCTGCGAGGGCGAGAAGACCTCGTTGGCCGCGTCGACCTGGCCGGGGTGCAGCACCCACTTGCCGTCGAAGCCGAGCGCCGCGGCACGGCCGGCCACCTCGCGGTAGGCGTCCACGTCGCGGATCTGGAGGAAGGGGCCGTCGATCGCCTGGAGGTCGTGGGCGCGGGCCGCCATCAGGATGCGCATGAGGATGTAGTGGTACGCGTCCGCCGGGTAGCCGGGCGGCTGCTGGCCGACGACCAGGGTCTTCATGTTGATCGACGCCATGAAGTCGGCCGGGCCGAAGATCAGCGTCTCCAGGCGCGGGGACGCGGCGGCGATGTCGTCGATGTTGACGAGGCCCTTGGCGTTCTCGATCTGCGCCTCGATGCCGATCCGCCCGGCCTCGAAGCCCATCGTCTTCTCGATCTGGGTCAGCAGCAGGTCCAGCGCCACGACCTGCTGGGCGTCCTGGACCTTCGGCAGCATGATGCAGTCGAGGTTCGGGCCCGCGCCCTCGACGACCGTGATCACATCGCGGTACGTCCAGTGGGTCGTCCAGTCGTTGACCCGCACCACCCGGGTCTTGCCCGTCCAGTCGCCGTTGTTCAGCGCGTCCACGATGTGGTGGCGGGCGCTCTCCTTGACGAGCGGGGCGCAGGCGTCCTCCAGGTCCAGGAAGACCTGGTCGGCGGGGAGGCCCTGGGCCTTCTCCAGGAACCGCGGGTTCGAGCCGGGCACGGCCAGGCACGAGCGGCGGGGGCGCAGTCGGTTGACGGCAGTCATGCGGGGACCTCCAGAGGGTCGAGCTTGTTCGCTTTCCGGATCTCGTCGACGATACGGCCGATGATCTCCGTGATACCGAAGTCCTTCGGGGTGAACACGGCGGCGACACCGGCGCCCATCAGGGCCTCGGCGTCGGCGGGCGGAATGATCCCGCCCGCGATCACCGGGATGTCGCCCGCCCCGGTGCGGCGCAGCCGGGTCAGTACGTCCGGCACCAGCTCGGCGTGCGAACCGGACAGGATCGACAGACCGACGCAGTGCACGTCCTCGGCCACGGCGGCCGAGACGATCTGTTCGGGGGTGAGGCGGATGCCCTGGTAGACGACCTCGAAGCCGGCGTCGCGGGCGCGTACGGCGATCTGCTCGGCGCCGTTGGAGTGCCCGTCCAGGCCCGGCTTGCCCACGAGGAGCCTCAGCCGGCCCGCGCCCAGCTCCTCGGCGGTCCTGGCCACCTTCTCGCGGACCAGCGCCAGCGGGGAGCCCGCCTCGGCCGGCACCGCGACCGGGGCCGAGGACACCCCGGTCGGCGCCCGGAACTCGCCGAAGACATCGCGCAGCGCCCAGGACCACTCACCGGTGGTGACGCCCGCGCGGGCGCACTCCAGGGTGGCCTCCATCAGGTTCCCGGTGCCCGCCGCGTCCTTCTTCAGCGCGGCCAGCGCCTCGGTGGCCCGGGGCTCGTCGCGGTTGTCGCGCCATGCGTGGAGCGCGGTGACGACCTTGGCCTCGTTCGCCGGGTCGACGGTCATGATCGCCCCGTCGAGGTCGGCGGTGAGCGGACTGGGCTCGGTCGTCCCGTAGACGTTGACGCCGACGATCTTCTCCTCGCCCGCCTCGATCCGGGCCCGCCGCTCGGCGTGCGAGGAGACCAGCTCCGACTTGAGGTAGCCGGACTCGACGGCCGCCATCGCGCCGCCCATCTGCTCGATCCGGTCCATCTCGGCCAGCGCGTCGCCGACCAGCTCGTCGACCTTGGCCTCGACGACGTGCGAACCGGCGAAGATGTCCTCGTACTCCAGCAGATCGCTCTCGTGGGCCAGCACCTGCTGGATGCGCAGCGACCACTGCTGGTCCCAGGGCCGGGGCAGGCCCAGCGCCTCGTTCCAGGCGGGCAGCTGCACCGCGCGGGCGCGGGCGTCCTTGGAGAGGGTGACGGCCAGCATCTCCAGGACGATGCGCTGGACGTTGTTCTCCGGCTGCGCCTCGGTCAGTCCGAGCGAGTTGACCTGGACGCCGTAGCGGAACCGGCGCTGCTTGGGGTCGGTGATGCCGTAGCGCTCCCGGGTGATGCGGTCCCAGAGGCGGCCGAAGGCCCGCATCTTGCACATCTCCTCGATGAAGCGGACGCCCGCGTTCACGAAGAACGAGATCCGGGCGACCACATCGCCGAACTTCTCCTCCGGCACCTGGCCGGAGTCGCGGACCGCGTCGAGCACGGCGACCGCCGTCGACAGGGCGTACGCGATCTCCTGGACCGGGGTCGCCCCCGCCTCCTGGAGGTGGTAGCTGCAGATGTTGATCGGGTTCCACTTGGGGATCCGGCCGACCGCGTACGTGATCATGTCGGTGGTCAGCCGGAGGGAGGGGCCCGGCGGGAAGACGTGCGTCCCGCGCGAGAGGTACTCCTTGACGATGTCGTTCTGGGTGGTGCCCTGGAGCTTCGCGGGGTCGGCGCCCTGCTCCTCGGCGACGACCTGGTAGAGCGCCAGCAGCCACATGGCGGTGGCGTTGATCGTCATCGAGGTGTTCATCTGCTCCAGGGGGATGTCCTGGAACAGCCGGCGCATGTCGCCGAGGTGCGAGACGGGCACCCCGACCCGGCCGACCTCGCCGCGCGCGAGGACGTGGTCGGGGTCGTAGCCGGTCTGGGTCGGCAGGTCGAAGGCGACCGACAGACCCGTCTGGCCCTTGGCGAGGTTGCGCCGGTACAGCTCGTTGGACGCCTCGGCGGTGGAGTGGCCGGCGTACGTCCGCATGAGCCAGGGGCGGTCCTTCTGGCGGCCGGCCATGTCAGACGTTCCTGAATCGGTTGATGGCGTCGATGTGCCGCGCCCGCATCTCCGCGTCGCGCACGCCCATGCCCTCCTGCGGGGCCAGCGCCAGGATGCCGACCTTGCCCTGGTGGAGGTTGCGGTGCACGTCGTACGCGGCCTGGCCGGTGTCCTCCAGGGAGTAGACCTTCGACAGCGTCGGGTGGATCTTCCCCTTGGCGACGAGGCGGTTGGCCTCCCACGCCTCGCGGTAGTTGGCGAAGTGCGAGCCGATGATCCGCTTCAGCGACATCCACAGGTAGCGGTTGTCGTACTCGTGGTGGTAGCCGGAGGTGGAGGCGCAGGTGACGATCGTGCCGCCCTTGCGGGTGACGTAGACGCTGGCGCCGAAGGTCTCGCGGCCCGGGTGCTCGAAGACGATGTCCACGTCCTCGCCGCCGGTCAGTTCGCGGATGCGCTTGCCGAAGCGCTTCCACTCGCGCGGGTCCTGCTCGTGCTCGTCCTTCCAGAACCGGTAGCCCTCGGCGTTGCGGTCGATGATCGCCTCGGCGCCCATGGCGCGGCAGATGTCCGCCTTCTCCGGGCTGGAGACCACACAGATCGGGTTGGCGCCGCCGGCCAGCGCGAACTGCGTGGCGTAGGAGCCGAGTCCGCCGCTGGCGCCCCAGATGAGGACGTTGTCGCCCTGCTTCATCCCGGCGCCGTTGCGGGAGACGAGCTGGCGGTACGCGGTGGAGTTGACCAGGCCCGGTGCCGCCGCCTCCTCCCAGCTCAGGTGGTCGGGCTTCGGCATCAGCTGGTTGGACTTCACGAGTGCGAGCTCTGCCAGACCGCCGAAGTTGGTCTCGAAGCCCCAGATGCGCTGCTCGGGGTCGAGCATCGTGTCGTTGTGACCGTCGGAGGACTCCAGCTCGACGGAGAGGCAGTGCGCGACGACCTCGTCACCGGGCTTCCAGGCGTTGACGCCGGGGCCGGTGCGCAGGACGACGCCCGCCAGGTCGGAGCCGATGACGTGGTAGGGCAGGTCGTGGCGCTTGGTGAGCTCGCTGAGCCGTCCGTACCGCTCCAGGAAGCCGAAGGTGGAGACCGGCTCGAAGATCGAGGTCCAGACGGAGTTGTAGTTCACCGAACTGGCCATGACGGCGACCAGGGCCTCGCCGGGGCCGAGTTCGGGGACCGGCACCTCGTCGAGGTGGAGGGAGGTGCGCGGGTCCTTGTCGCGGGATTCGAGGCCGGCGAACATGTCCGCCTCGTCCTTGTGCACGGTCACCGCGCGGTACGACTCGGGAACGGACAGGGCCGCGAAATCTGCGGCGGTGCTGTCCTCGGACTGGATCGCGTCCAGGATTTCCTTCACGGTGTGCCTCCGGCGGTGCGGCGTTCGACGGAACGCTTGAGGGACCTGCTGGGCAGGGGGAGTGGTGGGGCGTGGAGGTGTGCCGTCGGTTCGGCGGGTGGTGCTCGGCTGGGTCGCTCTGTGGAGCGGAAGGGCTCGCCTGTGACGCAGGCGTCCGGGCGCACGGGCACCTGGCCCGCGGGGACAGCCGGCGTACGCGAGGTCTCGCTGCGCCGGCCGCCCGGACGCCTTCAACGTATGGCACTCCGTGACAGCTGACAAGGCACTGCGTGCCAGGAATTTCCCTCAATTGTCATTCGCCTGCCACGCATGAGCAACAGGAGGGTCGGTCTGATGCGATATGCCCCGTTACGGGTGGTCAGGCGGAGGGACGGTAGACGTACGGGGTCGTCGTGCCCAGGGCCGTGAAGCCGAGGCGCTGGAGAATGGGCCGGCTGTTCTCGGTGGCGTCGACCTGGAGATACCGGAAGCCGCGCGCGGCGGCGATCCGGGCGCGGAAGGCCACCAGCGCCCGGTAGAGGCCCCGGCCGCGCCACTCCTCGACCGTTCCCCCGCCCCACAGCCCGGCGAAGCCGGTGCCCGGGTACAGCTCCATCCGGGCCGAGGAGACCGGCTCCCCGTCCGCCAGGGCCACCACCGCCACGATGTGCTCCGGATCCTCGCGGAGCCGGGCCACGAGCTGCCGCCGCAGCCGCTCCCCGTCGTCGCCGAAGGCCCGCTCGTGGACGCGCGACATCAGCGCGGCACCGGCCTCGTCGCGCACCGTGAGCAGCCGGACGCCGTCGGGGAGCGTGGCGTCCGTCGCCAGTTCCGCGACCGGCGCCACGAGCAGCGTCTCGGGCTCCTCCGGCACGAAACCGGCCGCCCGCAGCCGGTCGCCCAGATCGGCCGGCCGGTCGTGCGCGTACAGCTTCCACTCGAAGGAGTCGTACCCGTGCGCCGCGCAGTGCGCCACCTGCGCGGCGATCGCCGCGTCGGCGCGGGCCGCGTCCAGGTCCGGCGCCGACCAGACGACCCCGTTCCAGTCGTCGGCGGAGCCGACCTGGCGTACGACGTCGGCGGTGCGCTCCACGCGGACCCCGGGGCCGTCGGGGCGGGCGTGCTCACGCATCGCGCGGTCGAAGACGGCGAGCAGGTCGGCCGCACCGGCGGCGGGTCGCATGTCCATCCGCCCACCCCAGCACCGCGCGGCGGCCCCGGCAATCGGGTTTCGGCCCGCTCAGCGCTCCCCGAGGGCCTGCTGGATGGTGCGCATCACTTCGTCCAGCGGGGCGTCGGTCCGGGCCACGGCCACCAGGACCTCGCCCTCCGTGCTCACCGAGGCGGCCGGCCTGACGGGCTCGGCCGCGGCCTTCCGGCCGGCGCCGATCCCCGTGCCGAAGGTGTCCCGGACGATGGCGAAGGCCTGGTCGAGCTGGGCCTCCACATCGCCCCGGCCGTCGGCGCGCAGCCAGCGGCGCAGCACATGGTTGTGCGCGGTGACCACGGCGGAGGCGGCGACCTCGGCCAGCAGCGGATCGTCGTTGCCGGCCTGGTGGTCGCGCTCGTCGAAATGGCCCAGGAGATAGCGGGTGAACAGCCGCTCGTAGCGGGCCACCGAGGCGATCTCGGCCTGGCGCAGGGTGGGCACCTCGCGGGTCAGCTTGTAGCGGGCCACCGAGACGGCCGGCTTCGCCGCGTACATCCGCATGACTTCCTTGATGCCGCGGCAGACCGTGTCGAGCGGATGCTCGTGCGCGGGTGCGGCGTTGAGGACGGCCTCGGCCCGTACGAGGGTGTCGTCGTGGTCCGGGAAGATCGCCTCTTCCTTGGAGCGGAAGTGCCGGAAGAAGGTCCGCCGGGCGACGCCCGCCGCGCCCGCGATCTCGTCGACGGTGGTCGCCTCGTACCCCTTCGTGGCGAAGAGCTCCATGGCCGCGGCGGCCAGTTCGCGGCGCATTTTGAGCCGTTGGGCGGCGGCGCGGGTGCCCGCGGCACTCTCCGGGACGTCGGGCGCGGCGGACACACGGGGGGACCTGGCGGGCTGGGACATGGTGTGAACGTACTGCATCGGTCCCGGGGAGCGCGCCTGCGGGGGCGGGCCGCCCGGGGGTCCGAGCAGCCCGCCCCAGCCGGCCCCGGGGTCAGCGCCGGGCATATTCGCGGAAGCCGCGGCCCGTCTTGCGGCCGAGGCAGCCCGCGGCCACCAGATGCTCCAGGAGCGGGGCGGGCGCCAGGCCCGGATCGCGGAACTCGCCGTGCAGCACCTTCTCGATGGCGAGCGAGACATCGAGACCGACGACGTCCAGCAGTTCGAAGGGACCCATCGGGTAGCCGCCGCCCAGCTTCATCGCGGCGTCGATGTCGTCGAGGCTGGCGTAGTGCTCCTCGACCATCTTGACGGCGTTGTTCAGATACGGGAAGAGCAGTGCGTTCACGATGAACCCGGCCCGGTCCCCGCAGTCCACCGGGTGCTTGCGGACCTTCGCGCAGACCTCGCGGACCGTGGCGTGGACGTCGTCGGCGGTGAGCACCGTGCGGACGACCTCGACCAGCTTCATCGCCGGGGCCGGGTTGAAGAAGTGCATCCCGATGACGTCCTCGGGCCGCGTGGTGGCGCGGGCGATCGAGACGACGGGCAGCGAGGAGGTGGTGGTGGCGAGCACCGCGCCCGGCCGGCACACCTTGTCCAGCGCGGCGAAGAGCTGCCGCTTGACCGCCAGGTCCTCGGCGACCGCCTCCACGGCCAGGTCGACCTCGGCGAAGGCGTCCAGCGAGCCCGCCGGGACGATACGGGCCAGCGTCTCGTCCCGCGCCTCGGCCGTCAGCCGGCCCTTGGCGACCGAACGCTCCAGGGACTTCGCGATGCGGGCCTTGGCGGTGTCCGCCTTCTCCTGGCCGCGCGCGGCCAGCACCACGTCGTATCCGGCCTTGGCGAAGACCTCCGCGATGCCCGAGGCCATCGTCCCGGAGCCCGCGACGCCCACCGAGCGCACCGTGCGGCCGGCGTCCGCCGCGCGGTCCGGCGCCGGGGTGAGCGCGTCCGGCACCACGTCCGGGCTGCCCGGCTCCGCGTAGGTGTAGAAGCCGCGGCCCGCCTTGCGGCCGGTCAGTCCGGCCTCGCTGAGCTGGCCGAGGACGGGGGCGGGGGCGTGCAGCCGGTCGTGCGAGGAGGAGTACATCGCCTCCAGCACCGTGCGCGCCGTGTCGATGCCGATCAGGTCCAGCAGGGCGAGCGGCCCCATCGGAAGACCGCAGCCGAGCTTCATCGCGGCGTCGATGTCCTCGCGCGAGGCGTAGTTCGCCTCGTACATGGCGGCGGCCTGGTTGAGGTAGCCGAAGAGCAGCCCGTCGGCGACGAAGCCGGGACGGTCGCCGACCGCGACGGGCTCCTTGCCGAGCTGCCGGGCGAGCGCCGTGACGGCCTCGACGGCGGGCGGCGCGGTCAGCACCGAGGAGACCACCTCGACCAGCTTCATCGCCGGGGCCGGGTTGAAGAAGTGCAGCCCGAGGACGCGCTCGGGGTGCTGCGACTCGGCCGCCAGCCGGGTCACGGACAGGGCGTTGGTGCCGGTGGCCAGGATCGTGGCCGGGGCGACGACCGCGTCCAGCTCCCGGAAGACCTGCTGCTTGAGCTCGTAGTTCTCCGGCACGACCTCGATCACCAGCTCCGCGTCCGCGGCGGCCTGGAGATCGGAGAAGGTGCGGAACCGGGCGAGGGCGTCGCGCCGTTCCCGCTCGGTGATCCGCTCGCGCCGCACGGCACGGGCGGTGGCGGCCTCCAGGGAGGCGACGGCCTGCCGGGCCGCCTCCTCGCTGACGTCGATGCCGATGACCTCGTGGCCGGCGCAGGTCAGGACCTCGGCGATGCCGGTGCCCATCGTGCCGAGGCCGACGACGGCAATGGTGCTGAAGGGGGTGTCCATCACGGGACTCCAGGGATGAGTGACGACTGGGGGACGCGGGGCCGATGAGAGGGGGCGCGGAGCCCGACCGGCGCGCGGGAAATACCTGTCGTGGTGCTCGGGCCCGTACGCACACGGCGCACACGACCCGCGAGGGCGACGGACCCTGTCCCGGAGTCACGTCTCGCAAAACTGCCGAACCGACCAACACTCCGGACGGCTGCGTCACCAGGCCACCGGAGCAAGCGGGGAGTGTGTCCCGCTCACATGAGATTAACCGACGGGTAATGAGCGCGCCAGCCCCTCTCTTCTGTGGCCCCCCTCACAGACGCCGCCCCCGTCGGCACCCTGCGTGCCCGGCGATACGCTGAGCGTCATGGATGAGGAGTTCCGCTCACTGGCGCACCGACTGGCGGACGAGGCGGGGGAGTCGGCGGCCTACCACCGGCTGCTGGCCACCGAGGACGACGAGGAGCTGGCCCTGGTCCTCGTCGAGCGCGAACGCCCGCTCTGGGCCCGCGAGATCGCGGCGTTCCGGCTGGGCTGCGGCGGCGACCGCCGCGCCTTCGAGACCCTGGTGCTGCTGCTCAACCACCGCGATCCGGAACGCTGCGTCGCCGCCGCCCACGCCCTGGCCCGCCTCGGCGACCCCCGCACCCCCCGCGCGGCCGCCGCGCTCGCCACCAACTCCCTGCGCACCGCCTACGCCCTGCACCCGGTCCGCCTGCTCACCGCGCTGCGCGCCCCCGAGTCCGCCCCCGCCCTGATGGCCACGCTCTCCCGGCTGCTGGCCCCCGACGAGCCCCACTGGCGGGTGGCCCTGGCCTGCGTCGAGGGCCTGGGCGAGCTGGGCGACGTCCGGGCCCGCCCGGTCCTGGAGGCGGCCCTGCCCCATCCGCGGCTGGGCTCCGCCGCCACGGCCGCGCTCGGCCGGCTCCCGGCACGGTGAAGGGGGGCGGGTCGCCCCGCCCCCCTTCACCGGAAGGTCCCGTGCCGTCTCAGCGCCGGAAGCCGAGCAGTCCGTGCAGGACGCTCCCCCGTCCGCTCTCCTCCGAACGTGCCGCGGGCCGCGCCGACTTGGCGCTCGCGGGCTTCGGGTCGGGCGTCTTCGCGCAGACCGCGTCGGCGTCGCCGGCCCTGCCCCGGGGCACCGTGCCCGTGGCCAGGTAGTCCGTCAGATAGCGGTCCAGGCAGTCGTTGCCGCTGAGCGTGATGCCGTGGTTGCCGCCGCCCTGTTCGACGACGAGGCTGGAGCCCTTGAGCTTGCGGTGCAGGGTGACACCGCCCTCGTACGGGGTGGCCGCGTCGTCCGTCGCCTGGAAGAGGAGGGCCGGGGGCAGCGAGCGGTTGGAGACCCGGACCGGGTTCAGCGGCTCCACCGGCCAGTCGGCGCACGGGGCGTTGTACCAGGTGTTGCCCCAGGCCATGAACGGTGCCTTGGCGTGGATCCGGACGGTGTCGTTGCGCCAGACGTTCCAGTCGCGCGGCCACCGGGCGTCCCGGCACTGCACGGCCGTGTAGACCGCGTATCCGTTGTCGCCCTCGGCGTCGACCGCGCCGAACCGCTCGAACGCCTTGACCAGGGCCTTCTCGTCCTTGTCGTGCACATAGGCGGCGAACGCGGTGGCCAGCGTGGGCCAGTAGCCGTTGTAGTAGCCGCCGGGCAGGAAGGTGTCGTCCAGCTCGCCCGGTCCGACCTTCCCGCCCGCCGGGTGCTTCGCGACCGCGTCCCGCATCCGGTACCAGGCCCGCTCGACCCCGGCCGGGTCGGTGCCGAGCCCGTAGGCGTCGTCGTGCGTCGCGACCCAGGCGGCGAACGCCTTGTGCCGGGCGTCGAACGCGTAGTCCTGCTCCAGGTTGTCGTCGTACCAGACCCCGTCCGGGTCCACGTTGGAGTCGAGGACCAGCCGCCGCACCCGCTCCGGGAACAGCTTGGCGTAGACCGCGCCGAGATAGGTGCCGTAGGAGTAGCCGAAGTAGTTCAGCTGCCGGGCGCCGGTCGCGCGCCGGATCACATCGAGGTCCTTGGCCGCGCTCACGGTGTCCATGTACGGGAGCAGGTCCGGGTACTTCTTCCCGCAGGTGGCGGCGAAGTCGCGGGCGCGGTTGCGGTTGACCCGCTCGTCCAGGAGGGAGTGCGGCACCGGGTCGGGGCGCACCGGGTCGAAGTACCGGGGCACGCAGTCCAGGGCGGGCCGGCTCCGGCCGACGCCCCGCGGGTCGAAGCCGATCACGTCGTACTGCGCGGCCACCGCCTCGGGCAGCGCGGAGGCGACGAAGCCCGCCATCGACAGACCGCTGCCGCCCGGCCCGCCCGGATTGACCAGCAGCGGGCCCTGGAAGGTCTTCGCGGTGTGCGGCACCCGGGTCAGCGCGAGGGTGACCGTGCGGCCCGTGGGATCGTCGTGGTCGAGCGGGGAGCGCACCGTGGCGCACTGGAGCGTCGGGGTGGACGCGGTGCCGCAGTCGGTCCACTTGAGCGCGGCGCGGTCGCCGGAGCCGGCGCTCGCCGTGGCCGGGGCGGCGGTCACCAGACCGGCGACCGTCGCCCCGACGGCGAGGAGCATTCCTGGGCGGGTTCCTGAACGGTTCGTCATAAGGGCCTTCCGTGACGGGGAGCACGGCTGCGCGCGACGCAGCCCCGGCCGCATGCTCCCCGCATTCGGGGTCGGAAGGACCTGTTCCGGTGAGAGATGACCCGTTTGCCCGCGCATGCGCCGGTACATGCGCCGGGACGGCGGCTCCGGTCAGAGGAGCGTGAGCTGGGTCGGGCCCGGAGCGCCGGCCGGCCCGGAACCCGGGGCCCCGCGCCGGGGGAGCGCCCGGGGCGTGCCCCGGTGGGAGGGGCCGATGCCGTACTCGGCGGCGAGTTCATGGACGAGCCGGGTGATGCGGCGCTGGTACCAGGTGGGGGCGTACGCCCCGTCCGCGTACAGCCGTTCGTACCGTCCCACCAGCCCCGGGTGGTGCCGGCCCAGCCACTCCATGAACCACTCCCGGGCGCCCGGCCGCAGATGCAGGACGAGCGGGGTGACCGAGGTGGCCCCGGCGGCGGCGATCGCGCGGACGGTCTCGCGCAGCTGCTCCGGGCGGTCGCCGAGGTAGGGGATCACCGGGGCCATCAGCACCCCGCAGCCGATGCCGTGCTCGCCGAGCGTCCGGACGACGTCGAGGCGGCGCTCGGGGGCGGGGGTGCCGGGCTCCACCGTGCGCCACAGCTCCGGGTCGGTGAAGCCCACCGAGACCGAGACCCCGACCTCGGTGACCTCGGCGGCCTGCCGCAGCAGCTCCAGGTCGCGCAGGATCAGCGTGCCCTTGGTGAGGATCGAGAACGGGTTGGCGTGGTCGCGCAGGGCGGCCAGGATGCCGGGCATCAGCCGGTAGCGGCCCTCCGCCCGCTGGTAGCAGTCGACATTGGTGCCCATCGCGACGTGCGCCCCGTGCCAGCGCGGCGAGGCGATCTCGCGGCGGACCAGTTCGGGCGCGTTGACCTTGACGACGATCTGCGAGTCGAAGCCGAGCCCGGTGTCGAGGTCGAGATAGCTGTGGGTCTTGCGGGCGAAGCAGTAGACGCAGGCGTGCGAGCAGCCCCGGTACGGGTTCACCGTCCATTCGAACGGCATCCGCGAGGCCCCGGGCACCCGGTTCACGATCGAACGGGCCCGGACCTCGTGGAAGGTGATCCCCCTGAACTCCGGGGTGTCGAAGGTCCTGGTGGTCACCGCGTCGGCGGCGAAGAGCGCACCCGCACCGGTCGCGGGCTCGCCGTCGTTGTTCTCGGCCAGATGGTCCCAGCGCATGGACGCCTCCTCGGTAGCACTGACCCGAGAATAGAACACTTGTTCCCTTGATCGTTTTCTCCCCTTCGTCCCGGACCGGATTTTGAGCCCGGCGGCCGAGGTGGTTGGCTCAGCAGCACCCGGAACAACCGAGTGCTGGAGGAGCAGGCATGGCGCAGGTCGAGGCCACGACGGAGCGGATCATCGCGGCGGACGCGGAGGCGGTGTTCGACGCGCTGGCCGACTACAAGGACGTGCGCGGCAAGGTGCTGCCCGGCCACTTCAGCGAGTACGAGGTGCGCGAGGGCGGAGACGGCGAGGGCACCCTGGTGCACTGGAAGCTCCAGGCCACCAGCAAGCGGGTGCGCGACTGCCTGCTGGAGGTCAGCGAGCCGAGCGACGGGCAGCTCGTCGAGAAGGACCGCAACTCCTCGATGGTCACCACCTGGACCGTCACCCCGGCCGGTGAGGGCCGCTCCAAGGCCGTCGTCTCCACCGTCTGGAACGGGGCCGGCGGCATCGGCGGATTCTTCGAGAAGACCTTCGCCCCCAAGGGACTTGGGCGCATCTACGACGAACTCCTCGCCAATCTCGCCGCCGAGGTCGAGAAGTAGTCCCCGGACCCGCTCCGCGGCCTCACCGGTTCGGGTGGTCTTTCCGGACGGCCGGTGGTGCGCCGTAGTGGCTCCGACCGGGGATTAAGCCCCGGAGTGCGCCGTCGGCGCCCCCTCGTCGCGTTTGCCCTCGCTTGTCATGCAATGCGAGAAATGTGCGGCAGCGCGACGAGGGGAGCGGCACGTGGTGGGTGGCATCACTCTGGTGAAGGACGAGCCGGACGGGACGGACGGCACCGGAGGACCGCCCGGGGCGGCCGCGCCACCGCCTCCCGGCACCACCCGCGAACCGGCCGTCCGGGCCGCGCCCGCCGGGGCGGTGACCGATCCCCGCCGGATCCGGCTCGTCTTCGTCGGGCTGATGCTCACGCTCCTGCTCGCCGCGCTCGACCAGATGATCGTCGCGACCGCGCTCCCGAAGATCGTCGGCGAACTGCACGGCCTGGAGAAGATGTCCTGGGCGGTCACCGCCTATCTCCTCGCCTCGACCATCGGACTGCCGGTCTACGGCAAGCTCGGCGACCTCTTCGGACGCAAGGGCGTCTTCCAGTTCGCGATCGTCACCTTCGTCATCGGCTCCGCGCTGGCCGGCTGGTCGCGCACCATGGACGAACTCATCGCCTTCCGCGCCCTCCAGGGCGTCGGCGGCGGCGGGCTGATGATCGGCGTGCAGGCGATCATCGCCGACGTCGTGCCGCCCCGCGAACGCGGCCGGTTCATGGGCCTGATCGGGGCCGCCTTCGGCCTCGCCTCCGTGGCCGGCCCGCTGCTCGGCGGCTTCTTCACCGATCACGCCTCCTGGCGCTGGTGCTTCTACATCAACGTGCCGTTCGGGCTGGTCACCCTGGCCGTCATCACCGTCGTGCTGAAACTCCCGAAGCCGGCCGTCCGGCCCCGCCTCGACATCCTCGGCGCGATCCTGCTGGCCGCCGCCTCCACCTGTCTGGTCCTGCTGACCAGCTGGGGCGGGACCGAGTACGCCTGGGGCTCCGCCACCATCCTGGGCCTGGCCGCCGGAGCTGCCGGAACGACTCTGCTGTTCGTCGCCGTCGAGCACCGCGCGCCCGAACCCATCATCCCGCTGCGGCTGTTCCGCGACTCGATCTTCAACGTCACCGCCCTGGTCGGCGCGGTGGTCGGCGTCGCGCTGTTCGGCGCCGCCTCGTATCTGCCGACCTTCCTCCAGATGGTCGACGGGGCCACCGCCACCGAGTCCGGGCTGCTGATGCTCCCGATGATGGGCGGCATCGTCGGCGCCTCCGTCGTCTCCGGCCAGCTCATCTCCCGCACCGGGCGCTACCGGATCTACCCGATCGCCGGCAGCGCGGTCTCCGCCCTCGGCATGTGGCTGCTCTCCCGGCTGGAGACGGACACCCCGCGCCTCGAATACAGCATCGCCCAGGCCGTCCTGGGCCTCGGCATCGGGCTGATCATGCCGGTCCTCGTCCTCGCCGTGCAGAACTCCGTACGCCCCGCCGACCTCGGCACCGCGACCAGCGCCAACAACTACTTCCGGCAGATCGGCGGCAGCGTCGGCGCCGCCGTGTTCGGCACCCTCTTCGCCGGCCGGCTGGCCGACGCGCTCGCCGTACGGCTGCCCACCGGCAGCGATCTGCCCGACCCCGAATCGATCACGCCGCAACTGGTCCACGCGATGGACCCCGCGCTGCGCGACGCCTACATCCGGGCCTACGCCGACGCCATGCCCCGGATCTTCCTCTACCTCGTGCCGGTGCTCGTGCTCGGCCTGGTCCTCGCCTTCTTCCTCAAGGAGAAACCCCTGGTGTCCCACCACAGCCCCGAAACCGAAGCCGAGCCCGCGACGATCCCCTCCGCCCGCACCGACCGGTCCACCCCCGCCCCGGTCCCCGTCCACCCCGGCGGCGTCCCGGTCTGCGGAGCCGTCCAGCACCCCGACGGCACGAAGGTGCCCCGCGCCGCCCTCACCCTGATCGACGTCCAGGGCCGGCAGGTCGGCCGGGGCGCCAGCGGCGACGACGGGCGGTACGCGCTCAGCGCGCCCGGCGCCGGATCGTACGTCCTCATCGCCGCGGCCGGCGGGCACCAGCCGCAGGCCGTCAGCGTCACCGTCGGCGAACGCCCCGTCGACCTCGACGTGGTGCTCGGCGGCGCCGGACGCCTGGCCGGGACCGTGCTGACGGCGGACGGCGTCCCCGTGCGCGACGCCTCCGTCACCCTCACCGACGTCCGCGGCGAGGTCGTCGCCTCCACCCGCAGCGGACGCGAGGGCGGCTATGTGATCGGCGAACTGGTCGCGGGGGAGTACACCCTCGCCGCCTCCGCGCCCGCCTTCCGCCCCGCCGCGCTGCCCGTCAGCGTCCAGGCGGCCAGGGAGACCCGGCAGGACATCGAACTCGCGGGCGGCGCCGTGCTGCGCGGCATCGTCCGGGCGACCGGCGGACGCCCCGTCGAGGACGCCCGGGTGACCCTCCTGGACGCCGCCGGCAATGTCGTCGACACCCAGACCACCGGCCCCGACGGGGCGTTCCGCTTCGTCGACCTGTCCACCGGCGAGTACACCGTGATCGCCGCCGGCTACCCGCCGGTCGCCACCGTCCTCCAGGTCGCCGGCGGCGGACGCACCGAACGCGACCTCCAGCTCGGCCACGAGGACTGAGACCTGTCCGGACCGGAGCCCTCCACGGCGGCTCCGGTCCGGAAGCGCCGCCCCGGCCCCACGCCTCAGCGGCCGGTGTCCTCCCGGACCAGCGCCATCAGCGCCCGCGCCCCCGGACTCATCGCCTGCGCCTCCGGAAGCACCATCACGCTCTCGTACGACGGCCGGTCCGCCCCGTCCAGCGCGACCGCCGCCAGCCCCCGGGCCTCCGGCTTGCGGGCGAAGTGGTGCGGGACCACCGCGATCCCGAGCCCCTCGTGGACCAGCTCCAGCAGACTGTGCACATCACTGACCTCCAGGGCCACCGTGCGCCGCACCCCGGCGGCGGCGAACGCCGCGTCGGCCGCGCGCCTCGGCCCGAAGTCCGGATGGAAGTCGATGAACCCCTCCTCCGGCAGGCCGCCCCATCCGGCACGCTCCGCCGACGCCAGCCGGTGGTCCGGCGCGCAGAGCAGCACCAGCGGCTCCGTGGCGAGCGGCACCAGCTCGCCCCGCCACTCGCCCCGGGCGACCCCGGAGGCGAAGGCGATGTCCAGCCGCCCGCCCGCCACCCCCTCGACCAGATGCGTCGTCCCCTCCTGGCGGAGCCGGATCTCCATCTGCGGATGGGCGCGGTGGAACGCCGCGAGCAGCCGGGGCAGCCGCACCCCCGCCACGCACTGCTCCACGCCCACCGACAGGGTGCCGCGCAGCAGCCCCCGGACCGCGTCGACCGCGTCCCGGGCCGCCCGTGCGCCCGCCAGCGTGCGCTCCGCCTCCACCAGCAGGGCGCGCCCCGCCTCGGTCAGCCGCACCCGGCGGGTGGTCCGGCTGAACAGCGGGGTGCGCAGCTCCTGTTCCAGCGCCCGGACCGAGGCCGAGAGCCCGGACTGCGAGACGGCGACGCGCTCGGCGGCCCGGGTGAAATGCTGCTCGCGGGCGACCGCGACGAAATGCTCCAGCTGGCGCAACTCCATGATTGAGAAATATAGG
Organism: Streptomyces sp. NPDC024555; assembly: GCF_055559335.1. Lineage (NCBI taxonomy): Bacteria > Bacillati > Actinomycetota > Actinomycetes > Kitasatosporales > Streptomycetaceae > Streptomyces > Streptomyces sp. NPDC024555. Next base: position 73,745 of record NZ_JBVHKV010000007.1, read on the forward strand.
CGCTGAATCCCAGCGGAATCTCCTGTTGGACCGCTGGATCGATGTGCGCGAGCCTGGATCCCGCATCCCCGTCCGGGCCGACGCCGCAACGCGCCCCGCGACCCCGTACCCCTTCGCTGTGGAGCCCCGCATGTACATCCCGTCCGCCGGCCGCTACCAGGACATGCCCTACCGGCGCACCGGGCGCAGCGGTCTGAAGCTGCCCGCCCTCTCGCTCGGCCTGTGGCACAACTTCGGCGGCGACCGGACACCGGAGTCCCAGGGCCGGATCCTGCGCCGCGCGTTCGACCTCGGCATCACCCACTTCGACCTCGCGAACAACTACGGCCCGCCGCCCGGCTCCGCCGAGACCACGATGGGCCGGGCCCTGGCCACGGACTTCGCCCGCCACCGGGACGAGATCGTCGTCTCCACCAAGGCCGGCTATCTGATGTGGGACGGCCCGTACGGGGAGTGGGGATCGCGCAAGAACCTGCTCGCCTCGCTGGACCGGAGCTTGGAGCGGCTCGGCCTCGACTACGTCGACATCTTCTACTCGCACCGGCCCGACCCCGAGACCCCGCTCGAAGAGACCATGGGAGCCCTGGACGCGGCGGTGCGCCGGGGCAAGGCGCTGTACGTCGGCATCTCCAACTACTCCGCCGAGCAGACCCGCGAGGCCGCCCGCATCCTCAACGAGCTGGGCACCCCGCTCCTCATCCACCAGCCCCGCTACTCGATGCTCGACCGCCGGCCCGAGGACGGGCTGCTCACCGCCCTCGACGAACTGGGCGTCGGCTCCATCGCCTACTCGCCGCTGGAGCAGGGCATCCTCTCCGACCGCTATCTGCGCGGCATCCCCGAGGGCTCCCGCGCCGCCGGCAGCAGCCCCTTCCTGTCGGCCGAGGCGGTCACCCCGGACCTGGTCGAACGGCTCCGGGAACTGGACCGGCTGGCCGCCGCCCGGGGGCAGTCGCTCGCCCAGATGGCCCTCGCCTGGGTGCTGCGCGGCGGCCGGGTCACCTCCGCCGTCGTCGGCGCGAGCAGCGTCGCCCAGCTGGAGAACAGCGTCGAGGCCGTGCGCAACCTGGAGTTCGACGCCAAGGAGCTCACCGCGATCGACAGGCTCCTCAAGGGCGCCCGGCGCCGCTGAGGGCGATGCCGTTCCGGGGGATGCGGCCCCGCCCGCATCCCCCGTCAGAGGCATGGACCTGTGGCGGGCACACCACCTCTGGCCTGCGCGTTCGGTGACGCGTACCGTGTGGCCGCATGAAGATCCTCGTCAGCGCCGACATGGAAGGCGCCACCGGTGTGACCTGGCCGGCCGATGTGCTGCCCGGCACCCCGCAGTGGGAGCGGTGCCGCTCCCTGTTCACCTCCGACGTCAACGCCGCCGCCCTCGGCTTCTTCGACGGGGGAGCCGACGAGGTGCTGATCAACGAGGCGCACTGGACCATGCGCAACCTGCTCCTGGAGAAGCTGGACGACCGCGTCCAGATGCTCACCGGCAAGCACAAGTCGCTCAGCATGGTCGAGGGCATCCAGCACGGCGACGTGGACGCGGTCGCCTTCGTCGGCTACCACACCGGTGCCGGTACGGAGGGCGTCCTCGCCCACACCTATCTCGCCAACTCCATCACCGGGGTCTGGCTGAACGGCGTCCGGGCCAGCGAGGGGCTGCTCAACGCCCATGTGGCCGCCGAGTACGGCGTACCCGTCGTCCTCGTCACCGGGGACGACCTCACCTGCGTGGACGCCGAGGGGTACGCCCCGGACGCCCGCAAGGTCGCCGTCAAGGACTATGTGTCGCGCTACGCGGCGGTCTGCCGCACCCCGGCGCGCACCGCCGCCGACATCCGCGAGGCCGCCGCGCGGGCCGTGCCCCTGGCCGGGCGGTACACCCCGGTGGAGGGCGGTCCGTTCACCGTGGAGCTGGAGTTCGACGCCGAGCACCTGGCCGCCGCCGCGACCGTCGTCCCCGGCGTCGCGGTCGGCGGTGAGAGGCGTGTCTCGTACACCAGCGCGACGATGTACGAAGGAATCCGCACGTTCAAGGCGGTCACGACCCTCGTGTCGTCCGCCGTGGAGGAGCAGTATGGCTGAGGCGAGCATCCGGCACGACGGCGGCGACGGCGTCGGTATCGACGGCACCGCGCTCGACGAGGTGGTGACGTTCACCTCCGAACTGATCCGCATCGACACGACCAACCGGGGCGGCGGCGACTGCCGCGAACGCCCGGCCGCCGAGTACGTCGCCGAGCGGCTGGCCGGTGCCGGGCTCGAACCGGCGATGCTGGAACGCACCCCCGGACGCACCAACGTCGTCGCCCGGATCCCCGGCACCGATCCCTCCGCCGACGCCCTGCTCGTCCACGGACACCTGGACGTGGTGCCCGCCGAGGCCGCCGACTGGAGCGTCGACCCGTTCTCCGGCGAGGTCCGCGACGGCGTCGTCTGGGGCCGGGGCGCCATCGACATGAAGAACATGGACGCGATGGTCCTCGCCGTCGCCCGCTTCTGGGCCCGGTCCGGCATCCGCCCCCGGCGCGACATCGTCATCGCGTACACCGCCGACGAGGAGGCCAGCGCCGAGGACGGCTCCGAGTTCCTCGCCGAGCGGCACGCCGCGCTCTTCGACGGATGCACCGAAGGCATCAGCGAGTCCGGGGCGTTCACCTTCCACGCCGGACCCGATATGCCGCTCTACCCGATCGCGGCCGGCGAACGCGGCACCGGATGGCTCAAGCTCACCGCCCACGGCAAGGCCGGGCACGGCTCCAAGGTCAACCACGCCAACGCCGTCAGCGCCCTGGCCGCCGCCGTCGCCCGGATCGGCGAGTACGACTGGCCGGTCCGCCTCACCCCGACGGTCCGCGCCGCCCTCACCGAGATCGCCGCCCTGCACGGCATCCACCCCGACCTCGACGCCCCCGGCTTCGACGTGGACGAACTCCTCGGCAAGCTCGGCCCGGCCGCCGACCTGGTCGCCCCGACCGTCCGCAACAGCTCCAACCCCACGATGCTGGAGGCCGGTTACAAGGTCAACGTGATCCCGGGGCACGCCACCGCGTACATCGACGGCCGGATGGTCCCCGGCGGCGAGGAGGAGTTCCACGCCACCCTCGACCGGCTCACCGGACCCTCGGTCGACTGGGAGTTCCACCACCGCGAGGTGCCCCTCACGGCCCCCGTCGACTCGCCGACCTTCGCCAAACTGCGGGCCGCCGTCGAACGCTTCGACCCGGACGGGCACACCGTGCCGTACTCCATGTCCGGCGGCACGGACGCCAAGCAGTTCTCCCGGCTCGGCATCACCGGCTACGGCTTCTCCCCGCTGAAACTGCCCTTCGGCTTCGACTACCAGGCCCTCTTCCACGGCGTCGACGAACGCGTCCCCGTGGACGCGCTGCACTTCGGCGTCCGGGTCCTGGACCACTATCTGCGCACCGCCTGAACCGTTCGGGGGAATTGATCATGGTATCCACCGGGGCCCACGGAACCTGGCCCTCACCCATCGACGCCGCGCTGGCCGCCTCCCACGACGGCCGCCCCGAATACGTCGGGGCGGTCGGCGAGGAACTGTGGTGGACCGAACCGCGCCCCGCCGAGTCCGGCCGCCGCGCCCTGGTCCGCCGCCGGGCGGACGGCACCACCACGGAACTGCCCGCCCCGTGGAACGCGCGCAGCCGCGTCATCGAGTACGGCGGCCGGCCCTGGGCCGGCATCGAACGCGACGAGGGCGGCCCGCTGATCGTCTTCGTCCACTTCGACGACCAGCGGCTCTACGCCTACGAACCCGACAGCGGGGCCGCCCCCCGGCCGCTCACCCCCGTCTCCGCCACCGGCGGCGGACTGCGCTGGGCCGACCCCCGCCCGCAGCCGGAGCGCGGCGCGGCCGGGGAGGTCTGGTGCGTCCTGGAGGAGTTCACCGGCGAGGGCCCCACCGAACTGCGCCGGGTGATCGCCGCCGTCCCGCTCGACGGCACGGCGGCCGACGACCGCACCGCCGTACGCGAACTCTCCGACGGACAGCACCGGTTCGTCACCGGACCCGAGGTCTCGCCGGACGGGCGGCGCGCCGCCTGGATCGCCTGGGACCACCCCCGGATGCCGTGGGACGGCACCGAGGTGATCCTCGCCGGCATCGGGGAGGACGGCACCTTCCACGACGCCCGCCCCCTCGTGGGCGGCCCGGAGGAGTCCGTCCCGCAGATCCGCTGGGACGCCGCCGGGCGGCTGCTGTTCGCGAGCGACCGCGACGGCTGGTGGAACCTGTACCGCCTCGACGTCGACGGCGGGGGCGAGGCGGTCGGACTCTGCGCCCGCGAGGAGGAGTTCGCCGGCCCGCTCTGGAAGGTCGGGCTCACCTGGTTCCAGCCGCTGGACAACGGGCTGATCGCCACCGTCCACGGCAAGGGCTCCACCACGCTCGGCGTCCTCGACCCCGAGAGCGGCCGGCTCGCCGACATCGCCGGACCGTGGACCGAATGGGCCGAGACCCTCGCGGTCCGGGGCAGCCGGGTCGTCGGCGTCGCCGCGAGCCCGCACCGCGCGTACGAGATCGTCGAACTCGACACCGCCACCGGGCACACCCGTGTCATCGGCGCCCCCCACGAGGACGCGGTCGACCCCGCGTACTACCCCCGGCCCGTCGTGCGCACCTTCACCGGCCCCGGCGGCCGGGAGATCCACGCCCAGGTCTACGCACCGCACCACCCCGAACGCAGCGGCCCGGAGGGCGAGTTGCCGCCCTACGTCATCTGGGCGCACGGCGGTCCCACCGGGCACGCCGCCCTCGTCCTCGATCTGGAGATCGCCTACTTCACCTCGCGCGGCATCGGCGTCGCCGAGGTCAACTACGGTGGCTCCACGGGCTACGGCCGCGCTTACCGCAACCGGCTGCGCGAACAGTGGGGCGTCGTCGACGTGGAGGACTGCGCCGCCGTGGCACGGGCGCTCGCCGACGAGGGCACCGCCGACCCGGCCCGCCTCGCCGTCCGGGGCGGCAGCGCCGGGGGCTGGACCACCGCCGCCTCCCTCACCGGCACCGACGTCTACGCCTGCGGCACGATCATCTACCCCATCCTCGACCTCACCGGCTGGGGCACCGACGAGACCCACGACTTCGAGTCCCAGTACCTGGAGTCCCTGGTCGGCCCGCTCGCCGAGGTCCCCGACCGCTACCGCGAACGCTCCCCGATCACCCGCACCGACCGGCTCGCCACCCCCTTCCTGCTGCTCCAGGGGGAGGACGACCCCATCTGCCCGCCCGTCCAGTGCGAACGCTTCCTGGCGGCGGTCGAGGGTCGGGGCATCCCGCACGCCTACCTCACCTACCCCGGCGAGGGGCACGGGTTCCGTCGCGCCGAGACCATGATCAATGCCCTGGAGTCCGAACTCTCCCTGTACCTCCAGACGTTCGGCATCGACCGCGACGACGTGCCGCGCCTGGAGCTGCGCAAGTGAGCACCGGACTCGTCCCCCTGACCCGGCCCGCCCGGCTGCGCGCCGGCTCCCGGGTCGCGATCGTCTCCCCGAGCGGACCGGTCCCGGCGGACCGCCTGGAGCCCGGACTCGACCTCCTGCGCGGCTGGGGCCTCGACCCCCTCGTGATGCCCCACGTCCTCGACACCCACCCGGAGCTGGACTACCTCGCGGGGACGGACGCCGCGCGGGCCCGGGACCTCCAGGACGCCTGGTGCGATCCCTCCGTCGAGGCGGTGATCTGCGCACGCGGCGGCTACGGGGCCCACCGCATGGCCGACCTGGTGGACTGGGCGGCGATGCGGGCCGCCGGGCCCAAGGTGTTCGTCGGCTACAGCGACATCACCGTCCTGCACGAGGCGTTCGCGCTGCGGACCGGACTCGCCACCCTGCACGGCCCGATGACGGGCACGGAGACCTTCCTCAAGGACCCGGCGACCCAGGAGTCCCTGCGGGCCACCCTGTTCGCACCCGAGACCGTGTCCGTGCTGGGGCTTCCCACCGCGCGGACCCTGGTCCCCGGGCGGGCCCGGGGCATCACCTACGGCGGCTGCGTCAGCCTGCTCGCCGCCGATCTGGCCACCCCGCACGCCCGGACCTCGGCCCGGGGCGGACTGCTCCTCATCGAGGACACGAACGAGGACCCCTACAGCCTCGACCGGATCCTCACCCAGCTCCTGCGGGCCGGGGCGCTCGACGGGATCGCCGGGGTCGCCTGCGGCTCCTGGGCCGGCTGCGAACCGTACGAGCAGGTGCGCGCGGTCCTCGCCGACCGGCTCGGCCCGCTCGGCGTCCCCGTCGTCGAGGAACTGGGCTTCGGGCACGGCCCCACCGGACTGACCGTCCCGCTCGGGGTGCCCGCCGTCCTGGACGCCCCCGGGGACGGCACACCGCCCACGCTCACCGTCGAGACACCCGCGCTGCGCTGAGCGGACGGGCACCGCCCCCGTACCGCCGTTCACCCGAACGGCGGTACAGAGCGGCCCGCCGGGGCGGCGGCGGAGCCATCCTGGTGCTCCGGGCGCAATGTGCCCCGGAGCAGGGAAGGGGCCGCTCCATGAGCCCGAAAGATGTGTCGAGCGGTGGCAAGGGCGGTTCGGGCGCGTTCACACCGGCCCGCATCCTGGTCCTCGTCATCGCGGTCCTGTCGGTCGTGTTCATCGCCGAGAACACCAAGGACGTCGAGGTCCGGCTGATCATCCCACTGGTGACCATGCCGCTGTACGTGTGGCTGATCGTGATGTTCGTCGCCGGGGCGGCCTGCGGCGCCTACTTCTTCCGCAGGCGGTCCCGGTAGGGCCGGGGGCGCCGTGCAGGATCACGGCCCGGGTCGCCGGGCCGTGATCCTGCACGGCACGCCTAGGCTGTGCCGATGTCCGACACCAGCTATCTCGCCGAGGGCCCGCGCACGGGCATCCGCCCCTTCACGTACGCCGACGCCGAGGAGTTCACCGCCCGGGTCCGCGACAGCCGGGACACGCACCGGCCCTGGCTGTTCCCGCCCGACGGCCCCGAGGCCTACGCCGCGTACGCGCGCCCGCTCATCGAGGACCCCACGAAGGCCGGTTTCCTCGTCTGCGAGCGGCGCGGCGAGCCCGGCGGACCGGCCGACGGCCCCATCGCCGGGTTCATCAACATCAACAACATCGTCGCCGGCGGATTCCGCTGCGGGGCCCTGGGCTACGGGGGCTTCGCCCACGCGGCCGGGCGCGGGCTGATGAGCGAAGCCCTCGGTCTCGTCCTCGGGCACGCCTTCGGCCCGCTCGGCCTGCACCGGCTCGAAGCCAACATCCAGCCGGCCAACACACACTCCATCGCCCTGGTCCGCAGGGCGGGCTTCCGGCTGGAGGGGTTCTCCCCCGACTTCCTGTTCGTCGACGGCGCCTGGCGGGACCACGAACGCTGGGCGATCACGGCCGAGATGCGCTGAACCGGCCCTGCCGGGACGGCCGTCCGGTCCCGCCGGGGCGACGGTTCCCCCTCTGCCGGGACGGCCGGCCGTTCAGCCCGCCGCCGTCTGCGCGCCCAGCGCCGCGAACAGCCAGTCGTGCGCGGACCCGGGCGTCGGCTCGGGCGGGCCGTCCGGCGGGCTGATCACCTCCGTCACCAGCTCCCAGTACCGGTCGATCCGCGGATCCCCGGCCAGCTGCGACAGCAGCACCCGGCGGAAGCCCGGGGTGTCCCGGCCGCCGTACGCGCTCGCGTACGCATCCACGAAGCAGTCCAGCTCCTCGCCCGCGTACGGTGCGGCGCCCCGCCGCAGCGGGCCGCCGGCCAGCTCGTACGCCTGGGCGAGACCGGCGTACAGCACGGCGGGTCCGCGCGGCCCGGCGGCCGTGTGCGCCTGCGGCTGGCACACCTCCCCGCCCGTGCACGGCCGCGTCACCAGGGCGTACAGCCGGGCGAAGGCCAGGACCTGGGAGGGGGCGGGGTCGTCGGGAGGGTCGGGCACCGCCGCGTCCAGGAACGCCGCCGTCGCCGCGGCCGGCATCCTCGCCGGCAGCCAGCCACGCCAGAAGCGCGCCAGCGCGGCCGTGCTGGGCGGCGAGGCCACCGCACCGATCAGGCGCAGCCGGTCGGCCCGCTCCCCGGGCGGGCACTCCAGCACCAGCCGCAGCCCCGCCTCCCGCCAGCGCAACGCCGTGAGCTGCGAACCCAGTTCGCTCAGCTGCCCGGCGACGGCGTCCTCCAGCAACCGCTCCCCGGCGTCCTCCTCGTCCAGCACCCGGTGCACCTCGCGCACCGGCAGACCCAGCGCACGCAGCGAACGCAGCAATCGCAGCCGGCCCAGCGCCTCGGGGCCGTAGCGCCGGTGCCCGCCCGCACTGCGCGCGGCCTCCGGCAGCAGCCCGCGGTCCGAGTAGAACCGGACGGTCTTCACGGTGAGCCCGGCACGCTCCGCCAGCTCGCCGATACTGCACAGTCCGTCCTGCGACATGACCACTTGAACCTCCCTCCGGGGGAGCTTCTACCGTACCGGCGAGGGCGGCCGGACCACGGGTCCGGGCCGCCGCCGACGGATCGCCGAGGAGCCGACCATGACGGAATTCATCCTGGTAGCGGGCATGTTCACCGGAGCGCGGGTATGGGAGGGGACCGCCGCCCGGCTGGTCGCGGCGGGCGCCGGGGTGCACCCGGTGGCCCTGACCGGGCTCGGCCCCGGGGCGGACGGGAACGACGACCCGGTCGACCTGGAACGGCACATCGCGGACGTGCTCGCGGTGATCGACGACGTGGTGGCCTCGGCGGGCGACGGCCCCGCGCCGGAGATCGTCCTGGTCGGCCACGACTACGGCATGTACCCGCTGCTCGGCGCCGCGGACCGCCGCGCCCGGCACATCGCCCGGATCGTCGCCGTGGACACCGGTCCGGCCGCCGACGGCATGCCCGCCCTGGCCGTCGTCGCGGACGCCGGACTGCGCGACGAGGTGATCGCGCTGGCCGGGGCGGACGGGCCGGTGCGCCCCCTGCCCGTCCCGGAGCCCGCGCGGTGGCGGCGCTGGGGCAGCACCGACGGACTGGACGACGCGGCGCTGAAGCACCTCACCTCCCTGGCCTCGCCGCAGCCCCTCGCCACGCTGCTCCAGCCGCTGAAGCTCACCGGGGCGTCCGGCGCGCTCCCCGTCACCGGCGTGCTCTGCCAGGCCAACGGCGGCTCCATCGGGCTGCTCCAGCAGCGGGTGGACTTCGGTGACCCCGTCATCGGCACGCTCGCCTCGCCCGGCATCTCGTTCTTCGAACTGGCCACCGGACACTGGCCGATGCTGTCCCGGCCCGCCGAACTCGCCGATGTCCTGCTGCGGGCCGCAGCGGGGGAGGGACACCACCTGACCAAGCCCGACGCGGACCGTCCGCCCGCCCATCTGCGCCCCTTCCCGCTGGACGTCCCGGAGCGGACGCCGGAGCGCCACGGGAACATCGACCTCTACGTCCCCGAGGGCGACGGGCCCCGCCCCGCGGTGGTGTTCGTGCACGGCGGGCCGGTGCCCGCCGGGGTCGAACCGACCCCGCGCGACTGGACGGCCCTGCGCGGATACGCGCGCCACGCGGCGGCCGAGGGCGCCGTCGGTGTCCTCTTCGACCACCGTCTGCACGACACCACGGACTACGCCCGCGCCGCCGACGACGTGGCCGCCGCCGTCGAAAGGGTCCGGTCCGACCCCCGGGTGGACGCCGACCGGATCGCCCTCTGGTTCTTCTCGGGCGGCGGCCTGCTCTGCGCGGACTGGCTCGGCGCCCCGCCGGCCTGGCTGCGCTGCCTGGCCGCCTCGTACCCGATCCTGGTCCCGCTCCCCGGCTGGGGTCCGGTCGAGGACCGCTTCCGCCCGGCGGACGCACTCGCCGGCACCGGCTCCCTGCCCCTCGTCCTCACCCGCGTCGGACAGGAGATGCCCGGAATCGCCGCCACCGTCGAGGAGTTCCTGACCTCCGCCGCCCGGCACGGCACCGACATCGAGATCATCGACGTCCCCAGCGGCCACCACGCCTTCGAGGGCGACCCCGTCACCGACGAGATCCGTGACGCCCTGCGCGCCGCGATGAGCGCGGTCATCGGCCGGCTCACGGACTGAGCGGGCGCACGGGACAGCGGCCTCCCGCCCGCGCGAAGCCGGGAGGCCGCACTGTCGGTGGCACCCCCTAGGCTGGTCCGCACAGCGCCGGCCGGGCGAGCCGGCCGCGCAGCGGAACCATGGAGCGGAAGCGTGCTGATAGAGCGTCATCAGGTGGGCGGGGCGGCCGTGTCGGCGGCGTGCGAGGACTTCCCCCACCGCATCGGCCGCATGGTGCACTCGATGTCCCGGGCCGACCGGATGACGACGCGCGAATGGCAGCTGATAGCCGACGAGTTCCTCGACTACCTGGGGGCACTCTCCGTTCGGACGCCCCGACTGGCCACCCCGGAGGCCGAGGCCGTCCTCCAGGACGCCTGCGAGGCCGCCGTCGGCGCCGTGACCTACGCGGCCTACCACCCGTACTGCGGCTTCCACGTCTTCCTGGACTACGTGAACTTCGGCATGGGCTACGAGCCCGGCGAGGACGCGCCCGCCGAGAGCGTCACGCCCGGCGACTGGATCGACGCGCTCTGCCTGGCCGTGCTCCGCGACCGGACCGCCCGGCACGGCGAGGCGTTCTCCTTCGCCCGCGCCAAGTTCGCCGCCAAGGCGCAGGGCACCCCCGCCGGGGAACTGGCCACCGGGCTGATGGCCGTCGTCCTGGACGACGCGGGGGAGGACGAGGAGTATCCGCTCACCGAGGCGGCCAGGACCGCCGCCGTCGACGCGGCACTGGACCGCCTCCGGGCGGGTGCGGAGGAGACCGGCCGGCCCCTGCTCGACCGCCCGGACAGCCTGGCCCTGCGCGCGCTGCGGGCCCTGGCCGCCGAGGACCGGGCGGCCTTCGACGCCGCGCTGACCGGCGTCCTCACCGCGCACGGCGCCCTGTACGGCCGCTCCGCGAGCCCCCGCACCCTGCTGCCGCTCGTCCCCCTGGCCCTCGCCGCGCTCGCGTACCGCCGGCACGGCTGGGCCCCCGCCGTCCGTACCGACTACCTCCCGCACGCCCTGGTCACCGGCTTCGAGACGCCCGGCCCCCGCGTCGCGGCCTTCGGCCGGGACCGCCGGCCGGACGCGGTGGCCGCCCTGGCCGCCGGCCCGCTGACGGTGGACCGTCCGGCCCCCGCCGCCACGCCGCCGGAGCACGTCGAGGACCGGTACGAGGAGCGCGCCCGCGCGGCGCTCACCCCCGTCGAGGGCAAGCCGGCGGAGGTGTGGCGGCTCTCCCGGATCATGGAGGACCAGGAGCGCCTCTTCGCCTGGCGCACCGGCACCGCCGCCGGCACCGCCGGGGCCCAGCTCGCGACGCTGCGCCGGGCCTCCCGCATCGGCGCCTTCCTCTTCCGCGTCGCGCTCGCCGCACCGGACACCGAGGTCGAGGCGGCCGTCGACGGCCACGTCCTGCGCCACCCCGGCGGCCCCCACGAGTCGGCCGGGGCGGGCATCTGGCACCGGGCCACCGTCCTCGCCCTGATCACCGGGGCCCGCGAGGACCTCGCCCCGCTCGTCCTGGCGGGCCCCGCGCTCCAGGGCCCGGACCGCTCCGCCTTCGCCGCCTACCGCGAGGCCCTGCACGCCTACCTCAGGGGCGACGACCCCGAACCGGCCGCGCTCCGCGCCGTCCAACAGGCTCAGGCACTCGGCAACCGCACCTTCCCCGCACCCCCGGCCGTGCTGCTCTCGCAGCTGGTCGAAGGGGACGAGGAGAGCTTCTCCCTGGCCCTGGCCGACGCGCTGGAGGTCCACCGCGCCCACTACCAGGTCGCCGACCGCGCCGACGACCCCGACGCCTCCGTCGCTCCGGACGTCCTCGCCCTGGCCTGCCACGCCCGCCGGCGGGGCTGGGAGATCCGGGTCCGGTCGCCCTACCTGCCGGAGGAGATCCTGCGCGCGGCCGAGCCCTTCTGAGCCGGACCGGCCCCCGGGCAAAAGGTGCGCGGTGGGACGGTGCGGGATAGGAAGGACGGAACTGCCGTCACGGAGCCGGTTCCCCGCCGGCGGACGGCGGGAAGGACGGGCCATGTTCCAGGAGCGCAAGGACCGCCGTCACGCCAATCGCGCGTTCGAGCACGGCGAGAACGTCACCCGCTACCGGATGCGTCAGAAGCTGGTCTCGATCGGCGACGACTACTGGATCGACGACGACGCCGGTGACCACCGCTACAAGGTCGACGGCAAGGCGCTCCGGGCCCGCAGGACCTTCCACATCGAGGACCGCGACGGCCACCGCGTCGCCACCGTCCAGAGCCGGCCGCTGCGGATCAAGGAGTCCATGGCGATCGAGGACGCCGACGGGCAGCGCGTGGCGATCGTCAAGAAGGCCGTCGTCGGCCCGCTGCGCGACCGCTGGCGCATCAAGCAGGAGAACGGCGACGACCTCACCGTCCACGGCAACATCGTCGACCACGAGTACACGATCGAACGCGACGGCTACAAGATCGCCGAGGTCTCCAAGAAGTGGTTCCGGGTGCGCGACACCTATGGACTCGACATCGGTCCGGGCGCCGACCCCACCACGGTCCTGGCCGCCGCGGTCGCCATCGACGCGATGGCCCACCCCGGGGACTGACCGGGCGCGGGCACCGTCTCCGGACCGGACCGGACCGGACCGCCCGGACGACCCGGCCGCCCGACCGGACCTACCGTCCGGCGCGCCGGCGGCGTTCCCGCTCGAACGCGGTGACGTCGGTGAACCAGGGGCGGTGGGAGTCGAGGGCCGCGCAGCCGCCCAGGACGAAGAGGCCCACCAGCGCGCGGTATCCGTCGATGCCGTCGACCAGGGTGTACTCGACGCGGTACTCGGGATCCGCCCCGCCCGTGCCCGCCCGCGCCGTCGTGATCCGGGCGAGGGAGTCCGCGTAGAAATGGAGCTGGACCCCCTCGCCCCGCTCCTCGTCCTCGATGGTGAACACCGCGTTGGCCGACGACGAGCGCGCGGCCACGAACTCCCAGAACGCGGCCGACGCGGTGCGGGGACCGCCCGGGGCCCAGGTCTCCTCGGCCCCCTTGTCGTCGGTGAACGACAGCGCCGTCCTCCGCGCGCCCGTCGCCCCGCCCGCGCGAGCGGCCTCCTCGTCGTCCGGCTCGGGCGAGGCCTTCGTACGGTCCACGGCCTCCGAGCACATCAGGAAGCCCAGGGAGCGCACCGCGTCGTCGGTGAGCCGGGGGTGGGCCCGGCGCAGGGCCGTCTCGACCGCCGCCGTCATCCGCTGCCAGGCGCTCTTGTCGGTCGCGCCCCGGCCCCGGCGCGGGTCGAGACCGATCCGCATCCCGGCGCACGCCTCCTCCGCCGTGGCGACGACCCGCAGCACCTCGGGCAGCAGCGCGGGCGCGACGGCGCCGGGCAGCCGCTTCGGGATCGTCGCACCGTGTACGTACTGCCCCGTGTACGTGAGGATCGCGGCGTCGAGCGGCCCGAGCACGGTGCCGCGTTCGGCGCGGCGGCGGTCCGCCCGGTACCGCTCGGCGCGCTTCGGATCGGACGCCTCCGTCGCGGTGCGCGCCGCCGCGCAGATCCGGCCGTCGTCGAGCAGCGCGATGTCCGCGCCGTGGGCGACGAGCCGGTACCGGTCCCACCGGATGGTCCGGAAGAACGCGTCGGCCTCCCCGGCCGGGGCGAGGAGGACGGGATCCAGGAGCGCGACGGCGGCGTCCTCGTCGAGAGGGCCGCGTGTCCCGGCGGCGTCGCAGAGCGGAAGGAGCGCGCTCCACAGCATGAGGTGGCGGGCCAGGTCCTCCCGGAGCACCGCGAGATGGGCGTCGCCGATCGGGAACGAGAACGTGCGCGGGTCGTGGTTGGCGTCGGCCCCGGCGCCGAGCTCCAGCCTCAGCCCGCCGTCCTCGCGGATCACGCGCGGCAACCAGAAGTTCGCGCGCGCGAAGACGATGTCGGTTTCGGCTCTTCTCTTTCCCATCGGGGGAGTCTAACGAGCACCGCCCGCACCGCTCCGGGGGACCGCCCGCACGGGGTCAGTCCAGGTCGGGCAGCCGGTCCGCCTCCAGGGCCCGCATCGCGTAGGACGCGTTGAACGGCAGGATGGTCACGGCGACATGGGGGAGCCGCTCCAGGGTGCGGGCCATCGTCTCGCCGGTGCCGCGGTGGAGGATCTTGCCGAGCGCGTTGGCGTACATCCGCCTCGGGACGAGCACGGTCAGGGAGGTCTCGCCGTCCTCGGTGGTGCGGACAGCCAGTTCCCGCATCGCGTGCCGGAGCCTGCGGTCGGGGCAGTCGACCAGTTCGAGTTCGACGGAGGTCGCGGAGGTCGACTCCCAGACGGCGGAGAGCCGTTGCGCGTGCGCGACGTCGATGGCGAAGTGCACGGCCCGTACCAGGTCGGGGCGGAGTTCATGGGCGTAGCGGAGCGCCTTCAGGGTGGCCAGGTCCAGGGTCTCGACCAGCACGAAGACCTGGTGGCGGCGGGAGCGCGGGCGGTCGGCGCCCTCGGGGAGGCGTTGCAGGGCGGCGGCCTCGCGGCGGTATTCGCGGTTGATCCGGATCAGGCCCCAGACGCCGAGCGGGAAGACGATGACGACCAGCCAGGCGCCCTCGGTGAATTTGGTGACGGCGAAGATCAGGACGACGGCGGCGGAGATGGCCGCCGCCGCGGCGTTGATCCCGGTCTTCGTCCGCCGCCAGGCCTCGCGCCGCCGCAGGTGGTACGCGGTCAGCCCGGCGCCGGCCATGGTGAAGGCGGTGAACACGCCGATCGCGTACAGCGCCACCAGCCGGTCCACGCTGGCCCCCGTGACCAGCAGCAGGGCCAGTGAGAGTGCGGTGAGCGCGAGGATGCCGTTGGAGAACGCCAGCCGGTGTCCGCGCCGGGTCAGCATCCGGGGCAGGAACCGGTCCTGTGCGACGAAGCTGGCCAGGAACGGGAAACCGGTGAACGGGGTGTTGGCCCCGGTGTACAGGATCAGCGCGGTCGCGAGCTGGACGAGGACGAGCCCGGCGGTCCCCAGGGTGCCCCGGCCGAACGCGAGCCGGGCCTCCTGGGCGATGACGGTCGGGGTGCCGTCGGTGTAGGGGACGGCGTGGGTGGCGTGCGCCAGCAGGGACACGCCCAGGACCAGGACGGCCAGCACCGCGCTCATGGCGATCAGGGTGCGGCGGGCGTTGCGCCCCTGCGGTTCCCGGAAGGCGGAGATGCCGTTGGAGATGGCTTCGAGCCCGGTGAGGGAGGAGCCGCCGTTCGCGAAGGAGCGCAGCACGATGAAGAGGGACGCGCCCTGCAGCCAGCCGTCGCCGGGCGTGCCCAGCGGGACGACGCCCGCGGCGTGCAGATCGGCGTGCGGCAGGTCGCCCGCGAGCGCGCGGACCGCCGCCACGGCGAAGACCAGGCCCATGGCGGCCATGAAGAGGTACGCCGGCAGCGCGAAGAGCCGCCCCGCCTCGCGCACGCCCCGCAGATTCCCGTACGCCAGCAGCACGATCACCCCCACGGAGACCGGCAGTTGGAGATGGTCCAGGCCGGTCCAGCCGTTGCCCGCCAGATGCGCGAGGGAGATCAGCGCGTTCGTCCCGGCGGACACCTGGACGGCGACGGTGACGATGTAGTCGACGAGCAGCGCCACGGCCGCGATCTGGGCGACGTCGGGGCCGAAGTTCTCCCGGGCCACGACGTACGACCCCCCGGCCCGGGTGTAGATCGTGACCACGTCGCTGTAGCAGAGCGTCAGGAGCAGCAGCACCAGCAGGATCGCCCCGGTCACCGGCAGCACCATCGTGAACGCCGCCGCTCCCACGACGGGCACGAGGACGCGCAGCATCTCCTCGGAGCCGTACGCGGAGGAGCTGATGCAGTCGGAGGCCAGCACACCGAGTGCCGTCCGGTTGCTCAGCTTCTCCTCGCTGACGCGGTCCGTGGTCAGCGGCCTGCCGAGCAGCCGCCGCTTGACGCGGTACAGGGGCCGGTCCGTGGTCATCCCGTCATCAGAACCGGTGGGCGGCGACGATCCGCGCAGGCTCCACCGGCGGGCACTCGTACGGAGCCGTCACGGCGCCCCGCCGGTCAGGAGGCCGGGGCCGTGAGGAGGTCCCGGTCCGCGGCCGCGGGCAGGCACGGGCTGATGGTGCGCCAGGCGTGGGCGACGTACTCCTCCTTCTCGCCGACCGGGGCGACGTAGTGCAGGGCGCTCTCGGCCTCCTCCCGGCCGCGCAGCCGGGCGATGATCCAGGCGGCGAGGTAGGGCGAGGCGAGGCAGCCGCCGGCGGTGGCGACGGAGCCCCGGGCGTGGAAGGGCGCGTCGAGGACGTCGACACCGGCCGCGACGACCCAGGGCCGGGTGGTCAGATCGGTGCAGGCGGGCATGGAGCCGAGCAGCCCGAGCCGGGCCAGGACGAGGGCGCCGGAGCACTGGGCGGCGATGAGCTGACGGGACGGGTCCAGCCCCCGCAGGACCTCCATGACCGCCGGGTCCTCGACGACCTCCCGGGTGGCGATGCCGCTGCCGACGACGACGGCGTCCGCCGCGCAGGCCTCCTCCAGGGTCGACATCCGCTCGACCACCACCCCGTTCATGGAGGTCACCCGGGGGGTGGGGGAGGCGAGGGTGACGCGCCAGCCGTCGGCCCGGACGCGGTTCAGCACCCCGAGCGCGATCAGGGAGTCGAGTTCGTTGTAGCCGTCGAAGGTGAGGATGGCGATGTGCACGGCGGTGGCCTTCCTGCCGGGGGGTGCGAACGGGCCGCCACGGTACGAATCCGTTGTCAGGACAGTCAAAGAATTGTCATGGATACAATCCGGCCCATGGCAGCAGCGCGGTACAAGGCCCTCGTCGACGCCCTCGCCTCCGACATCCGGACGGGACGGCTCGCCCCGGGCACCCGGCTGCCGACCCACCGCGCACTGGCCGCCCGCGAGGGCGTCGCGGTGGTGACCGCGACCCGGGTCTACGCCGAACTCGACGCCATGGGCCTGGTCAGCCGCGAACAGGGGCGCGGCACCTTCGTCCGCGACCGTGCGGCCCCGCCCGGCCAGGGCGCCGACCAGGGGACGGTGGCCGCCGACGCCGTCGACCTCACCTTCAACCACCCCTCGCTGCCCCGGCAGACCGGCCTGCTGCGCGCGGCGCTGCGGGACATCGCGGTCTCCGGCGACCTCGAAGCGCTGCTGCGCTACCAGCCGCACCGGGGCCGCCCCCAGGACCGGGCCTCGGTCGCCCGCCATCTGCGCCGCCGGGGGATCACCGCCGACGCGGACCGCGTCCTGATCGTCGGCGGCGCCCAGCACGGTCTGGCCGTCACGGCCATGGCCCTGCTCGGACCGGGGGACGTCGTCGCGGTCGACGCGCTCACCTACCCCGGCTTCAAGGTGCTCGCGCACACCCTCCGCCTCGATCTGGAACCCGTGCCGACCACGCCGGACGGCATGGACCTCGACGCCCTGGAACGGCTCTGCGCGACCCGGCCCGTGCGGGTCCTCTACACGATGCCGACCCTGCACAACCCCCTCGGATCCGTGATGCCCGAGGCCGACCGCGTCCGCCTGACCGGGATCGCCCGGCGGTACGGCGTGCTCCTCGTCGAGGACGCCTCGTACGCCTTCCTCGTCGAGAACCCGCCCCCGCCGCTGGTGGAACGGGCACCGGAACGTACCGTCCATGTCTCGGGTCTCTCCAAGAGCGTTGCCACCGGACTGCGGGTCGGCCACGTCCTCGCCCCGCCCGACCTGGTCCCCGCGCTCGAACGCGCGATCAGGGCCACCACCTGGAACACCCCGGCGCTGACCACGACGCTGGCCTGCCGGTGGCTGGACGACGGCACGGTCGACGCGCTGGAGGCGCGGAAACGGGAGGACGCCCGCGAGCGCCAGGCCCTCGCCGCCACGGAACTGGCCGGGCTGCCGCTCGTCGCCCACCCCGCGTCCTACTTCACCTGGCTGCCGCTCCCCGACAGCGCCCGCGCCGACCGCCTGGCGGCCACCCTCGCCCGGCACCGCGTCTCGGTCACCACGGCCGAGCCCTTCAGCACCTCGGCCCGCACCCCGCAGGCGATCCGCCTCGCCCTCGGCTCGGCCGAGCCGGACGTCCTGCGCACGGCGCTGCGCACGGTGCGCCGGCTGGCGCTGGAGGACGCGTTCGCCTGAACCCGGGTACGGGGGGCGGGAGTCGGAATCCCGGTGCTCCGGTGCTCCGGTGCTTCGGTGCTTCGGTACGGGACGCGGAGGCCGGAGCCCGGTACCCCCGGTACGGGACGCGGGATCCGGAGCCCCGAAACCGGCCGCGGAACGGCGTGTTCTTCCCGGCCGGACCGGGGTAGCGGCACCACGGACCGGGCAGTCTTACGGGGCGCCGGGCCCGGCCCACCGGCTCAGGGCCGGCCCGGCCCGGCCGCACCACCGTCGAAGGAGAAACCCCGCATGTCCGAGCAGCCGTTACTCGTCCTCGACCCCACCGGAAGCGACCCGGACACCGAGCACCGGGCGCTCCTCGCGCGCGGCCCGGCGACCCCCGTCGACGTCCTCGGGGTGCGTGCCTGGTCCGTCTCCGACCCCGCGCTGCTGAAGCGGCTGCTCACCAGCCCGGACGTCTCCAAGGACGGCCGGGCCCACTGGCCCGCGTACGCCGAGACCGTCGCGACCTGGCCGCTGGCCCTGTGGATCGCGGTGGAGAACATGTTCACCGCGTACGGAGCGGACCACAGCCGGCTGCGCCGCATGATCGCCCCCGCGCTCTCCGCCCGTCGCACCGCCGTCCTCGCCGCGGACATCGAGGCGCTGGTCACCGGCCTCCTCGACGAACTGGACGCGCTGCCGCCCGGTACGACGGTCGACTTGCGCGCGCGGTTCGCCCATCCGCTGCCCATCGCGGTCATCGGCCGGCTCATGGGCCTGCCCACCGACCGGCGCGAGGAGTTCCGCACCCTGGTGGACAACGTGTTCGCCACCCATCTGACCGCCGGGGAACAGGCCGCCAACACCGCCTCGCTCTACGCGCTGCTCGCCGGACTCGTCGCGGCCAAACGGGCCGAGCCCGGTGACGACATGACATCCATGCTGATCGCCACCCGCGACGAGGAGGACGGTTCGGCCCTCAGCGACGCCGAACTGCGCGACACGCTCCTGCTCATGATCAGCGCAGGGTACGAGACCACCGCCAACGTCATCGACCAGGCCGTGACCACCCTGCTCACCCACCCCGCCCAGCTCGCTCACGTCCGCGAAGGCCGGTGCACCTGGCAGGACGTCGTCGAGGAGACCCTGCGCCACGAACCGCCCGTCAAGCACCTCCCGCTGCGCTACGCCCGCGCCGACATCCCCCTCCCCGACGGGCGCGTCATCCGGACCGGGGAGGCCATCATCGCCTCCTACGGCGCGGCCAACCGCCACCCGGACCTGCACGAGGACCCCGACCGCTTCGACGCCACCCGCCCCGGCAAGGAGCACCTGGCCTTCGGCCACGGCGTCCACTTCTGCCTCGGCGCCCCGCTCGCCCGCCTCGAAGTCACCACCGCCCTGCGGTTGTTCTTCGCCCGCTTCCCGCACAGCGGCCTGGCCGCCCGCCCCGAGGACCTGACGAGACTCCCGAGCCTCATCAGCAACGGCCACACCACGCTCCCCGTACTCCTGCGCCCCGCACAGGAGGCCCCCGCGAGCTGAGCGCGGACCCGCCCCTACTGAATGCTCCAGCGGTGGGGGTGCCCGGGATCCCGGGGGCAGGCGAAGACGTTCAGCTCGCCCCAGCGGCCCACCACGACCCCGGTCGGGCCGGCGGCGCGGTGCGCGGGAAGGCCCAGGTCCTCCAGGGGCGTCCAGCTGCCGCTGCCGCCGTCCCACTCCGAGCTGTCGACGGTCAGCAGCAGCTCCATCGGCGCCGAGCAGGACCGGCAGTCCATGGGGGAGGGGTCGGTCGAATGCCAGGACGCGTAGCCCCCGGCCCGCCAGCCCGGCGGAATCGACAGGTCGTACTGGTAGCCCAGCACCGGCTCGTCCCCCTCACCGCCCTCGTCCTCCCGTTCCTCGGCCCGTTCCTCCTGCTCCTCGTCCCAGGCGTCGATCCGGGCACACAGATCCTCGGGGAGCAGACCGGCGAACGGGTAGGTGGTCACCTGTTCCGGGTGCAGCACACACGGCTCGGGCACATACCCGTCGAAGCCGACGACCGCCGGCTCCGGCGGCACGGACAGCACCTCCGTGACCTCCCACGAGCGGCGCCACCGCAGATCGAGCAGCATGCCGTGGCCGGTCGGGCCGTGCGCGTCGAAGGGGCACCAGAAGACCTGGAGCAGATCACAGCCGTCAGGTCCGGCGGGAAGGTCCGGCACATCCCGGCGGTACAGCTGGGCCAGCGCCGTCAGCGGCAGCGGAGCGGTCGCCGCCGCCCCCTCGACCCGGTGCGTCTCCTCCAGCTCGCCCAGCAGCCGCCGGTCCTCGTCGGTCGGCCCGCCCTGCGGGGCCCGCCGCCACGCCGCGGCCAGAACCTCGCGCGACCGGTGGATGTCCGCCGGGCGCCGGCCCCGCGCATGGGCATGCGGTTCGGTGCACACCGGCCAGGGCTCGTCCGCCGGCCACAACAGCGGCCCGCCCACCGAACTCTCCGTGGCCTCCGGCCGTCCGGGCCGCGGATGGAGCCGGGTCGTCGTGCCCCGGTGCGCCGCCAGCTCCGGAAACAGTGCCTCGACGTCGAGCGGGCGGGGCGGTGTGGTTCTCGGCATGCGGGCGACCCTAACGGGTGGGGCACGGGCCCCTTCCGGCGGACCGGACCGGACCGGAGCGGTGCCCGACCCGATACGGCGCCGCGCCCCGGATCCACGGGCACGCGCCCACGGGCACGCCCCCCGGCAGGCCTTGCCTCGGACCTCTGCCCGGACCCATGACAGGATTCGGCCATGCCGATCGCCGCCGTGTCCCCCGGAGTGTCCCTCGCCCACCAGACCTTCGGCGACCCCGGGGACCCGCCCGTCCTGCTCGTGATGGGCTTCGGCGCGCAGATGATCGCCTGGCACGAGGACTTCTGCCGGGCACTGGCGGACCGCGGCCGGTACGTGATCCGTTACGACAACCGTGACTGCGGGCTGTCCACGAAGTTCGACGAGCACCCCGTCGACATGGCGGCCTTCATCGCCGCCGTCACCTCGGGCGACTTTCCCGCCGCCCTCGCAATGATCCCCTACCGCCTCCACGACATGGCCGACGACGGACTGGGCCTCCTCACGGCCCTCGGCATCGAACGCGCCCATGTGGTCGGCGCCTCGATGGGCGGGATGATCGCCCAGACGATGGCCCTCTCCGCCCCGGACCGGGTACTGACCCTCACCTCGATGATGTCCTCGACCGGCGAGAGCGCGTACGGCCAGGCCGCTCCGGAGGCCCAGGCGGTGCTGTTCACCCCGAAGCCGGCGGACCGCGAGGGATACGTCGCCGCGGCCGAGAAGGAACTGGTCTGGGCCTCCAAGCGCTACGGCGACCCCGCCGCCCTGCGTGAACTGGCCGCCGCGAGCTACGACCGCGCGTACTACCCCGCCGGCATCGGCCGGCAGCTCGGCGCGATGATCCTCAGCGGCTCACGCGCCGACGCCCTCCGCGCGCTGCGGGTCCCGACCCTCGTCGTCCACGGCCTGGACGACACACTCATCGCCCCCAGCGGCGGCGAGCGCACCGCGGAACTCGTCCCGGACGCGCGACTCCTCCTCGTCCCCGACATGGGCCACGACCGCCCCCGGGAACTCTGGCCGGACCTCATCGACGCCCTGGCCTCCCACACCGGCTGAGGGACTCACCCTCGCCACGCCGGCCTCTGGTACTCCGCTCATTCCTACGCCGTGGCCAGGCCACGTACGCGGAGCTGTCCGCCGCCCTGCCCGCCCTCTCGGGCAGGGTTCTTTCCGGGTTCCTCCATGGCGCAATCGCTGATGTGCCACCTCCCGTCAGCGATGATCTCCGAGCCGTTCGCGGTCGTCGGCGTCCAGCAGTCTCCGCAGCAGCGTGGTCAGCGTGTCCCGCTCCTCGGGGCTGAAACAGCTGAGGAAGGACTCCTGCGACTCCTGGGCCACCCGCCACAGTCGGCGCTGCAACTGGACGCCCTCAGAAGTCAGTTCGACCAGCTGTCGACGCCGATCGGATCGGTCGCGGGTGCGCCGTACCAGCCCGCGCTCCTCGATCGCGTCCAGGTAGCCGCCCAGGTGGCTGCGCTGGAAGCCGAGTCGGTCGGCCAGCGCATGCTGGGGCAGCGGACCGAAGTCCGCGAGCGCGGTCAGCGTGGCGAAGTGCGGCAGCCGCAGACCGTGCTGCCCCACCGCCTCCACGAGTACGTCGTGGCCGATTCGCGCCATGTGCCCCGCGAGGTACGACGGCAGCGCCAGAAGGCTCGGCGGGCGGGGCGCGCCGCCTTCGGCCGTGGCGTACGAAGCGGGTTCAGAGATTTCGCTCATGTGCTCATGGTACGGCAATCCAGTGACTGGACGTAATGATGACACTATGGAACGATCGCATCGCGATACTAGTTCGGCACCCTTTCCGTGCTCCGAGACCGCGGACCGCGGCGCCCATTTCCGGAGGACCGCCCGATGACCGACCGCACCCCGGCACCCAGTGAACGCCGCAGCTTCGCTGCCCCGTTCGCCGCCCTGCTCCTGGCTGTCCTGTCCTTCTCCCTGATGCAGACGATGGTCGTGCCCGCACTGCCCGACCTCCAACGCGAGTTCGGCGCCTCAACGACTGCCGTCTCCTGGGTGCTCAGCTCCTTCCTGCTCACCGCGTCGGTGGCGACTGCCTTGTTGGGGCGCGTCGGCGACATGTTCGGCAAGCGCCGGGTACTGATCGTCAGCCTTGGCGTCTTCGCCGTGGGCACCCTGATCGCTGCCCTGTCCGATTCGCTCGCCCTGCTGATCGCGGCGCGCGCGGTGCAGGGGGTCGGATCGGCCGCCTTCCCCCTGGCATTCGGGATCGTGCGCGACCAGTTCCCGCGCGAGCGGGTGCCGGTGGCGATCGGACTGATCTCGTCGACATTCGGCATCGGCTTCGGTGTCGGGCTCGTCGTACCCGGCCCGATTGTCGACGCCCTCGACTGGCACTGGATCTTCTGGCTCGGACTTGTCGTCATCGTGCTCGGCATCGCCGCGGTCACCGCGTTCATCCAGGAGTCCGCGACCACCCGACCCGGGCGCATCGACTGGGCTGGTGCGGTCCTGCTCAGCGCGGGTGTCGTGGCGCTGCTGCTCGCCATCAGCGAGGGCAAGTCGTGGGGCTGGACGTCCGGTGGGGTCATCGGCCTGCTCGTCACGGCCGTCGTACTGCTCGCGGTGTTCGTCTACGTCGAGAGCAAGGTCGGCGAGCCTCTCATCGACCTCGAACTGCTGCGCCGCCCTGCCGTGCTCACCAGTCACCTCACCGCGCTCATCATCGGGTTCGGCATGTATGGAGCGTTCACGCTGGTGCCGCTGCTCGCCCGGACTCCATCCGAGGTCGGGTACGGCTTCGGCGCGTCCGTCACCGAGGCCGGGCTGTTCATGGTGCCGATGGCGGCGGCCATGCTGGTCGCCAGTCCTCTCGCTGGGCGCATCGGTGCGGCAGCCGGATGGAAGCTGCCGCTCGTTCTGGCCTGCCTGATCGGTGCCGTCGGTTTCGTGGTCTACGCGGCCGCGCACGACACCGAAGGGAGCATGTACGTCGGCTCCGCGGTTCTCGGCATCGGTGTCGGCTTCGCCTTCGCCGCCCTCGCGAACCTCGTCGTCAGCGCGGTCGACCGCGGCCAGACCGGCGAGGCGACCGGCATCAACACGATCATGCGGACGATCGGCGGCTCGCTCGGCGCCCAGATCGCCGCGTCGATCGTCGCATCCAAGACGGTCCCCGGCACCCGGGTGCCGGCCGAGTCCGGCTACACCACCGCGTTCGTCATGTCGGCGATCGCCCTGGTACTCGCGACGCCGGTCGCACTGGCCGGGCCGGGCAGGCTCTGGGGCAGGCCCGGTGCACCGGTGCCGCCGACGTCGACCGAGCGACAGTCGCGGTCGGCGGCTTGAAGGGCCGGCCTGCCGCAGACCCCTCGGGCCGGGTGAGACCGGCCTCCTGCCCCGACATCGCGCTGATGACAAGGAGTTCACGCACCTATGCCCGACTACGGACATGACCTTCTCTTCGGTGCCGTCCTGGTGCCCGGTTCCGGGTACGCCGCCGAGACTGTGGCGCTGGCCCGTGTCGCCGACCGGGCGGGACTGGATCTGGTGAGCGTGCCGGACCACCCCTACAGGCCCGAACTGCTCGACGCGTGGATGACGCTGGCGGTGATCGCCGCGTCCACCACGCGCGTGCGGGTCTTCCCGAACGTCGCGAACCTCCCGCTGCGCCCGCCCGTCGCGCTGGCGCGCACCGCCGCCGGCCTGGACCTGCTCAGCGGGGGCCGGGTCGAGCTGGGGCTGGGGGCGGGGGCTTACTGGGACGCCATCGCCGCCGACGGTGGCCCCCGCCGCAGCCCCGGTGAGGCGGTGCGGGCAACCCGCGAGGCCATCGACGTCATCCGGGCGTTGTGGACCGAGGGCCGGCAGGTTCGTGTGCCCGGCGAGCACTACGGACTCGACGGTGCGGTCGCGGGCCCCGCACCCGTGCACCCCATCGCGATCTGGGTCGGCGCGCTCGGCCCCCGCATGCTGCGGCTGACCGGAACGACGGCGGACGGCTGGCTGCCGAGCGTCCCGCACCTACCGCCGGGCCGCCTCGCCGCGGGGCACCGGGTCGTCGACGAGGCGGCCGTCGAGGCGGGTCGCGACCCCGCCGAGGTCCGCAGGCTGTACAACCTCTCACCGGGACCGTCCGGCTTCCCGCGAGGGCCGCTCGGCGCCTGGCCCGAGCAGCTCGCCGCGCTCACCCTGGAACACGGAACCAGCGCCTTCTTGCTGCCGGCCCAGCAGCCGGACCTGCTCCGGGCGTTCGCGGCGGAGGTGGCGCCGGCGACGCGGGAGCTGGTGACGGCACACCGCGGGCGCACGAGGGACACACCCGGCCCGGCGTCCGACCCGGACGCGGCGCGTGGTCAGAACGACACCGCCGCAGGCGCCATGTCATCGGCATCCGATACACCCTGGCCATGACGTTCATGGCGGTGAGCGACCCTGTGAGGTTGCGGACGGCTGTTGCGGTTGCTCCGGCCGCGGCTCCACTTCCTACGCCCGCCGCCCTTTGAAGTTGATCTTCATCGTGTCCATGTCGGTCGCGGTGGAGCGGAGCTCGCCGTGACCGTGGCCGGCCGTGCGCAGGGCGGTTTCGGCGCGGTCCTCGGCGAGGGCGCAGGCCATCTCCTCGCCGTCCTCGGCGTCGGAGACGACGACGTAGCGGAAGCTGAAGTGCTTGAGGACGCGGTCGTAGGTGAGGGAGCCCTCCTCGGTGAACTGCATGGCGGCCAGGCCGTGCTGGTCGACCTCGGCCAGCAGGCGGGTGCGGGACTCGTCGGTCAGCCCCTCCCACGTGCCGCGCACGATCACCCGGTAGGTGTGCTGCGTACTCATCGCTCTCCGCCGTTCCTCGGTCATGGCTCCGTCGGATCGCGAGCCTACGGGGCCGCGGGCCGGTGGAAAACGGGATTTTTCCGGGGTGGTGGTGCCTTTGCCGAAGTCTGACGGCTGATCCACTGGTCCGGGCGGCGTCCAGCGTGTTCCATGGTCATCGGGGGGCGCCCGGACCTGCGGCGGCCCGCGTGAGGGAGCGAGGTTGCCTTGGCCACCACCGTACGACGGACCGTACTCACCCTGCCCGCGGCGGCGACGGGGCCGGAGAATCCGCTGCCGGCGCTGCGGCCCCTCGACGAGGCGCATGTGATCGACGACCGCGACCGGGGGGACATGCCCCGGGACATGGCGCGGCAGCTCGGGCACGCGCCGCTCGCCACGGTGCTGCCGGTGCGGATCCTCGACGGGTACGGACGCGAGCGGACTCCCACGGACCTCGACGCGATCGTCATCGAGAACGAACGGCTGCGGGCGACCGTGCTGCCCGGCCTCGGCGGCCGGATCCACTCGCTGTTCCACAAGCCGACCGGCCGCGACCTCGTCTACGCCAACCCGGTGCTCCAGCCCGCCGACTTCGCCCTCAACGGGGCCTGGTTCTCGGGCGGCATCGAGTGGAACATCGGGGCGACCGGGCACACCACCCTGTCGTGCGCCCCGGTGCACGCCGCGCGCGTCCCGGCGCCTGACGGGGGCGAGATGGTCCGGCTCTGGGAGTGGGAGCGCCTGCGCGACCTGCCCTTCCAGGTCGATCTGTGGCTGCCGGCCGACTCCGACTTCCTGCACGTCGGCGTACGGATACGCAATCCGCACGAGCACCCCGCCCCGGTCTACTGGTGGTCCAACATCGCCGTCGAGGAGGGTGAGCGGACCCGGGTCCTCGCCCCCGCCGACGAGGCGTGGCGCTTCGGTTACGAGCGGAACCTGTCCCGTGTCCCGGTGCCCCGGACGGACGGCATCGACCACACCTATCCGCTGCGCGGCGACTTCCCCGCCGACTACTTCTACGGGGTGCCCGACGGTGCCCGCCGGTGGATCGCCTCGCTCGACGCGGAGGGGCGCGGCCTCGTCCAGACCTCCACCGATCTGCTGCGCGGACGCAAACTGTTCGTCTGGGGCAGCGGCCCCGGCGGCCGCCGCTGGCAGGAATGGCTCACCGAGCCCGGCACCCCCGGATACGCCGAGATCCAGGCGGGTCTGGCCCGCACCCAGCTGGAGCACGTCCCGCTGGAGCCCGGTGGTGAGTTCAGCTGGCTGGAGTCGTACGGTCCGCTGGCCGCGGACCCCGCCGCCGTCCACGGCGAGGACTGGGACGCCGCCCGCGCGGAGGCCGAACGGCGGCTCGCCGAGGCGCTGCCGCGCGCCGAGGTGGACGCGGCGTACGAGGCGTGGCGGCGCTGCGCGGACACCGAGCCCGGCGAGATCCTCGCCACCGGCTCCGGCTGGGGCGCCCTCGAAGTGCGGCGCGGCGCCCACAAGCTGCCCGGAACCCCGTTCCCCGACTCCACCCTCGGTGAACAGCAGGCTCCCTGGCTGGAGTTGCTCGACCAGGGAGCCCTCCCCGGCCAGCGCAGCTCCGCCCCGCCCGGCCCCACCCTGGTCTCCCCGCACTGGCGCGACATGCTGGAGACGGCCCCGGCCGAACCGCTGACCGAATACCACCTCGGCGTCGCCCAGTGGCACGCCGGCGACCGCGCCCAGGCCGTCCGCAGCTGGGAACGGGGGCTCGGCCCTGCCGTCTCCCGCTGGCCGCTGCTGCGCTGTCTCGCCGTCGCCGCACAGGAGAGCGGCCAGCGCGACCGCGCCGCGGGCCACTACGCGGAGGCCTTCGCCGACCTCGTGCTGCGGCGCGACGGCGACGAGGGGGAGGAGTGGACCGCCGCCACGGCCGCGCTCGGCCGGGAGACGATCGAGGCCCTGCTCGCGGCGGAGCGCGCCGCCGACGCCCGCGAGGTCTGGGAGGGGCTGCCGGCCGAGGTGCGCGGCCGGGGCCGCTTCCGGCTGCTGGAGGCGCGCCTCCTCCTCGCGGAGGGCGACCGGGCCGCGGCGCGCGCCCTGTTCGACGCCGGTTTCGAGGTCGCCGATCTGCGCGAGGGAGCGGAGATCCTGGACGAGGTGTGGGCCGGGATCACCGACGAACCGCTGCCGGACGCGTACAACTTCCGTATGCGGCCCCGGGACTGACAGGACGTCGGAGTCGGAGTGCGGGCGGGCCGTCCCGAGGGCGGCCCGCCGGCCGGTCAGACCGTGCGGTTGCGGTCCACGTACTCGAAGACCGAGCCGTCCGGGTGCACGGCGATGAGATTGCGGCCGGCCGGCGTCGGCACCGGACCCGCGATCACCCGGGCGCCGATCCGGTTCAGCGTGCTGAGCGCCTCGTCCACGTCCTTCACCGCGATGGTCGCGCCGACCCTGCGCAGGATCTCCAGCTCCGACTCGGGGCCGGCCATCAGGAGGAAGCAGCCGACGGCGGCGACGGAGACCCCGCCGCGCTCGAAGCGCTGCGCCGGACTCGACGTCAGCTGCTCGTAGAAGGCGACCGCGGCCTCCAGGTCGTCGACGCAGATACGCAGCGTGGTTCCCAGGATCTCCATGCGCACCAGGGTAGTTGGACCCTCGGCGCGGTGTGATCGGTTCGTGGCAGGGGGAGCGGGCCCCCGGGGCGCCCGGCTCAGGCCCGGCAGAGGATCTCGCCGTGCGGCACCATGAACCAGCCGTCCTCCTGCTCGCCCCAGGCGCGCCAGGCGTCGGCGATCGCGTTGAGCTGCTCCTCGGTCGCGTGGCCGCCCTCGACCGCCAGATTCGCGTAGACGGAGCCGACCGTGCGGTCCGCCCACAGCCCGCTCCACCAGGCCCGGCTCTCCGGGGTGGCGAAGCACCAGGCGGCGGCCGTCGGGGTGATGTCGGTGAAGCCCGCGGCGCGCGCCCAGGACAGCAGCCGGCGCCCGGCGTCCGGCTCACCGCCGTTGGCCCGCGCCACCCGGTCGTACAGCCGCTGCCACCCGTCCAACTCCGGCGACGCGGGGTACCAGTTCATCGCCGCGTAGTCGCTGTCGCGCGCGGCCACGATGCCGCCGGGGCGGCAGACCCGGCGCATCTCGCGCAGTGCCTGTACCGGATCGCCCACGTGCTGGAGCACCTGATGGGCGTGGACCACGTCGAAGGAGTCGTCGGGGAAGTCCAGGGCGTGGACATCGGCTACGGCGAACTCGACGTTGTCCAGGCCTCGTTCGGCGGCCACCGCGGCGGCCTGGTCCAGGATCTCCCGGGTGGTGTCCACCGCGGTCACCCGGCCCGGCGCGACCAGCGCGGCCAGATCGGCGGTGATGGTGCCGGGCCCGCAGCCCACGTCCAGCACGTCCAGGCCGGACCCGAGTTCACCGATGAGGTAGCCCGCGGAGTTGGCGGCCGTGCGCCAGCGGTGCGAGCGCAGCACCGACTCGTGGTGCCCGTGGGTATAGGTGGCGGTCTCCTTCGGCATGGCCGTGCGTCCTCTCTCGGATGCGAACCCGCGAATGCGCTGTTCGGTACGGCTACGGTACGCCCGGAAGCCGCATGGTGAGATAGGCGTCTTGCAATATGGACATCGTGGAACGGTGGACCCGTGCGAAGGGGCGGCCGATTCGCCTTCGGCCGCCCCTTGTTGACCCCTCTGCCGCCCCGTCCGCCGACCCCTCGGGGTCCGTACTCACACGGGCATGGGGCAGTACACCGTCAGCGCCTCCGGAAGCTTGTCGATCATCAGGTCGCCCTGGCTGTGCGCCACTTCGCCGTCGTACGCGTACGGCGTGCCCGGCGTGAGCCCGGAGACCCGGACCCGCCGCCGGCGGACCGCCGCGTGCATGGGGGAGCGGGTCAGCGGACCGGCGATCGCGGTCGCCAGCAGACGCAGACCCGGGGTCCGGCCCCCGTGCACCACGCGGACGTCCAGCAGCCCGTCCGCGAGGTTGTGCCGCCGGCCCGGCGCCGGCCCGACCCGCTGGAACATCCCGTTGCCGATGAACAGCAGCCACAACGGGCGCTTCCTGCCCTGGAGTTCCGCCTCCAGGGGCCGTTCGCCGCGCAACACCTTCAGCGCGGCGAGCACCCCGGCCGGCCAGCCGCCGATCCTCGGGGACCAGTGCTCCCGGGTCCGGACCAGCTCCGGGTAGACACCGAGGCTGAAGGCGTTGAGGAAGTACCCGTGCGCGCCCCCGGGCCCCTCCGGCCCCGGCCGGAAGCGGCCCAGGTCCACCCGGACCGCGCTGCCGCCGCCGAGCGCGGTGCAGACATCGGCCACCGTCTCGATGCCCAGGTCGTACGCGAAGTGATTGAGCGTCCCGCCGGGGAAGACGGCGAGCGGCAGACCGTGCACGGCGGCCACCGCCGCCGCCCGGTTCACCGTGCCGTCGCCCCCGCACACCCCGAGCGCCCGGCCCCGCCCCGCGGCCTTCTCCAGCTCCGCGGAGAGCGCGTCGGGCGGGCACTCCACCACCTCGGCCCGCGGCAGCGCCTCCCGGACCTGCGCCGCCGTCGCCGTCGCCGTACCGGACTCCCGGTTGACGATCACGACCAGGTCCTGGCCGTCCGGGAGGGCCGGGGCCTCGGCGGGCGGGCGGCCGGGCGCGGGCAACTGGCCGCGCGTCGGCACGAGCCCGCGCAGCGCGAACGCCGCGCCCACCCCGAGCAGCGCCCCGGCCAGCACATCGCCCGGATAGTGGACCCCGGTGTAGACCCGGGAGGCGGCCACCGACACCGCGACGGGCGCGACAACCGCTCCCCAGCCCTTCGACTCCAGGGCCACCCCGGTCGCGAAGGCCGCCGCCGACGCGGCGTGCCCGGAGGGGAAGGACGTGGTGACCGGCTGCCGCTCCAGCCGCCGTATCACCGGGACGACGTCCAGCAGCGGCCGCTGCCTGCGGACCGCCCCCTTCCCGATCGTGTTGATCGTGGCCGAGGCCACCGCCAGGGACGCGACCCCGCGCAGCGCGGCCCGCCGGGCGCGGGCGCTGCCGCCGAACGCGGCCATCCCGGCCGCCGCGCCCAGCCACAGCAGTCCGTGGTCGGCGCTGCGGCTCAGCCGGGGCAGGACCGGCCCGGCGGCCGGCCAGTGGCGCCCGGCCAGGCTCCGGAACGCGGCGGCGTCGCCGCTGTGCAGAAGTTTCCGCAGGCCGGTGCGGTGCGGAAGGAAGGACGAGAGCTTCGGTGACGACATGGAACACCGCTTACCCCGCGCGCCCCCGCCGAACCGGCAGGCGCGCCCGAGAGGCTCTGGACTCCTCACAGGACCCGCCCCGTGCTCCGGCCCCGAGCGCCCGGGAGGCCCCCTGCCTCCCTCCCGTCATTGCCCCGGCAAGTGCGGCACGCATAGCCTGTGTTCGTGATGCCGGTCAGTGGCCGGAATGCCGAACACGAGAGGGTGGTGCACGACCATGGGGCGACTCGTCCCCGCGGTGACCCGGGCGCTGGACGTACTCGAACTCTTCCTCCAGGGCGACGGTACGCTCTCCGCGCCCGAGGTCACCCGCAAGCTCCAGCTCCCGCGTACCACGGTCCACGAGCTGCTGACCACGCTCGCCGCGCGCTCCTACCTGGTCACGGTCCCCGACCAGCCCGGCCGCTACCGCCTGGGCGTGCGCACGTACCAGCTCGGCAGCCGGTACGCGGAACAGCTCGATCTCGCCGCCGAGGGGCAGCAGGTGGCCCGGCGGGTCGCCGAGACGTGCGGGGAGACCGTGCACGTGGCGATCCTGGAGGGGACGGACGTCATCTACATCGCCAAGGTGGACTCCACCCATGCCGTCCGCATGGTGTCGGCGGCCGGCCGCCGGCTGCCCGCGCACTGCACGTCCGTCGGCAAGATGCTGCTCGCGGCCCTTCCCGAGCGGGAGCTGGACGCCCGCCTCGACGGACTCGAACTCACCGGCATGACCCCCGACAGCATCACCGACGAGGCCACGCTGCGGTCCGCGCTCGCCACCGTCCGGGAGCGCGGGTTCGCCGTCGAGCACCGGGAGTCCAACCCCGATGTGAGCTGTGTCGCCGCGCCCGTCCGGGACCGTTCGGGACGGGTCGTCGCCGCCCTCTCGGTCTCCGTGCCCATGAGCCGCTGGAACGAGGAGCGCGAGACCGAGCTGGCCGCCCTCGCCGTCGAGGGCGCCGACGAACTGTCCGGCCGGCTCGGACACCACCGGGGGGACCGATGAGCACGCCAGGCCTCGACATCGCCGTACGCGAACACGCCGAACTGGGCGAGGGGCCGACCTGGGACCCGGGCACCCGGCGGCTGATCTGGGTCGACATCCTCTCCGCCCGGATCCACACCTACGCGCCCGGCACCGGCCGGCGCACCGTCATGGCCACCGAGCAGCACGTCGGCGCCGCCAAGCCGCGGACCGGCGGCGGCCTGGTGGTCAACCTGCGGGACGGTATCGGGCTGTACGACGCGGACGGCGCGTTCCGCTGGCTGGTCCACGACCCCGAACCGGGGCGGCGCGGCAACGACGCCGCGGTGGCGCCGGACGGGGCGCTCTGGGCCGGGACGATGCTCTACGACGAGTCGCGGGCCGGCGGCAGCCTCACCCGGATCGCGCCCGACGGCACCGCCGACCGGGTGCTGCCCCTGGTGGCGTGCAGCAACGGCACCGGCTGGAGCCCCGACGGGCGGCTGATGTACTACATCGACACCCCGACCCTCCGGATCGACGTCTTCGACGTGGACGGCGAACGGGTCACCGGCCGCCGCCCGTTCGCGACCGTGGAGGACGGTGCCGGCTACCCCGACGGGCTGACGGTCGACGCCGACGGGGCGGTCTGGGTGGCCCTGTGGGACGGCTCCGCCCTGCGCCGCTACACCCCGGACGGCCGGCTGGACCGCGTCGTCCCGCTGCCCGTGCGCAGGCCCACCGCCTGCGCCTTCGGCGGCCCGGACCTGCGCGACCTCTACATCTCGACCGCCCGCACCGGACTGGCCGCCCCGCACCCCCTCTCGGGTTCGCTGCTCGTCCTGCCGGACGCGGGGCAGGGGCTGCCGGGCACGGCCTTCGCGGGCTGAGGCCGGGCCGGGGCCGGTGCGGGCCGAGGTGCCGGGCGGGGTCCCGGGGCGGGGTCCCGCCCCCCTCCGGCACCCTCGCCGCTCACTCCGCGGGGAAGCGGCGGAGCGGACCCGGCAGCCGGGAGCCCAGCGGCGACATGTTCCCGTCGGCGCCGTGCCGGGCGAGCAGGTCCAGGGCGAGCCGGCCGCGCCGGACCCGTTCGCGCGCGGTGTCCAGGGCCACGGAGCGCAGATGCGCGCCGTAGGGGTAGATCCCCGGCGCCCTGGACAGGCCGAACTTGAGGTAGAGCGGGGCGCCCCGCCGGATCAGCTCCGCCGTCTCGTACATCCGCACATAGCCGCCGAGATCGTCCGGCGCCTCGATGTACAGGTCCATCGGTGCGGCCGACACCCGCCGGATCTCCGTGAAGTGAGCGAGCGTCAGGTCCGACGGGACGTTCACCGAGTCCGCGCCCAGCCGCTCGTAGACCTCGAAGGAGGCGGGGTTCACCGGACCGACCAGGGCCGACACCTTGAACGTCGTGTCGGCCGGCAGCACCCCCCGCTCGCGCAGCCGGTGCAGGGTTCTCAGCACCCCCTCGTCCGCCACCAGCAGGCATTTCACGCCCAGGGCCGAGGCCCGCAGCGCGTCCTCGACACACCCCGCCAGCGCGTCGTGCCCCCGGGCCCGCAGCCCGGCGCCACCCGAGTCCGTCCGGTAGGAGGCCCCGGTGTCCCAGCTGCCGCGCGGGCCGGTGAACAGGCACAGTTCGATCCCGCGCTCGGCGCAGCCGTCGGCCATCTCGGTGATCTCGGCGTCCGTGAGCATCCAGATCCCGCTGCCCTGGCTGATCCGGTGCACCGGGACGTCGAGGCGGGCGCTCTCCTCCAGGACGACGGCCAGCGCCCCGGGGCCCTCCACGGAGGGGACCTCGGTGCGCCAGGTGCCCCCGTCGGGGAAGGCGTGCGGGGAGGCGTCGGCCGGATCGGCGGCGGGCGCGCCCAGTCCGAGCGCGCCGAGCGCGGGCTCGCCGGGGCTCCGGACGGGGGAGAGGGACGGTTCCGGCGATGCGACGGTCATGGGAGGCCCTTCATGTTCGATGGGTCGGACAAGGTTCGGGACAGTGCGTGTGCGGAGGGACGGAGGGGCCCGGTACGGGGACGGCGGGATGCGGAGGGCGGGCCCGGCGCCGCCACCGCGCCCTCGGGGCGGGACCGCGACGGCAGACCTACGGCCGCAGCAGCACCTTGCCCGTGCCCGCCCCGCCGCCCCCGACCAGCGCGACCGCGTCCGCGAACCGCTCCAGCGGGAACTCGTGGGTGATCAGCGCCGCCGGGTCCAGCAGCCCCGCCGTGAACGCCCGGACCGCGTACGCCCAGGACGCGGACGACGCCCCGAACACACTCCGCACGGTCAGCTGGCTCACCGACAGATGCACCGGATCGATGCCCGTCGCCCCCGGCGCGAACATCCCCGTGAGCACGACCCGGCCGCCGCGCCGCGCGAGCAGACAGGCGTCGGCCGCCGTGGTCGGGGCGCCCGCCGTCTCCACCACGAGGTCGTAGCGGCCCCGCACCTCCTCGGCCTCGCGCGGAGCCAGCGCCTCGCTCGCCCCGAACCGCAGTGCCTGCGCGGCCCGTTCGTCGCGCGGGTCGATCACCGTCAGCTCCCCGGGCGACACCGCCGCCAGGAACTGGACCGCGAGCAGCCCGAGCGTGCCCGCGCCCACCACGGCGACCCGCTCGCCCGGTTCCGGGGCACCCGCGCGCACGGCCGCCGCCACCACGGCCGCGGGCTCCAGCAGTGCGGCGGCCCGCAGATCCGCGTCGTCGGGGAGCGGGTGCAGCAGCCGGGCCGGCACCACGACATGGTCGGCGAAGGCACCCGGACGGGTGAAGCCCGTCTCGTCGTAGCCCGCGGTGCACAACGAGGTCTCGCCCTCGCGGCACCGGTCGCAGCGGCCGCAGGAGCGGAAGCCCTCGGCGACCGTGCGCCGGCCGGTCAGCGCCGGGTCGACGCCGGGGCCCACGGCCTCGACCGTGCCCGCCCACTCGTGACCGGGCACCACCGGATAGCGCACATAGCCCTCGGCGCGGCGGCCGTCGTACACCTCGCGGTCGCTCATGCAGATGCCCGCGGCGGCCACCCGCACCCGTACCTCGTCCGGCCCCGGCTCGGGAACCGGTCCGGTGGCCAGCCGGTGGCCGCCGGGTCCGTCGACGGTGACCGCCCGCGAGCGGGCCGGGGCCGCGCTCACTTGGGCTGCCTCTTCTCCCAGCCGTCGGCCCACAGATCGAACCGGGCCTGCTGCTGCGGGAACTCGGCCGCGGCGTCCACGTCCAGTTCCACCCCGAGGCCGGGGGCGTCGGACAGTTCGAAGCAGCCGGTCTCCGGGTCGACCTCCGGGGCGCCGCGCACCACCTTCTTGATGTCCGCGTCCGCGAAGTCATTGAAGTGTTCAAGGATCTTGAAGTTGGGGGTGCAGCCGGCGATCTGGAGGCTGGCCGCCGTGAGCACCGGACCGCCGACGTTGTGCGGGGCGACGAGCGTGTAGTGGGTCTCGGCCGTCGCGGCGAGCTTGCGGGTCTCCAGGATGCCGCCGATGTGGCCGACGTCCGGCTGGATGATGTCGGCCGCCTGCGACTCGAACAGCTCGCGGAACTCGATCCGGTCGTGGATGCGTTCACCGGTCGCGATCGGCAGGTCCACCTTGCCCGCCACCTTGGCGAGCGCCCGCAGGTTCTCCGGCGGCACCGGCTCCTCCAGCCAGGCCGGCCGGAAGGGCGCCATCTCGTGCGCGATCCGCACCGCCGTGGACGGGCTGAAGCGGCCGTGCATCTCCAGCATCAGCTCGGTGTCCGGGCCGATGGCGTCGCGGACCGCCTCGATCAGCGAGACCGCGTACCGCGTCTCCTCGTGGCCCAGCTCGAAGTGGCCGGTGCCGAACGGGTCGATCTTCAGCGCCCGGTAGCCCCGCGCCACCACGCCGGACGCGGCCCGGTGATAGGCCTCCGGGGTCCGCTCGGTGGTGTACCAGCCGTTGGCGTACGCCTTCACGCGGTCGGTGACCCGGCCGCCCAGCAACTGCCAGACCGGCACCCCGAGCGCCTTGCCCTTGATGTCCCAGCAGGCCATCTCGACGACCGCGATCCCGGACATGACGATCTCGCCGGCCCGGCCGTAGTCCCCGTACTTCATCCGGCGGACCAGGTCCTCCACGGCGAACGGATCCGACCCCGCGATGTGGTTCGTCTCCGCCTCGCGCAGATAGCCGAGGAGCGCGTCGGTGCGGCCGAGCATCCGGGTCTCGCCCACACCGGTGAGACCCTCGTCGGTGTGGACCCGCACATACGTGAGATTGCGCCAGGGTGTTCCGACCACATGTGTGCTGATTCCGGTGATACGCACGGGAGTCGCCCCTCGACTTGTTCGATATTTCGTCACTCGTTCGAAATCCTGGCGTGACCGTAATAACGCGGCGGGGCGAGTGTCAATGGGGCCACCCGCGCGGCGCAGCGCAGGCGCCCCGCGCCATTCCCTCGTATAACTCGTACACGGAGCCGACGGACGGCGGCGGCGGACACGGCGAGCGGCGAAGGAGGCCCGGATGGGCCGGGAGCGGACCGGGGCCGGGGGAAGCGAGGGGCCGCGCGGCCCGCAGGGCCGGGGACCCGTGCGCTACGGACCGCCCGCCCCCGGTCCCGGCCTGCCGGTCCTGCCCGAACTGGCCCGGGTGCTGGCCGCCGCGGCCGACGACGCCGCCCCCGAACCGGCCGGCGGCTCCTTCGCCCTGCGCGAGGCCGCCGTCGCCTACTGGGAGCGGCGCGGCCTGCACGGCGGCCCCGAACGCGTCGCCACCGCCCCCGGCGCCTCCCCGCTGCTGCTCGCCCTGATCGCCGCGCACGGCGGCGACGTGCTGATGCCCCGCCCCTGCCCCGCCTCCTGGATCCCGCAGGCCCGGCTGCTCGGCCGGCCCGCCTACCACGTGCCCACACCCGCCGAGTGCGGCGGCGTGCCCGACCCCTACGCGCTCCTGGAGACCGTCCGCCGGGTCCGCGCCGAGGGCGGCCGGCCGCGCCTGCTGCTGCTCTCGGTCGCCGACGACCCCACCGCCACGGTCGCCCCGCCCGAACTGGTCCGCGAGGCCTGTGAGGCGGCCGTCGCCGAGGGGCTGCACATCGTGAGCGACGAGACCTGGCGCGATACCCTGCACCGCCCCCGGGACACCGTGCTGCTCAGCCCCGCCGAGATGTGCCCCGACGACGTCACCGTCCTCGCCGATCTGGCGGGCGCGCTGACCCCGGCCGCCTGGCCGGTCGCCGTCGCCCGGTTCCCCGACACCCCGCGGGCCGCCGCCCGCCACGCCCGTACGCTCGACATCCTCACCGCGCTCGGCGCGCTCGTCGCCCGCCCCGTCGCGGCCGCCGCCGCCCACGCGCTGCGCGAACCGGACGCCGTCACCGAACGGATCCGGCGCGCCGCCGCCCTCCAGGCGCGGGTCGCCGCCGCGGCCCATCGGGCGGTCCTGGCCTGCGGCGCACTGGCCCGGCCCCCGCAGGCCGGCCGCCATCTGTACGCCGACCTCGGCCCGCTCCGTGCCCGGCTCGCCGAACGCGGGGTCACCGACTCGCTGGAGCTGGAGGGCTGGCTCACCGACCGGCTCGGCGCCCCCGCCCCCGGCGGCCACCGCTTCGGTGACGAACTGGGCGCCCTGCGCGTGCGCCTGGGCACCGGCCCCCTGCTCGGCGCCACCCCGGAGGAGCAGACGGCCTCCCTCACCGCCCCGGAACCCCTCGAATTGCCGCATGTCGCGGCGGCGCTGAGCATGTTCCGAGCGGCCCTCGACACACTCCGCTGACGGACGGGCCGACGTATTCCGAGACGGGAGCACCCGATGACGGAACGAACAGAGGGCGCCCGCACTCCGGACGTCCGCCGGGTGTCCCACGGCCGCGTGCTCGCCCCGCGACCCCTCGGAGAGACCCGCACCTGGCCCCGGAGCTTCGCCGACCGGCTCACCGCGCCGCTCCCCGGTGTCCTGGGCCTGTCCCGGCTCGCCCGGGAACACTCCGTCCGGCCCAACGCCGAGGGACTGCGCGGAATCCACCGGCTGCCCTACGCCCCCGAACCGCTGCCCGCCGCCCCGGCCGGCACCACCTGCGTCACCTGGGCCGGGCACGCCAGCTGGATCATCCGCACCGGCGGCCTCACGATCCTCGCCGACCCCGTCTGGTCCCGGCGCATCCTGGGCACCCCGGCCAGGATCACCCCCGTCGGCGTCCGCTGGGAGGAGCTGCCGCCGGTCGACGCCGTCGTCATCAGCCACAACCACTACGACCACCTCGACGCCCCCACCCTGCGCCGGCTGCCCCGGCACACGCCCCTGTTCGTCCCGGCCGGACTGGGCCAGTGGTGCCGCCGCAGGGGATTCACCGTCGTCACCGAACTCGACTGGTGGGAGTCGGCCGAACTGGACGGCGTCCGCTTCGACTTCGTCCCCGCCCACCACTGGTCCCGGCGCACCCTCACCGACACCTGCCGCTCGCTCTGGGGCGGCTGGGTCATCGAGGCCACCACCGGCCCCGGCGGCGGTCGGATCTACTTCGCGGGCGACACCGGATACGGCCACTGGTTCACCGAGATCGGCCGCCGCCACCCCGGCATCGACCTCGCCCTGCTGCCCATCGGGGCGTACGAACCGCGGTGGTGGCTCGCCGACGTGCACACGGACCCGGAGGAGGCCGTCCAGGCGTACGAGGACCTCGGCGCCCACGCCATGGCCCCGATGCACTGGGCCACGTTCCTGCTCTCGGCCGAACCGGTCCTCGAACCGCTCACCCGGCTGCGCACGGCCTGGCAGCGCGCCGGCCATCCCCGCGAACGGCTCTGGGACCTGCCCATCGGCGGCTCGCGCCTCCTCGACACGGCGGACGAACCGCGCCCCGTCGGCCGCTGACCCCCGGGCTCAGCGCCCCGCCCGCAGCCGGCGCCACACCCCGGGCGCCGCGCTGATCAGCAGCGTCAGACCCACCGCCGCCACCACCCCCTGCCACGGCTCCGGGAACAGCGAACCGCCCAGGATCCCGATCAGCTGGTACGTCGCCGCCCAGGCCAGACACGCCGGCACATCCCCCCGGGCGAACCGCCGCAGCGGCATCCGGCCCAGCAGACACGCCAGCATCACCGGGATCCGCCCGGCCGGCACCAGCCGCGAGAGCACCAGCACCACCACACCGTGCTCGTCCAGCTTCCGCTGCGCCTGCGCCAGCCGCTCCGGCGCCGCCCGGTCGCTGATCGCCCGCAGCCACCGGGAACCGTTCTTCGACCCCACCCCGCGCTGCCCCAGCCAGTACAGGCATATGTCGCCCAGGAACGCCGCCGACGACGCCACCGCGAACACCACCAGCAGGGCGAACGGCGCCGACTGGTGGAACGCCACCACCGCCGCCGAACTCACCAGCGCACCCGTCGGCACCACCGGCACCAGCGCGCCCAGCGCCACCAGCAGGAACAACGACGGATAGCCGACGGCCTGCTGGGTCGACTCCGGGGGCAGCGTCGCCGTCTGCCGCAGGAACTCCGGGATCACCCGCGCGCCCCCGGCCGCACATGCTCGCCGTGCGCCAGCCGGTGCACCGCCACCTCCGGCGCCCGCAGCGCCGCCTGCCGCACGAACTCGTCGCCCGGCGCGTGGAACTCGTGCGGCCGGACCCCGTCCAGCCCGATCGGCCAGTACGTGCCGTAGTGCACCGGCACCGCCGCACGCGGCGCGAGCCGGGTCAGCGCCTCGGCGGCCCGCCCCGCGTCCAGGTGCCCGTGCCCCAGATACGGCCCCCAGCCGCCGACCGGCAGCAGGGCCACGTCCACCGGGCCGACCACCCGCGCCATGTCGTCGAAGAGCCCGGTGTCCCCGGCGAAGTACGTCCGCGCCTCGCCCTCCACCACATAGCCCAGCGCGGGGGACCGGTGCGGGCCCAGCGGCAGCCGCCGCCCGTCGTGCAGCGCCGGCACCGCCCGGACGCGCACCCCGCCCACGCGCAGCTCGTCCCCCGGGGCGACCTCCGTGATCCGCACCCCGCGCCCCCGGCGCAGCGCACGCAGTCCGGGCACCGCCCCGACCGCCCCCCGCGGGACGACCAGCCGCGCCCGGGGGGTGATCCGGGCCAGCGACGGCACATGCAGATGGTCCGCGTGCAGATGCGAGATCAGCACCGCGTCCGCGACCGCCGCCGCCGGAGGAGGCAGCGCGCCCCGGCGCCGGCGCAGATGCGCGAAGCGCCGTACGAAGAGGGGATCGGTCAGGAACCGGACCCCGGAGTCCTCGATCGTGCAGGTGGCATGGCCCCACCAGGTGATGTCCACCGGCACCCGCCGTCTCCCTCCGTCGTCTGCCGACGAGCCTACGGGGCGCGCGCCCGGTCCGGTCGGCGAGTCCCGGCCTTCCGGCCCGCGCGCGGCACCGCCCCGGACACCGCCCGGCGGGGGCGCGCGGCACGGCTCCGGCGCGCGCCCCAGCCCCGCGTACGCCCCTCGGGCCCGACGTGCGCCTTCTTGTGCGGGAATCCGGCGGGTAGGGTCGGAGCACTCCGGACAGGAACCAGCACGGGGAGACGGCCATGGGGGACGTACGGGTGGCGGCCATCGCCAGCCTCACGCCGCTGGAGGAACTCGACAGCGAACCCTTCCTCGTCGACACCCGCAGCCAGCACGCCATGTGCGCCCGCTGGGCCGCCGACCAGGGATACGTCGTCACCCGGCAGCTCCGCCTCTACGGGATGCGCCCCGACCACCGCGCGCTCTGGGCCGATGTGGAGGGCGGCGAGGTCGAGCTGTTCGTGGCCCCCACGGACCGGGTCCTCGCCCGTGCCGTCGCCTCCGTGCCGCAGTTCGCCGCCGAGTGCGAGCGCCGCGGCGTCCGGCTGGAGATCGCCGGCCTCGACGAACCGGAGTACAGCTCCCGGACCAAGGCCAGCGTCCACCGCAGACTCTCCATGCCCACCGCCGGCTACGACGGCTGCTGACCCGGGCCCGGCCCGCCCCGGGCCACCGCTCCGCCGTCCGTTCCGCCCGCTGTGAAAGGCTGGGCGGGGACCGGAACGGCAGGTCCCGGACGTGTGAGGTGGCGGCGGAGTGAGTGGCGGGCGATGGCGGACGGCCGGGAGCGCCCTGATGCGAGTGATCGCGGTATGGGGGGTCTCGACCCTCACCATGCTGGTGCTCGCCGGGATCCTCCCGGACTTCCAGCTCCAGTCCGCCGACGGCGACAGCTGGACCAAGACCGCGTTCACCGCGGCCTGGGGAGCGGGCGCCTTCGGTCTGCTCTCCGCCCTCGTCTGGCCGCTGCTCGTACGCGCCCTGCTCATCGTCCCGGCGCTCGTCCTCGGGATGCTCGTCTTCTTCCTCAACGGCTCCCTGTTGATCGTCGCCCTGCGGCTGATCCCCGACGGGCGCGGAGCCGCCGCCCCCGAGACCGCCGTCGTGGTCGCCGCCGCGATGTCCGCCGTCGCCTCCGCGACCTCCACCGCCCTCGCGGTCCGCGACGACAACGCCTACCGCCGCCGGCTCTCCCGCCTGGCCGAACGGCGCCGCCGCCGCAGCGGTGCGCCCGGCACCGACGGGGACGGCCCGCCCGG
Organism: Streptomyces sp. NPDC024555; assembly: GCF_055559335.1. Taxonomy (NCBI): domain Bacteria; kingdom Bacillati; phylum Actinomycetota; class Actinomycetes; order Kitasatosporales; family Streptomycetaceae; genus Streptomyces; species Streptomyces sp. NPDC024555. The sequence goes on from NZ_JBVHKV010000007.1 coordinate 114,843, forward strand.
CACCGTTTTCCTCCAGCTCGACGGCGTCGGCCACGACGTCCTCGCCCGCGCCGCCGCCGACGGCGTCATGCCCACCGTCGCCCACTGGCTCGCCGACCCCGCCGGCCACCGCCTCACCCCGTGGCGCACCGACTGGTCCAGCCAGACCGGCGCCAGCCAGCTCGGCATCCTGCACGGCAGCAACCACGACGTGCCCGCCTTCCGCTGGTACGAGAAGGAGACCGGCGCCGTCATGGTCTCCAGCCGCCCGGCGAGCGCCCTCGAACTCCAGCGCCGCGCCATCCTCCGCACCCACGACGGCGGACTCCTCACCGTGGACGGCGCGAGCCGCGGCAACCTCTTCAGCGGCGGCGCCGACCAGCTCGCCCTGGTGCTGTCGATGGCCGCCCGGCGCGGCAAGGGACGCCGCTCCCGCGCCGGGTACTTCGCCTACTTCACGGACCCCGCCAACGCCGTCCGCACCGCCCTCTCCTTCGTCGCCGAGGCCGGCCGCGAGATCGGCCAGTCCACCCGGGCCCGCATCCGCAAGGAGACCCCCCGGATCAAACGCGGCTGGCTCTACCCCTTCATCCGGGCCTTCGCGACCGTCGTCGAACGCGACGTGGTGGTCGCCGCCGTCATCGGGGACATGTTCGCCGGCCGGACCGCCGTCTACGCCGATCTGGTGGCGTACGACGAGGTGGCCCACCACTCCGGACCGCACGGGCGGGACGCGCGCAAGGTGCTGGCCCGGCTCGACCGCGCCCTCGCCCTGATCGTCAAGGTCGCCGAGCACACCCCGCGCCGCTACCGCATCGTCCTGCTCTCCGACCACGGCCAGAGCCCGGGGGAGACCTTCGCCGGGGCGTACGGGCTGACGCTGAAGGACCTCGTCCGGGCCGGCAGCGGACTGCCCGTCCCGCGCCGCGCCCAGCGCACCCGCAGCGGTTCCGAGGCCCGCGACGCCGTCCGCATCGCCCTGCACCGCCCGGTCGCCGCCCAGGGCGAGGAGGAGCACGTCGCCGCGACCCCCTCCGACCCCGTCGTCCTGGCCTCCGGCAACCTCGGCCTGATCTCCTTCCCGGACATAGGGGGCCGCGCCACCCAGGAACAGCTGGACCGCCGCCACCCCGCACTGCTCGGCACCCTCGCCAACCACCCCGGCATCGGCTTCCTGCTGGTCCGCAGCGAACGCGACGGATCGGTCGTCCTCGGACGCGACGGCGCCCGCGTCCCGGTCGCCGACCTCACCGACGGACAGGGCCCGCTCGCCCCCTTCGGACCGGGCGCCGCCGACGCGATCCGGCGCACCGACACGTTCCCGCACGTCGCCGACGTGATGGTCAACTCGATGTACGACCCCGAGACGGACACCGTCCACGCCTTCGAGGAGCAGATCGGCTCCCACGGCGGTCTCGGCGGCGCCCAGTCCCGCCCCTTCCTGCTGTGGCCGCGCGAGATGACCGACCCCCTGGAGGTCGTCGGCGAGGACGGGGCACCGGCGGCCGAACTGGTCGGCGCCGAATCGGTTCACCGCGTCCTGCGGCACTGGCTGCGCGAGGTGTCCGGGCCCCAGGTCCCCCTGCGCGACACCCGCCGCCGCACCGGTGCGCGCCGCTTCGGCCGCCGCACGGCGCGGGGCGTGGACGGGACCGGGGCCCCCGGATCCCCGGCGGGCGGGCCCGGCCGGGGGACGGACGCCGGCACCGGGGCGCGGGGCTGACCCGCCGCCCGCCCCGGTGCCGGCTCAGGCGGACTGCCGCCGCACCAGCGTCGGATGGAAGACCACCGACGGCGGCGGGACCCCCGGCCCGCCGATCTGCTTCAGCAGCAGCCGGGCCATCTCGGCGGACATCTCCTCGATCGGCTGGCGGACCGTCGTCAGCGGCGGATCGCAGGCCAGGGCCGCGCTGCTGTCGTCGAACCCGACGAGCGCCACGTCCCCGGGCACGTCCCGCCCGGCCCGCAGCAGCACCGGAACGGCACCCAGGGCCATCAGGTCCGAGGCGATGAACACCGCGTCCAGATCCGGCCGCTCCGCGAGCAGCCGCCGCATCGCGCCCGCCCCGCCCGCGTGCGTGAAATCGCCCTCCGCGGCGGCCACGTCCACGATGCCGTGCGCGGCGAGGGCGTCGACGAAGCCCGCGAGCCGCGCCTGACCGGCCGGCATGTCCTGCGGGCCCGAGACCGTGCCGATCCGCCGCCGGCCCAGCGCCGCCAGATGGTCGGCCGCCAGCTGCGCGCCCGCCCGCTGGTCGGCGTCCACATAGGTGAGCGGCGTCGGCCGGAGCGGCCGCCCCGCCAGGACCGCCGGCAGCCGGGTCTCGTGCAGCAGCCCCGGCAGCGGATCGTCCGCATGCGAGGAGATGAGCACCACCCCGTCGACATGGCCGTGGCGCAGATACGAGACGAGCTGGGAGCGCGACTCCTGGTCGTCGGCCAGCATCAGCACCAGCTGGACGCCCGCCGGGCGCAGCACCTCCAGCAGACCGCCGACCACCCGCCCGAAGTACGGATCGGAGAACATCCGCCCCACGAACGGCTCGGCCACCGTGCGCCGTTCGCGCTCGGAGACGACGAGCGCGATCGAGTCGGTGCGCCGGGTCACCAGCGAACGGGCCGCGCGGTTGGGCACATAGCCGGTGGCGTCCACGGCCTCCTCGACCATCCGCCGCAGCGCCGGGTCCACGGTGGTCGCCCCGTTGATCACCCGGGACACCGTCGCCCGGGACACTCCGGCCACCCCGGCCACGTCCTCCAGGGTCGCGGGACGTGCGGGCGGGGGCGCTTCGGCAGTCATGCAGTCTTTATACCGGGTGGTACGACCGGCGCGGAACGCCCGCCCGGCCGGGGCGGAGGCCCGGCCCGCGCTCAGCCGGACCCCTCCGACAGGCTCGGGATCCCGGCGAGTTGGGCGGTCCGCTCGGCGACCAGACCGGTGGCGAGGCGCCGCGCGTCCGGCCGGGTGCCGGCCGTGGTCTCCGAGCGCGAGACCTGCGAGGACTGGCGCAGATGCGCGCGGATCAGGGTCACGAGCAGGCGGTCGAACGCGAGCCCCGAGAGCGTGCGGGCCCGCGCCAGATCGGGGGCGGTGACCATGCCCGGCATGGTGTGGCCCTCGTGGACATTGGTGTCCGGCAGCCCCATCCGGGCCAGCAGCGGGCGCAGCCGGGCCAGTTCGCGGTTCTGCGCGGACCGCAGGGCGGCGGCCCAGGCCCGCACCCGGGGATCGGCGGACCGGTCCGGGGCGAGCGCGAGGAGCGCCAGGGCCTGTTCGTTCATCGGGGTCATCAGCTGAACCCAGGCGGCGTCCGTGGGATCGGCGGGTGCGGAGAGCGGGGAGGGGGAGCCGGTGGCCGGGGCCGGGCGGGACGGTGCGGCGGAGCCGCCGGATCCCGACGGGCCGGCGCAGCCGGTGAGGACGAGGAGCAGGGAGAGTGCCGCGGTGGTGCGGGCCGCCTTCATCACGGGGTCCTCGGGAGAAGGGCCCGTCCGGGGTGCGGGGACCCCGGACGGGCGTCGGACGAATGACGGACGGTCAGGGAGTGCCGTCGGCACCGCACTTGATGATGGCGTTGATGCAGTCACGCACCCGCTGCGCCATCTCGGCCTCGGGCCACACGTTGAAGAAGTCGCCGTGCATCGTGTAGCCGGGACCGGAGGCCAGCCGGAAGCGGGACGGATCCCCGTTCACCGGGTAGCGCAGCACCTGGCGGAGCTTGGGCACCGGCACCGGGTGCGTGGCGGGGCACTCCCCGCCCACCGGGTAGGACATGTGGCTCTTGTGGTCGGGGGAGTCCAGGTCCTTGCCGTTCCAGCACTGCGGGAAGTCGAGGTAGGACTCCAGCATGGCGTCGGACGGGCAGTTCACGAAGTCGTGGGAGGGGTTGACCTCCCCGTGGTGCAGACACGACCAGCGCGAGATGGTGTTGTCGTCCGGCCCGGTCGCCTTCGCGTTGCCCGCGACGATCCGCAGGCCCCGGGGGAAGGGCTTGATCTGCCGGATGACGTCGTCGCGGACGCCCTCGCCGAGGTAGTAGAAGGTCGTGCCGGTGGGCTCGACCTCCTTGTCGCCGTCGTAGAGCGTCGGCACCCAGTACGAGGACAGGTCGATGTCGGGGGAGCAACTGCTCCGCGCCTTCTCCAGCGAGGCGAGGTCGGAGTTGCCGTTGGTCGAGTCGTTGCCGAAGAAGCTGTGCATGTGCGAGGCCCCGGGCAGCCCGGGGAAGACGATCGGGTCGTCGGGGGCCCGGTGGGTGTACGGGCACTCGGCGAGGAACTCGGCGACCCGGACCACATCGGCGGCCGCCGCGGATGCGGCGGGGACCTGGGTGTCCGGACCGGCGGACGCGTTGCCGGTGTTCGCCTCCAGGAAGGACAGGGCCAGGACGGCGGCGACGAGCGCCGCGGTGCGGCGGCGGCCGGGCCGGGTTCTGCGGTGGCTGTCCTCGTGGGCGCGTCGGTGACGGAAGAAGAGCACGGCACTCCTGTTCGGGGAAGTGGGGGATTCCGGTCTGAGAGAGCGCTCTCTGCGAGGAACGTAAAAGCGTGTTACGGGCATGTCAAGAGAGGCTGCGGTTCCGGAACTCCGTGTGGTGAACAGCCAGTTGAGAGGGCTCCGTGATGGGAGAGCGCTCTCTTGTGAGAGGTTCCGCGTCAGGTCGCCGCATATGGGGGCGGGGCGCGGTGCGGGGCCGTACGGGGGCCGGGCCGGTCCGCCGCGACCAGGGCGTTGTCAGTGGTGGACGGCAGGATGGAGGGCATGACGAACTCAGCTGTTGTGCTCGCCGACACCGCCGCCTACGCCGCCGCCGTCGAAGAGGCGTCCCGGGCCGCCGCCGCGTACTACGCCACGGGCGAGAGCGCGCTCGACGACGACGCGTACGACCGGCTCGCGCGCGGCATCGCCGCCTACGAGGAGGCGCATCCGCAGGAGGTGCTGGCCGATTCGCCGACCGGCAAGGTGGCCGGCGGCACCGCCGTCGGCGACGTTCCGCACACGGTGCCGATGCTCTCCCTGGACAACGTGTTCTCGGCCGAGCAGTTCGCCACCTGGACCGCCTCGCTGGAGCGGCGGATAGGCCGCCCGGTCGGTGCCTGGAGCGTCGAGCCGAAGCTCGACGGCCTCGCGGTCGCCGCGCGTTACCGGGAGGGCAGGCTGGAGCGGCTGATCACCCGGGGCGACGGCACCGCCGGCGAGGACGTCTCGCATGCGATCGGTACGGTCGTGGGCCTCCCGGCCGAGCTGGCCGAGCCGGTGACGATCGAGCTGCGCGGCGAGATCCTGATGACGTCCGAGCAGTTCGAGCGGGCCAACACGGCCCGCACCGCGCACGGCGGCGCCCCCTTCGCCAACGCGCGCAACGGCGCGGCGGGCACCCTGCGCGCCAAGGACCGGGCGTACACGGTGGAGATGACGTTCTTCGCCTACGGGGTCGTCGCCCTGCCCGACTCCGGGGAGACGGCCACCGCCCTGGCCGAGCTGCCGCACGGCGAGACACTGACCTACGCGGCCGGGCTCGGCGTGCACACCGCCGGGGAGACGGTGGTGGCGCCGCGCACCCTGACCACGGTGGAGGAGGTCCAGGCGCGGATCGAGGAGATCGCCTCGCTGCGCGCCTCGTTGTCCTTCGGCATCGACGGCATCGTCATCAAGGCGGACCTCGCCGCGGACCGGCGGGACGCCGGCTCCGGCAGCCGGGCACCGCGCTGGGCCATCGCCTACAAGCTCCCGGCCGTCGAGAAGGTCACCCGCCTCCTGGGCGTCGAGTGGAACGTGGGCCGCACCGGCATCATCGCCCCGCGCGCAGTCCTGGAGCCCGTCGAGATCGACGGATCGACCGTCGGCTACGCCACCCTGCACAACCCCGCGGACATCACCCGCCGCGATCTGCGCGTCGGCGACCATGTGATGGTCTACAAGGCGGGCGACATCATCCCCCGCATCGAGGCACCGGTCGCCCATCTGCGCACGGGCGAGGAACAGCCGATCGCCTTCCCCGAGTCCTGCCCCCAGTGCGGATCCGAGATCGACACCAGCGAGCAGCGCTGGCGCTGCGTCCGGGGCCGCGACTGCCGCCTCGTCGCCTCGGTCTCGTACGCCGCCGGGCGCGACCAGCTCGACATCGAGGGCCTGGGCGCCACCCGGGTCGTGCAGCTCGTCGACGCCGGTCTCGTGAAGGACTTCGCCGATCTGTTCGCCCTGGAGCGCGAGCAGTTGCTGGCGCTGGAGCGGATGGGCGAGACCAGCACCGACAATCTGCTGACCGCGATCGACGCCGCGCGCCGCCAGCCGCTCTCCCGGGTCTTCTGCGCGCTCGGGGTGCGGGGCACCGGCCGCTCCATGTCCCGCCGCATCGCGCGCTACTTCGCGGACATGGACAGGATCCGAGCCGCCGACGTCGAATCCCTCCAGCGGGTGGACGGCATCGGCAAGGAGAAGGCGGCGGCCGTCGTCGCGGAGCTGGTGGAGCTGGCCCCGCTGATCGACAAGCTGGTCGCCGCCGGGCTGACGATGACCGAGCCGGGCGCGACCCCGCCGCCGGAGCCCGGCGAGGAGGGCGCGGAGGCCACCGACGGTACGGCGGGCGGGGCCGCGGGCGGGGAGGCCGGGAGCGCCGGGGGTGCGGCTGCCGGACCGCTGGACGGGATGACCGTCGTCGTCACCGGCGCCATGACCGGCGCGCTGGAGAAGCTCTCGCGCAACCAGATGAACGAGCTGATCGAGCGGGCCGGCGGAAAGTCCTCCTCCAGCGTCTCCAAGCGCACGACCCTTCTGGTCGCCGGTGAGAAGGCCGGCTCCAAGCGTGCCAAGGCGGAGGACCTGGGGGTGCGCATATCCGGCCCGGAGGAGTTCGCCGCGCTCGTCGCCGCGTTCCTGCCGGACGCGGTCTGACCCCACCGCCGGCCGCCGGGGCGTTCGGAGGGCCGGGCCCCGGCGGAGGGCGGCGCGGGCGGCGTCGGTGGTCCAGGGGCCTTGGGGGCTGGGGTGGCCTTGGATTTTGCGTGGAAGTGGCTTTCTTTGCCTCCCTATTGCATAGTGAGGGTTCGGCCATGCCTCGCGATGCGCGGGTCCATGGGTGTGTGAACGGCCGCGTCGGCGGACCGGGGGTGAGGGGCGATGCGTTCTGTGCGCGACGGGCGCCGGCGGACCGGATCCGGTCACCGGCCGGACCGGCAGCGGACGGTGTCCCCCCGGCTCCCGCACCACGGCGTGACCCGCGGTATCGCGCTCGACCTCGGCAGCTCCGGCATCCGCGCCTGGATCCCCGGGCAGGGCGTCGTCGCGGACACCGGCTCCGGCCGGGCCGACGCACCGGCGCACGACGGCCGGCCGGTCCGCCGCGGGCGCATCGTCGACCCCGAGTCCTGCGGCCGGACCCTCGGCCGCATCGCGGACACCGCGCTCGGCGCCGACCGGGGCGACGCGGTGATCGTCCTCAGTCACCCCCTGCTCACCGGTCCCGAACACCGCGCGGCGGCACGGGACATGCTCGCCGCGCTGGGCCCGGCCGATGTCATCATCCTGGACAGCGCCAGAGCGGCGGCCGCCTGCGCCGGACCGCACGACGGGGGACCCCTGCTCGTCGTCGACATCGGCGCCGAACTGACCGAGGCGACGCTCCTCGTCGGCGGCCGGGTGCGCGACGCGCGCCTGGCCGAGACCGGCACCAGTGATCTGGAGGCCGGCGCCCCGCCCGCCGCCGTCGTCGGCACCGTCCTCGACATGGTCATGGACATGTGGCGGCAGGACCGGCACGGGGCGCTGCTCGGCGCCCTGCGCCGGGGGCCGCTGCTCACCGGCGGGGGAGCGCTCCGTCCGGACATCACCCAGCGCGTCGCGGTCCGCCTCGGCGTCCCGGTCCGGCTCACGGACGACCCGGCGACCACGGTCGTACGCGGAGCCGGACTGGTCCTCGGCTCCGTGCTCCGCCACGCCGCACCCGCCCTGCCCGGCCGGACCAGGTGACCCCCCTCCCGGGGCCGCCCCGGGGGAACGCACCCCGAGGGGACCGGCCGCACACCCCGGCACCGCGCGGCGTTGCGGCGCGCCCCGGCATTCCGCCGCTCCCCGGCGCTCCGAGGCCCTCTGGCCCTTCGAGATCCCGAGGCGCTTCGAGACGCGTCGACGGGCCGCGACCTGTCGGCGTCGCGAGATCCGTCGGTGTGCTGAGACCTGTCGACGTGTTGAGGTCGGTCGGCGTCCTGAGATCCGTCGGCGTTCCGCCCTTCCCCGGCGTCCCGACACCCCCTGTCGTCCAGCCGCTTCGTGGCGCGGCTGCCCGGCGGTTCCTTGCCGCGCTGCTCCTCGCCGTCCTCGCGGTGACGGGTGTCGCACCGGCGGCGCTGGGGCAGGTGCCGTCGGCCTCGGGGTACGTGCCCGCGGAATCCGCGACCGCGCCCGTGGCCGGAGCAGCCCACGCGACCGCGCCCGCGTCCCGCACGTCCGACGAGGTGGGGTCGCCGGCGGACAGCGGGGCATCGTCCTCCGAGGCGTCGGCCCGTCCCGAGCCGACAGCCGCCTCCAACTCCACGGCCGTCCCCACCCACTCAGCCGTCGCACCCTCCTCGCCGGTCCCCGACCCGACGGCCGTCAGGACCTCCTCACCCGTCTCCACCGCGCCCACCGTCTCCACCCCGCGCACCGCTACCACCCCGCCTGCCGTCTCCACCCCCACCGCCGTCGACACCCAGCGGTCGGTCCCCACCACGACGCCCCAGCCACGTGTCGCCCCGCACCCGCGCGCCACCCCGCACCCGCGCGCCACCCCGCACCCGCGCGCCACCCCGTACCCGCGGGGCGTGCCGCAGTCCTGGGCCGTGCCCCCGACGGGGGCCGTTCCTCCGCACTGGGCGGCCGGTCAGCCGTGGGCGGTGTCCGAGCACCCGCGCGCGCCGCAGCATCTGCCGCCTCCCGGGCCCGGCTTCCTGCCGTCGTCCCCGCCCGGCCTTCCGCCTCCGCACCCCGTCCCCGGGGGGCCGTCCGCCGTACCGGCGGCGGCCGCCGACCGCTTCCGTGCCGCGCTGCCCGGCGTGCGCGGACCTCCGAGCGCGGCCGTTCACCGGCCGTGGGACCCGGCACCGGTCCCGACCCACCTCACCGCCGTGACGGTTCCGCGCTCCTAGAGCCGGCCGTCCTGTGGAGGATCCGCTCTCCTCCGCAGGACCGGCCGCCTCCGAGGGGGCCGGAACCACCCGTCCGGCACCCCTCGGAGGACCCACGCATGACCCGCGCCACCACGGTGCGGGCGGTACTGGCCGCGGCCGTACTGCTCGTCTCCGTGCTCATCACGCTGACCATGTCCCCTCGACTGGGCCTCGATCTCCAGGGCGGCACCCGGCTCGTCCTGCAGGCGAAGGACTCCGACACGGCGAAGGCCGACCGGAAGAGCACCGACCGCACCCTTGAGGTGCTCCGCAAGCGCATCGACTCCCTCGGTGTCACCGAACCGACCCTGACCCGGTCCGGCGAGGACCGGATCATCGTCGAACTCCCCGACGTCCAGGACCCGCGCAAGGCCGCCGAGGTCATCGGCCGCACCGCCCAGCTCACCTTCCACGCGGTACGCGGCCCCGGCACCGCCGCCGACGCCGACACCACCCGGTCCGGAAAGACCGACGCCGAGACCGGCGACAAGTCCGGCACCCCGGGCACCTCCAGCACCGAGGGCCCCACCGCCACCGGCTCCGAAGGACCCACGCTCCCGGACGAGCAGGGCCGGTTCCTCGCTCTCGGGCCCGTCGCGCTCTCGGGTGCGGGGGTCAAGGACGCGTCGGCCTCGTTCGACGCGCAGCAGGGCGCCGGCTGGTCGGTCTCGCTGGACTTCCACAAGGGTGCCGGCCGGGACTGGACCAAGCTGACCGGCGAGGCGGCCTGTCACCCCGTCCAGGACGAACGGCGCCGGGTCGCCATCGTGCTGGACGAGAAGGTGATCTCCTCGCCGCAGGTCTCCCCGAGCGTCGGCTGCAACACCGGGCTGCCCTCGGGATCGACCCAGATCACCGGCGCGTTCAGCGCCGACGAGGCGCGCGAACTGGCTCTGCTCATCCAGGGCGGCGCCCTGCCCGTCCCCGTCGAGATCGTCGAGCAGCGGACCGTCGGGCCCACGCTCGGGGCCGACGCCATCGACGCCAGTGCGCGGGCCGCCCTGATCGGCGCCGCGGCCACCGCCCTGTTCATCACCGTCGTCTACCGGCTCTTCGGCGCCCTCGCCGCCGTGGCCCTGGCGGCCTACGGAGTCATCTCGTACGCCGCGCTGGTCGGTCTCGGAGTGACGCTCACCCTGCCGGGGCTGGCCGGGTTCGTGCTCGCCATCGGCATGGCGGTCGACGCGAACGTGCTGGTCTTCGAACGGGCCAGGGAGGAGTACGCCGCACGGCCGGGACGCTCCCTGCGCACCTCGCTCGTGTCCGGGTTCCGGCACGCCTGGAGCGCGGTGGCCGACTCCAACGTGACCACGCTCATTGCCGCCGGACTGCTCTTCTTCCTCGGCTCCGGCCCGGTCAAGGGCTTCGGTGTCACGCTCGGCATCGGTGTGCTCGCCTCGATGTTCTCCGCGCTGGTCATCGCCCGGGTGCTCACCGAGACGGCCTCCCGGTCCCGCTTCGTCTCCGACTACCGGGGCGTCAACGGCATCGCGAGCCCGGGGCGGGTGCGGACCTGGATCACCCGCCGCGACCCGCAGCTCATGCGCACCCCGCGCCGCTGGCTGATGGTCTCCGCCGTCCTGGTCGCCGTGGCCGTCGCGGGCATCGTGGTGCGCGGCGTCAACCTGGGCGTCGAGTTCACCGGCGGCCGGCTCGTCGAGTACGCGACCAGCCGGCCGGTCGACGTCGAGCGGGCCCGTACGGCGCTGGCCGGGGCGGGCTTCGGCGACGCCGAGGTCACCACCGCGGGCGCCGGTGACATCTCCGTACGCACCGGGGACCTCGACAACGACGCCGAGCACCGGCTGCGCGCGGCACTGGCCGAGGAGGGCGGCGAGACCACCAAGGTCCGCGACGAACTCATCGGGCCCAGCCTCGGCGACGAACTGCGGCGCAACGCCCTGATCGCCCTGGCGATCGCCGTCCTCGTCCAACTGGCCTATCTGGCGATCCGGTTCCGCTGGACCTTCGCCGTGGCCTCGGTCGGCGCGCTGGTCCACGACGTGATCATCCTGATCGGCGCCTTCGCCTGGCTGGGGCGCACCGTCGACGGGATCTTCCTGGCGGCGCTGCTCACGGTCATCGGCTACTCGGTCAACGACTCCGTCGTGGTCTTCGACCGGGTCAGGGAGCTGTGGGCCAAGGCCCGCCGCAAACCGCTCGCCGGCATCGCGAACCACGCCGTCCTGCAGACGGTGCCGAGGACCGTCAACACCGGGATGGGCGCGCTGTTCATCCTCACCGCGCTGGCGGTCCTCGGCGGCGACTCCCTGGAGGACTTCGCCCTCGCCCTGCTGATCGGCATCGTCGTGGGCACGTACTCCTCGGTCATGACCGCCGTACCGGGAGCGCTGCTGCTGGAGAGCAGCGGCCGGGTCCCGCCGCCGGCCCGGACGCGCGCCCCGCGCGCCCGCTCGGGAGCCGGGCGCCGCGATCCGCTCGACAACGGCGCCCGGGTCTGAGACCCGTCGTCGCCCCCGCGCCGCGCACCCGTGGCGCGGGGGCGACACGCGGCGGACGTTCCCCCCGGGCCGGGCGCGGCGGCACCATCCTGATCACACCGAGCCGTCTCCCGTACCCCGTGATCGGAGCGTCCCCGTGCCCGTCGTCCTGCGTGAGGCATGGACCACCCTCGTACCCGACCCGGACGACCGGCACGGTCCGCTGCCGCCGCTGATGCTCGCGCTGACCGTCGTCACCGGTCTGGTCGACGCCGTCAGCTATCTGGAACTCGGGCGGGTCTTCGTCGCCAACATGACGGGCAATGTGGTGTTCGCCGGGTTCGCGTTCGCCGGCGCGCCCGGGTTCTCCCTCGCCGCTTCCCTGTTCGCGCTCGTCGCCTTCGCGGCGGGTGCGCTGGCCGGCGGCGGGATCGTGCACCACGCCCGCGCCCACCGCGGCCTGATGCTGCTGCGCGGACTGTGGGCGGAGACGCTGTGCGTGCTGGCCGCGCTCGCCGTCGCGCTCGTCTCGGGCACCCCCTTCCACGGTGGGGTGCGCTTCACCCTGATCGTGCTGCTCGCCCTCGGCCTCGGCGTGCAGAACGCCGTCGCGCGGGCGCTCGCCGTCCCCGATCTGACCACGACGGTCCTCACCCTGACCATCACGGGGATCGCCGCCGACGGCCGGCTCGCCGGGGGCGGCGGCAGCCGGGCCGGCCGCCGCGCCCTGTCGGCGGCGGCCATGCTGGCCGGGGCCCTCGTCGGCGCCGTCGCCGTCCTGCACGGGCGGCCCGCGCTGCCGCTGGTGCTCGCCTCGGTGATCCTCGTCCTGCTCTGCCCGGCCGCCCAGCTCCTGGCCCGCGCGGACGGCGCGTGGATCCACCCCGTCGTCAAGAAGTGAGCGGCCGGCCCGGGTCAGCCGGCGAGCGACCGCAGATACGCCGCCGTCGCCGCGTCGGCCGGCAGCAGCGTCTCGATCGCCAGCTCCGCCACCGTCACATCCATCGGGGTGTTGAACGTGGCGATGGACGCCACGAACGAGAGCACGTGCCCGTGGTGCTCGACGACCAGCGGCAGCGCGAACGGCACCGACGCCGAGGGCGGCTCCCAGCCCTCCGCGTCCCGGGACCGCTCCGGTACGGGATAGCCCGCCACCTCCTCGTACAGCGCGCGCAGCTCCACCGAACGGGCCAGGGCGATCTGACGCTCCATCTGTGCCAGCAGATCGGCCCGCCACTCCCGCAGATTGAGGATGTGCGGTGCCATGCCCTCCGGGTGCAGGGTCAGCCGCATCGCGTTCAGCGGCGGGACCAGCAGATGCTCCGCCACCCCGTCCAGCATCCGGCGCATCCCGTCGTTGGCCGCCACCACCGTGTACAGGCCGTCCACGACGAACGCCGGATACGGGTCGTAGCCCTGGAGCAGCCGGTCCAGCCCCTCGCGCAGCGCCCCCATGGCCGGGTCGTCGAGCGGGGTCTCCGCGTAGTGCGGCGCGTACCCGGCGACCACCAGCAGCGCGTTGCGCTCCCGTACGGGCACGTCCAGGTGCTCCGCCAGCCGCAGGACCATCTCCTGGCTCGGGCGGGCGCGGCCCGTCTCGATGAAGGAGATGTGCCGGGCCGAGGAGTCGGCCCGCAGCGCGAGCTCCAGCTGACTGATCCGACGACGCTCCCGCCAGCTGCGCAGCAGCGGCCCTACCCCCGTGTCAAGCGCGACAGTTGTCATACCGAGACCGTAACGTCACCGGCAGAGCCACCCCACCCGACCCCGACGAGGGAGCCCGCCATGCCCGCCGCACCCCTGCCGCCGCACGCGATCGAGGAAGGGCTGCGCGAGCTGCCCGGATGGGCGGTGGAGGGGGACCGCATCGCCTGTTCCTACCGGCTGCCCTCGCACATCGCCGCCGCCGCGTTCACGATGCACATCGCCCGGATCCAGGACGAGCTGAACCACCACTCCGATCTGACGCTCGGCTACAACTCCGTCGCCCTCTCGGTCAACTCCCACGACGCGGGCGGCAAGGTCACGGCCAAGGATCTGGAGCTGGCCGGCCGGGTCGCGGCCGCCGCCCCCGCCCACGGGGCCGAATGAGGCACGGCCCCGGCCGTCACGGCCGGACGCCCCGTCAGGGGGCCGCGCCGAAACGCGGATGCGCGGCGAGCCAGCGGGTGTAGCTGTCGCTGCGCTCCACCGCCTGGGCGTACGCCGCCCGGGTGTGCCCGGTGACCGCCGCGGCCGCGGCCGCGGCCGCGGCCGAGCGCGGATGCCAGCCCAGCAGATGACGCCAGCTCAGCGGGGAACCGGCGATCGGCCGGGTCACCACGCCCGGCGTCGGCGGGAACGTCGCCCGGCACAGCCCGACCGCCCGCCCCACCTGCACCAGATGGACCACGGACACCGTGTCCGTCTCGAACACCGACACCGGGCTGAACCCGGCCCGCGCGCAGGCGGCCACGAAGCAGTCCGCGAAACAGCCGTCGCCCGGCACGTCCGCCCAGCCCTCGTCCGCCAGCGCGGACAGCTCCAGCTCCGCCTCGCCGGCCAGCGGATGCGTCTCCGGAAGCATCACGAACACCGGATCGATGCCGATGACCTCCCACCGCAGCCGGTCGGCGACCGGCGGCGCACTCTCGCCGCACGCCCCGATCAGGGCGAAGTCCAGCCGCCCGTCCACCAGTTGGCCGGCCAGCTCGGCGACGGACCAGGAGGTGTACGTGGAGACCGGGGCGGACGGGTGCGCGGTGGCGAGCCGGTCGACCAGCCCGCCCAGCAGCGGACCGTGGGTGGCGCCGAGCCGGAACCGCTCCATGGCCCCCCAGGCGTTCGCGAACCGAACCGCCTCCTCCTGGAGTTCGCTCACCGCGGGCAGCACCACCCGGGCGCGCTCCAGCACCAGTTCGCCCAGGAGCGTGGGGCGCGCACCGGTGTGGTCGCGGTCGAACAGCGGCCCGCCCAGCGCCTTCTCGATCCGCCGCAGCTGCGCGCTCAGCGCGGGCTGGGCCAGCCCGAGCGCGGCGGCCGCCTTGGTGAGGCTCCCGGTCTCGGCTATGGCCCGTACGGTTCTCAGATGGCGCAACTCCAGCTCCATAACCGCACGTTATGGCCCCCGTCGTCCTGCGGCAATACAGTCGTCGCCTCCGGACCGTGGGCCGCGGTCCTTTGTCGTACAGTCGTCCGCATGCTGGACTACGACAAAGAGGCCGCCGTCTACGACGCGACGCGCGGCGGTGTCCCCAGGGCGCAGGCGGCGGCCCGCGCCGTGCTGGGCCTCGTCCCGCCCACCGCGCGCACCCTGCTGGACGTCGGGTGCGGCACGGGCCTGGTCACCGAGCGGCTCGCCGCCGGACGGCCGCGCCTGCGGGTGTACGGCTCCGACGCCTCCCCGGGCATGGCCCGGGTGGCGCGGGAACGCGTCGGAGGCGTCGTGCTGGCCGACGCGCGCCGACTGCCCGTGCGCGACGCGTCCGTGGACGCGGTGACGGCTGTGTGGCTGCTGCACCTGCTGCGCGAGGAGGGCGCCGTGCCGGCGGTCGTGGCCGAGGCGGCGAGGATCCTGCGGCCCGGCGGCGTGTTCGTGACCACCGTCGACAAGGACGCCGCCCACGACGTCGGCAGCGACATCGACGCGCTGTTCGCCCCCTACCTCTCCGTCTCCCCGTCCGACGCCACGGACCGGGTCCTCCGCCACGGCGCCGCCTGCGGGCTCGACGTGATGGGCAGCGGGGTCTTCCGCGGCCATGGACAGGGCAGGACCCCGCTGGCCACGGCCGACGGGGTCCGGCGCGGCTCCTACGCCTCGCGCCTGGTGCTGCCGGGCACGGCGGCCGACGACCTCGTGCGCGGGCTCGCGGCACTGCCGGGCCCCGACCGCCGCCGCGCCGAACCGGAGTACCGGCTGCTGGCGTTCCGCCGCCGCTGAGGGCGCGCGGGCCCGCCCGGGGCCCGCGCCCGCCCCGCTCAGGCGCCGCCCCACGCCCCGTCCAGCGCCGCCTCCGACGCGAAGACGGCGAACGGCTTCGGATCGCGGCCCAGGACCCGCTTCACCCCGTCGGTCACCGTGGCGTTGTGCCCGTCCAGCAGGAAGGTGAACAGCTCGGCCAGCATCTCCGCCTCGGCATCCGGCACGCCGAAGTCGATGAGCATGGAGCTGTACTGATCACCCGTCACCGCGACGTAGCGCACCTGCCGCCCGGTGGCGGCGGTCAGCGCGGCCGCCGCCTCGGCGAAGGTCAGCGGCCGGGGCCCGGTCAGCTCGTGCACCTCGCCCGCGCCCGCCTCCCCGCACAGCACCGCCGCCACCACGTCCGCGAGATCGTCGGCGTCGACGAACGGCTCGGCCGTCGTGCCCGCCGGGAACACCACCTCACCCAGATGCACCCCGTCCGCAAGCGCCCCCTCGCTGAAGTTCTGCGCGAAGAACGCCGAACGCAGCACGGTCAGTTCGGCGTCACCGGCCGCCGACCGCAGCGCCTCCTCGGCCACCACGGCCTGCGGCTCGCCCCGCCCCGACAGCAGCACCAGCCGCCGCACCCCGCACCGGCGCGCGACCGCGCCGAACTCCGCCATCGCCTCCGGCGCCCCGGGCGCCGCCAGATCCGGGTAGTAGGCGATGTACGCCGCCTCCGCACCCGTCAGCGCGGCCTCCCACCCCGAGGGGTCCGTCCAGTCGAACGCGACGGCACCGCCCCGCGATCCGGCCCGCACCTGAAGACCCCGCGCCGCCAGCCGCTCCACCACCCGCCGGCCCGTCTTGCCCGTCCCGCTCGTCACCAGGACCGGGCCGGTGACGGGGTTCTGCCGCTGCGTGTTCTCCGCGTTCTCTGTCATGCCCCCAGACTCCCCGCGTCCGCCCCCGCCCTCCATGCCCCAGCCACTCACCTCCCTACGCGCGCGTCTACGCTGCACCGCATGGACGCACTCGCAGGCCTGCTCGACGGACCGCGCGCCCGGGGCGCCTTCCTGCTGCGGATGGTGATGGAACCGCCGTGGTCCGTGCGGATCGAGGACCGGGCCCCGCTCTGCCTGATGGCCGTCACCGAGGGAGAGGCCTGGATCCGGCCCGACGCCGGCACCGCTCCCGTACGGCTGACCCCGGGCGATCTGGCCGTCGCCCGCGGCCCGGAGCCGTACACCGTCGCCGACGGACCCGACACCGCGCCCCACGCCCTCATCGGACCCGGCGGCGGATGCACCACACTGCGCGGCGAACCGCTCGCCCAGTCCATGCGGTTGGGGGTACGGACCTGGGGCAACGCCGCCGAGGGCTCGGCGGTCGTGCTCGTCGGCACCTATCTGATGGACGGCGAGATCAGCGGCCGGCTCCTCGACGCCCTGCCGCCGCTGCTCCTCCTGCCCGCCGACGGCCGGACCACCGGACCGCTGCTGAGCCTGCTCGGCTCGGAGATCGCCCGCGACGAACCGGGCCAGAGCGTCGTGCTCGACCGGCTCCTCGACCTGCTCCTCATCGACACGCTGCGCACCTGGTTCTCCCGGCCCGGCGCCGAGGCCCCCGCCTGGTACCGGGCCATGGGCGACCCCGTCGTCGGACAGGCGCTGCGCCTCCTCCAGAACGAGCCCGCCCACCCCTGGACCGTCGCCGCGCTCGCCGCGCGGACCGGGGTCTCCCGGGCCGGGCTGGCCCGCCGGTTCACCGAACTGGTCGGGGAGCCCCCGATGAGCTACCTCACCGAATGGCGCCTCGCCCTCGCCGCCGACCTGCTCCGGGAGACCGACGCGACCGTCGAGGCGGTGGCCCGCAAGGTCGGCTACAGCCAGGCCTTCGCCTTCAGCACCGCGTTCAAGCGGGTGCGCGGCGTCAGCCCGCAGGACTACCGCAAGGGCGGCTTGCCGGAACGGCAACAAAGTTTGCCCATGGGCTGACGTGCGGTGAGGGTGGAGGGATGAGCAACCACACCGTTCACGGTCACCACCACGAGGGCCGGCACGGCCACGGACACTCCCACGGGCACGGCCACAACCCGGCCGACCCGGACTGGGACGTCATGGCCCCGCTGCTGGAGCAGAACGCCGAACTGAGCAGTGAGCAGTACACCCGCGCGGCCCGCTGGATCGCCGGACTGCCCGACGCCCCGAAGGTCCGCCGGGTCCTGGACATCGGCAGCGGCCCCGGCGTCGTCGCCTGTCTGCTCGCCGAGGTGTTCCCCGAGGCCGAGGTCGTGGCCGTGGACGCCACCCCGGCCCTGCTGGAGCGCACCCTCGACCGCGCCCGGCGGCTCGGGCTCGGCGACCGCGTCACCACGCTCCACGCCGAGATCCCCGAGGGGCTCGCGGGCCTCGGCGAGGCCGACCTCGTCTGGGCGGGCAACGCCCTGCACCACATGGGCGACCAGCGCGCCGTCCTGGCCGGATTCGCCGGACTGCTGCGCCCCGGCGGCACCGTCGCCCTGGTCGAGGGCGGGCTCCAGCCGCGTCAGCTGCCCCGCGACCTGGGCTTCGGCCGGCCGGGCCTGGAGGCCAGGATGGAGGCGGTCCAGGCCGAGATGTTCGAGGAGATGCGCGCCGAACTGCCCGACGCGCGGCGGGAGAACGAGGACTGGGCGGCGCTGTTCACCGCGGTGGGGCTGGCCCCGCAGGGCACCCGCAGCTTCCTGCTCGACCTGCCGGCCCCGCTGGGCGAGGTGGCCAGGGACCATGTGATCGCGGAATTCGCCCGCCGTCGCGACGGGCTCGGCGAACGGCTCGACGCCGACGACAACGCCGCGCTCGACCGGCTCCTCGACCCCGAGGACCCCGCCGGACTCCACCGGCGCCCCGACACCTTCCTGCTGCTGGCGCGCACCTTCCACCTCGGCCGCCGCGCCTGAGACGGCGACCGCCGCCCGGCACGGGGCCGGGCGGCGGTACGGAAGGGGCCTGCGGGCTCAGGCGCCGGCGTTGAACTCGCCGGGGTTCGGGCCGAGGCGCTTGCCCTCGTCGAGCGCGGCGAACGCGGCCAGGTCGTCGGCGTCCAGCTCGAAGTCGAAGACGTCGATGTTCTCCGCGATCCGCGACGGCGTCACGGACTTCGGGATCACCACGTTGCCCGTCTGGATGTGCCAGCGGAGCACCGCCTGGGCCGGGGTGCGGCCGTGCTTGCGGGCGACCGCGACGACGGTCGGGACCTCCAGGAGGCCCTTGCCCGAGCCCAGCGGGGACCAGGCCTCGGTGGCGATGCCGTGCCGCGCGTGCAGGGCGCGGGACTCGGCCTGCTGGAGCTGCGGGTGCAGCTCGATCTGGTTGAGGGCCGGCACCACGGAGGTCTCGCCGAGCAGCCGCTCCAGGTGCTCGGGCAGGAAGTTCGACACGCCGATGGCCTTCGCCCGGCCGTCGGCGTAGATCTTCTCGAACGCCCGGTACGTGTCCACGTACGCGTCCTTGGCCGGCACCGGCCAGTGGATCAGGTACAGGTCGACGTAGTCGAGGCCGAGCTTCTCCAGGGAGGCGTCGAAGGCGCGCAGCGTCGTGTCGTAGCCCTGCTCGGTGTTCCACAGCTTGGTGGTCACGAACAGCTCGTCGCGCGCGACACCGGAGGCGGCGATCGCCTTTCCGGTGCCCACCTCGTTCTGATAGATCGCGGCGGTGTCGATGCTGCGGTACCCGGACTCGATGGCCGTGGCGACGGCCTTCGTGGCCTCGTCGTCCGGCACCTGCCAGACGCCGAAACCGAGCTGCGGCATCTCGACGCCGTTGTTGAGGGTGAGGGTGGGGACCTGGCTCACGAGCAGTCGATCCTAACGTTGTGGGTGGTGGGACTCCCACAGTGAACGATCAGCGCCGCCCGTGCATTCCCGAACACGCGGTCCATATTCGTGAACGCCGCTCCGGACACCGGCGGCCCTGGGCGGACATCGGGCGGTCAGCGGTAGAGGGCGTCCACCTCGGCCGCGTACGCCGTCTCGATCGCCCGGCGCTTCAGCTTCAGCGAGGGTGTCAGCAGCCCGTGCTCCTCGCTGAACTGATGGGCCAGGATCCGGAACGTACGGATCGACTCGGCCTGCGAGACAGCCGTGTTCGCGGCGACCACCGCCCGCCGGATCTCCATCTCCAGATCGGGATCCCGCACCAGCTCCACCGGGCCCAGCGGCTGCCGCCCCTGCATGGTGAGCCAGTGCTCCACCGCCTCCTGGTCGACGGTGACCAGCGCCGCGACGTACGGCCGGTCGTTGCCCACGACGATGCACTGCGCCACCAGCGGATGGGCCCGCACCCGCTCCTCCAGACCGGCCGGCGACACGCTCTTGCCGCCCGAGGTCACCAGGATCTCCTTCTTGCGCCCGGTGATCGTCAGATAGCCGTCCTCGTCCAGCGCCCCCAGGTCGCCGGTGGCCAGCCAGCCGTCCTTGAGGACCGCCTCGGTCGCCTTCGGATCGCCGAGATAGCCGCCGAACACATTGGCCCCGTGGACCCAGACCTCGCCGTCGTCCGCGATGTGCACGGTCGACCCGGGGATCGGCTGCCCGACCGTGCCGTACCGGGTGCGCTCCGGCGGGTTGGCGGTGGCCGCCGCCGTCGTCTCGGTCAGTCCGTAGCCCTCGTACACCGTCACGCCCGAACCGGCGAAGAACAGCCCGAGCCGCCGCTCCATCCCGGAACCGCCCGACATGGCGTGCCGGATCCGGCCGCCCATCGCCTCGCGCACCTTGCGGTACACGACCTTGTCGAAGAACTGGTGCTGCATCCGCAGCCCGGCCGAGGGCCCGGGGCCGGTGCCGAAGGCCCGCTCCTCCATGGCCTCGGCGTACTTCACGGCCACCTCGACGGCCTTGTCGAACGGTCCGATCCGGCCCTCCGCCTCGGCCTTGCGGCGCGCGGCGTTGAACACCTTCTCGAAGATGTACGGGACCGCCAGGATGAAGGTCGGACGGAACGACACCAGATCCGGCATCAGTGCCCTGGCCGACAGTTCCGGCTGGTGGCCGAGCTTCACCCGGCCGCGCACGGCCGCCACCTCCACCATCCGGCCGAAGACGTGCGCCAGCGGCAGGAAGAGCAGGGTCGCCGCCTCGTCGCCCGCCCGGGAGCGGAAGACGGACTCCCAGCGGGTGGCCATGGTGTCGGTCTCGAACATGAAGTTGGCGTGCGTGATCACACAGCCCTTGGGGCGGCCCGTGGTGCCCGAGGTGTAGATGACCGTCGCCACCGACTCCGGCGTGACCGCCCTGCGGTGCCGGTGCACGACGTCGTCCCCGACCCGCGCGCCCGCCTCCACCAGCTCGTCCACGGCTCCGGCGTCCAGCTGCCACAGCCGCTTCAGCTGGGGGAGCCTGTCGATCACCGAGGCGATCGTCATCGCGTGGTCCTCGTGCTCCACGAGCACGGCCGAGACCTCGGCGTCGTGCAGCATCCACAGGACCTGCTCCGCCGAGGACGTGGGATAGACCGGCACGGACTGCGCCCCGACCGACCAGAGCGCGAAGTCGAACAGGGTCCACTCGTAGCGGGTCCGGGACATCAGGGCGACCCGGTCGCCGAACCGCACCCCGTGCGCGATCAGCCCCTTGGCCAGCGCCAGCACCTCGTCGCGGAACGTCGCCGCGGTGACATCCCGCCAGCGTCCGTCCGCGTCCTTGCGGCCCAGCGCGACCCGCCGCGGGTCCTCCTCGGCGTAGTCGAACACGACATCGGCGAGCCCGCCTACGTGGGGCGCGGCCGCCATCGGGGGAACCGTGAATTCACGCAATGACCTGCTCCTTGTGGCGCTCCGCACAGCGCCGTGACGCTACCCCACCCACGGCCGCCGCGGGAGGGCCCGCACCACCCCGTACCAGGTGCGTCGTGCACCGGCCGGGTGGTGAAATCCGGCCAGATGGGCAAGGCACGGACACGCTTCTGACCATGGAGTAAGTGGCTCGCGCGGGAATCTCCACCGAATCTGTACGCCGCGCGCACTGCGATATGTGGGGAAACAGGGGATACGGCCAGACACCCCTACGCCGTGTCCCTCGGCCCGACCAGCCGGTCGCCGCCCGCCAGGATCGCCCCGGCCAGCGCCTCCGCCGCCTGCTGGGCACCGCCCCGCCGGCGGCCGTGCAGCAGGACGAAGTCCACGTCACCGAGGTCCGGCAGCCCCGCCCCGGGCAGCAGCGGCACCAGCCCCGGCGGGATCAGTCCCCGGCTGTGCGCCATCACGCCGAGCCCCGCGCGGGCGGCGGCGGTCAGCCCGCTGAGGCTGCCGCTCGTGCACGCCACCCGCCAGGAGCGCCCGGCCCGCTCCAGCACCTCCAGCGCACGGGCCCGGGTGATGCCCGGCGGCGGGTAGACGACCAGGGGCACCGGACGCTCCGGGTCGATCCGCAGCCCCGGCGTACCGATCCACACCAGATCGTCCTGGCGCACCAGCTCCCCGTGCGTGTCCCCGGTCCGCCGCTTGGCCAGCACCAGGTCCAGCCGGCCCGCCTCCAGCCGCCGGTGCAGCGTCCCCGACAGCTCCACCGTCAGCTCCAGGTCCACCTCGGGATGCTCGTGGCGGAAGGACCGGAGGATCTCCGGCAGCCGGGTCTGCACGAAGTCCTCCGAGGCGCCGAAGCGCAGCCGTCCGCGCGGCCGGGTGCCGGAGAAGAACGCCGAGGCCCGCTCGTGCGCCTCCAGGATCGTCCGCGCGAAGCCGAGCATCGCCTCGCCGTCCACGGTCAGCTCGACCCGGTGGGTGTCCCGGACGAACAGCTGCCGCCCGGCCGCGTCCTCCAGCCGCCGCACATGCTGGCTGACCGTCGACTGCCGCACCCCCAGCCGCCGGGCGGCCGCGGTGAAGCTCAGTGTCTGGGCGACGGCGAGAAAGGTGCGCAACTGCGCCGGGTCGTACATCCGCCCACGTTATCGCGGAACGTGATGACAGTCAGAGCGGTGTACGGGATTCCCGATACCCACCGCGGTGAGCAGGATGGGAGGCCGCGCCCCCGAACGAGAGAACCCGAGCATGAGCCGCCGCATCCCGCTGTCCCCGTCCCGGATACCGGTCGATCCGTACATCCTGGCGCTGCTCGGCACCGTCGCCCTCGCGGCGCTGCTGCCCGCCTCCGGAGCGGCGGCCGAGGTGGCCGGCGGCGCCTCCACCGGGGCGGTCGCCCTGCTCTTCTTCCTCTACGGCGCACGGCTGTCCACCGCCGAGGCGCTGGACGGACTCCGGCACTGGCGGCTCCACCTCACCGTGCTCGCCTGCACCTTCCTCGTCTTCCCGGTGCTCGGCCTGGCGAGCCGGGGGCTCGTGCCGTACGTGCTGACACCGCAGCTGCAGAACGGCTTCCTCTTTCTCTGCCTGGTGCCCTCGACGATCCAGTCCTCCATCGCCTTCACCTCGATCGCCCGGGGCAACGTGCCTGCCGCGATCTGTGCCGGCTCCTTCTCGTCCGTCGCCGGGATCTTCCTCACCCCGCTGCTGGCGGCGGCGCTCCTCGGCAGCAGCGGCGGCGGCTTCTCGGCCGACGCGCTGCTGCGGATCGGCGTCCAACTGCTGCTGCCGTTCGTCGCGGGACAACTGCTGCGCCGCCGGCTCGGCGGCTTCCTCGTCCGCCACAAGAAGGTCCTCGGCCTGATCGACCGGGGCTCGATCCTCCTGGTCGTCTACACGGCGTTCAGCGAGGGCATGGTCGCGGGCATCTGGCACCAGGTCACCCCGGCCCGGCTCGGCGCGCTGCTGGCCGCCGAGGCGGTGCTGCTCGCGCTGATGCTCGCGGTGAGCTGGTACGGGGCGAAACGGCTCGGCTTCGGGCGCGAGGACCGCATCGCGATCCAGTTCGCCGGCTCCAAGAAGAGCCTCGCCTCCGGTCTGCCCATGGCCAGCGTGCTGTTCGGCGCCCAGGCGAGCCTCGCCGTCCTGCCCCTGATGCTCTTCCACCAGATGCAGCTCATGGTCTGCGCGGTGATCGCCCGGCGGCGCGCCGGGGATCCGCAGGGCCCGCCGGAGCGGGGCGCCGCGCCGGTGCGCAGAACCGCCGCCGCGGGGTGAGGAACGGCGACGGTCAGCCGCGGCCGGCCGGTGCCTCCACGGCGATCCGGTGCTCACCCGCGTACACGTTCATGGACGCGCCGCGCAGGAAGCCGACCAGGGTCAGACCGGCCTCGGCCGCCAGGTCGACGGCCAGGGACGAGGGCGCCGAGACGGCCGCGAGCACCGGGATGCCCGCCATCACCGCCTTCTGCGCCAGCTCGAACGAGGCCCGCCCCGACACCAGCAGCACCGACCGGGACAGCGGCAGCCGGCCGTCCGTCAGGGCCCGGCCGACCAGCTTGTCCACCGCGTTGTGCCGGCCCACGTCCTCCCGGACGTCGACCAGCTCGCCCTCCTCGGTGAACAGCGCCGCCGCGTGCAGTCCGCCGGTCGTCTCGAACACCCGCTGGGCGGCCCGCAGCCGGTCGGGCAGCGCCGCCAGCAGCTCCGGCGCCACCCGCACCGGGGGAGCGTCGGCGACCGGATGCCGGGTCGTGGTGCGCACCGCGTCCAGGCTCGCCCGGCCGCAGAGCCCGCAGGAGGACGTCGTGTAGACGTTGCGCTCCAGCGTGATGTCGGGGACCGGGACACCGGGCGCGAGCCCGACGTCCACCACGTTGTACGTGTTCGCCCCGTCCTCGGTCGCCCCCGCGCAGTACACGATCGACCGCACCTCGGAGCCCTCGCCGATCACGCCCTCGCTCACCAGGAATCCGGCGGCCAGCGCGAAGTCGTCGCCCGGGGTGCGCATGGTGACGGCGAGCGGCCGCCCGTTCAGCCGGATCTCCAGGGGTTCCTCGGCCACGAGCGTGTCCGGACGGGTGGAGACCGCCCCGTCCAGGATGCGGAGGGTGCGGCGGCGCTCGGTGACCCGTCCCATGGCAGTCAGACCCGATTCTGTACGTGGCGGAGGCCCAGGCGGCCCGTGCGGCCGAGGTGACCTCGGCGTTCCCATTGTCACGCACGTCCGTCCGCGCGCCGCGGCCGGTGCGCGGGCCGTACGCGCCCGGCTGTCGCCAAGCCTCCAAGGTGCGGCCGGGAATCCTGTGGGATCACGTACCCCTGTACCGGACGGTAGCGACCAAGACTGGATGGTTCCTGCCGAATGGAGCGAGGGGAACCGCAAATATGACCGGCTCACGTGTCGTGGCGCTCGGCCACCATCAGCCCGCCAAGGTGCTCACCAACCACGATCTGGCGGCCATGGTCGACACCAGCGACGAGTGGATCACCAGCCGGGTCGGCATCAGGACCCGGCACATCGGAGGTCCCGACGAGCCCGTCGACGAGCTGGCCGCCCACGCCGCGGCCAAGGCGCTCGCCGCCGCGGGCCTCCAGCCCGCCGACATCGATCTGGTCCTGGTCGCCACCTCGACCGCCATCGACCGCTCCCCGAGCATGTCGGCCCGGGTCGCCGCCCGCCTCGGCATGACCGCGCCCGCCGTGATGGACATCAACGTGGTCTGCTCGGGCTTCACCCACGCCCTGGCCACCGCCGACCACACCCTGCGGGCCGGCGCCGCCACCCGGGCGCTGGTGATCGGCGCCGACAAGATGGGCGACATCGTCGACTGGACCGACCGCTCCAGTTGCGTCCTGATGGGCGACGGCGCGGGGGCCGCCGTCGTCGTCGCCGACTCCGGGGCACACACGGGTCCGCCCGGCATCGGACCGGTGCTGTGGGGCTCGGTGCCCGGCATGGGCGACGCGGTCCGCATCGAGGGGACACCGCCGCGCTTCGCGCAGGAGGGCCAGTCCGTCTACCGCTGGGCCACCACCCAGCTGCCGCCCATCGCCCGGCAGGTGTGCGAGAAGGCGGGCATCGCCCCCGAGGACCTGGCCGCCGTCGTGCTCCACCAGGCCAATCTGCGGATCATCGAACCCGTGGCCCGGAGGATCGGCGCGGTCAATGCCGTGATCGCCCGTGATGTGGTGGATTCCGGTAATACGTCGGCCGCCTCGATCCCCATGGCCCTGTCCAAGCTGGTGGAGCGCGGCGAGGTCACCACGGGCGATCCGGTGCTGCTCTTCGGCTTCGGCGGGAACCTCAGTTACGCGGGTCAGGTCATCCGCTGCCCCTGACGCACGGAGGGCCGGGGGTGTCGCGCCGGCAGGGCGCGGCACCCCTCTTTGTCTTCAGGGTGGAGAAAGTTGTGATGGATTCCTGCTCAACTTCTTCCCAGCCCCGGCAACCGCTGCTACGTTCCCCTCCAAAGCCCGACGGACAGACCGATGTGGCGGGGAGAGGCGCGTGAGACGGATGACGGCACGACCCGCGAACGCCCATCAGGCGCGACTGCTGCGGCTGTTGCGCGACGGCGGGCCCAACTCACGGGCACAGCTGGGGGACCAGGTCGACCTCTCCCGCTCCAAGCTCGCCGTCGAGGTGGACCGGCTGCTGGACACCGGCCTTGTGGTGGCCGACGGACTCGCCGCATCCCGCGGCGGGCGTCGCTCGCACAACATCCGGCTCGCCCCCCAGCTGCGCTTCCTCGGCGTCGACATCGGCGCCACCTCCGTCGACGTGGCGGTCACCAACGCGGAGCTGGAGGTCCTGGGCCACCTCAACCACCCCATGGACGTACGCGAAGGCCCCGTCGCCGTCTTCGAGCAGGTGCTGTCGATGGCGGCCAAGCTCCGGGCCTCCGGCCTCGCCGAGGGCTTCGACGGCGCGGGGATCGGCGTACCGGGACCGGTCCGCTTCCCCGAGGGCATCCCCGTCGCCCCGCCGATCATGCCCGGCTGGGACGGCTTCCCGGTCCGCGAGGCGCTCAGCCAGGAACTGGGCTGCCCCGTCATGGTCGACAACGACGTGAACCTGATGGCCATGGGGGAGCAGCACGCGGGCGTCGCCCGTTCCGCGGGCGACTTCCTCTGCGTCAAGATCGGCACCGGCATCGGCTGCGGCATCGTCGTCGGCGGTGAGGTCCACCGCGGAACGACGGGCAGCGCCGGCGACATCGGCCACATCCAGGTCGAACCCGAGGGCCGCCCCTGCGCATGCGGCAACCGGGGCTGCCTGGAAGCACACTTCAGCGGCGCGGCCCTGGCCCGCGACGCCGAGGACGCGGCACGCACCGGGCGGTCCGCGGAACTCGCGGCCCGCCTGGAGGCGTCCGGCAGGCTCACCGCCGTCGACGTCGCCGCCGCCGCGGCCGCCGGCGACCCGACCTCCCTCGACCTGATCCGCGAAGGCGGCAACCGGGTCGGCCAGGTCATCGCGGGCCTCGTCAGCTTCTTCAACCCCGGACTGGTGGTGATCGGCGGCGGGGTGACCGGACTGGGCCACACGCTGCTGGCCAGCGTCCGGACCCAGGTCTACCGGCAGTCCCTGCCGCTGGCCACCGGCAACCTCCCGATCGTGCTGGGCGAGCTGGGACCCGCCGCCGGAGTCATCGGCGCGGCCAGGCTCATCAGCGACCACCTCTTCTCACCCGCCTGATCCGCTCCACCCCGCCCCCGCCCGCCCGCCTCACACCACCGCGCCCGGCCGCACCGCCCGCCCGGCGCCCCCGCCGTACCCGCACGGCCCGTCACGCCCGCCCCGGGCGGCACCCCACCCGGGACCGCACTGCGCCCTGCCCGCTCACCGGCCCCTCCCTGCGCCCGGCTCCACCCCGCAGAGGAGACCCCATCCGCCGAGGGGATTCGTCATGGCTCCAGAACCACCGCTGCTCACCATGTCCGGCATCACCAAGTCCTTCCCCGGTGTGCGCGCCCTCGACGGCGTGGACCTGGAGGTCCAGGCCGGCGAAGTCCACTGCCTCCTCGGCCAGAACGGTGCCGGAAAGTCCACCCTCATCAAGGTGCTCGCCGGGGCCCACCAGCCCGACGACGGCGAGATCACCTGGCGCGGCGCCCCCGCCGTACTGAAGTCGCCCATCACCGCGATGCGGCTCGGCATCGCCACCATCTACCAGGAACTCGACCTGGTCGAGGGGCTGTCCGTCGCCGAGAACGTCTTCCTCGGCCACGAGCACACCGGCGCCGGCTTCGTCGTCCGCACCCGCGAGGGCCGGCAGGCGGCCGCCGCCCTGCTGAAACGGCTCGGCCACCCCGAGATCGACCCCGCCCGCCCGGTCGGCGAACTCCCCGCCGCCCAGCAGCAGATCGTCTCGATGGCCCGCGCCCTCTCCCACGACGTCCGGCTGATCGTGATGGACGAGCCCTCCGCCGCCCTCGACCCCGACGAGGTCGACAACCTCTTCCGGATCGTCGACTCGCTCACCGCCGACGGCGTCGCCGTCGTCTACATCTCCCACCGCCTGGAGGAGATCCGCCGCATCGGCGACCGGGTCACCGTCCTCAAGGACGGCCGGGCCGTCGCGGTCGGCCTGCCCGCCGAGTCCACCCCGACCAAGGACATCGTGGCCCTGATGACCGGCCGCAACGTCGAGTACGTCTTCCCGCCGCGCCCCGTCCGCACCGACCCGGTCGAACGCCCCGCACCCGTCCTCACCGTCGAAGGGCTCACCAGGAAGGGCGAGTTCGCCCCCGTCGACCTGGAACTGCGCCCCGGCGAGATCGTCGGCCTCGCCGGACTCGTCGGCTCCGGGCGCTCCGAGATCCTGGAGACCGTCTACGGGGCCCGCCGGCCCGCCGCCGGCCGGGTCACCGTCGCCGGCCGGCCGCTGCGGCCCGGCAGCGTCCGCGCCGCCGTCGCCGCCGGCATCGGCCTCGCCCCCGAGGAACGCAAGGCCCAGGCCCTGCTGATGCTGGAGTCCGTCACCCGCAACGTCTCCGTCTCCACCCTGTCCCGCTTCTCCCGGGCCGGCTGGATCGACCGGAAGGCCGAGCGCGCGGCGGCCCGCGCCGCCACCCGGGAACTGTCCCTGCGGCCCGACAACCCCGACACCGCCGTCCGCACCCTCTCCGGCGGCAACCAGCAGAAGGCCGTCCTGGCCCGCTGGCTGCTGCGCGGCTGCCGGGTGCTGCTGCTCGACGAACCGACCCGCGGCGTGGACGTCGGCGCCCGCGCCGAGCTCTACGCCGTGATCCGCCGGCTGGCCGACGAAGGCCTCGCCGTCCTGCTCGTCTCCAGCGAAGTGCCCGAAGTCCTGGGCCTCGCCGACCGGGTGCTCGTCCTGCGGGAGGGCCGCGTCGTCCACGAGGCCGACGCCGGGGACCTCGACGAGCACCGCGTACTCGACCTCGTGATGGAAGGGAGCCCGACGTCATGACGCAGCCCGTCTCACCGGCGCGGCACAGCGGGCCGGACAAGGGCGCAGCGCCCGCCTCCGCCCCCACGTCCCCCAAGAAGGACGGATCCGCGCGCGCCCCGCGACTGCGCGCGGACGTCCACAGCCTCTCCCTGCTCGGCGTCCTCGCCGTGCTCGTCCTGGTCGGCGGCATCACCGAACCCGACGCCTTCCTCGACACCGGGAACCTCCAGCTCATCCTGACCCAGTCCTCCGTCATCGGCGTCGTCACCGTCGGCATGACCTTCGTCATCACCAGCGGCGGCATCGACCTGTCCGTCGGCGCCATGGTCGCGCTGGCGTCCGTCTGGGCGACGACGGTCGCCACCCAGGACTACGGCTTCGCGGGCATCCTGTTCACCGCCGTCCTGGTCGGCCTCGGCGCCGGCCTCGTCAACGGGGTGCTCATCGCCTACGGCAGGGTCGTCCCCTTCATCGCCACCCTGGCGATGCTGGCCTCGGCCCGCGGCCTGGCGCTCCAGATCACCGACGGCAAGACCCAGATCGTCACCGTGAAGTCGGTCCTCGACCTGGGCCTGCCCGACGCCTACGTCCTCGGTGTCCCGCCGCTGGTCATGATGTTCGCCGCGGTCACCGTCATCGGCTGGCTGGTGCTCAACCGCACCACCTTCGGCCGCCGCACCGTCGCCGTCGGCGGCAACGCCGAGGCCGCCCGGCTGGCCGGCATCGACGTCCGCCGCCAGCGGCTCTACCTCTACCTGCTGTCCGGACTCTGCTGCGGCATCGCCGCGTTCATGCTGGTCATCCTGTCCGGCTCGGGCCAGAACACCAACGGCAACCTGTACGAACTCGACGCCATCGCCGCCGTGATCATCGGCGGCACCCTGCTCAGCGGCGGCCGGGGCACCATCGTCGGCTCCGTGCTCGGCGTCCTCGTCTTCACCACCATCACCAACATCTTCGCGCTCAACAATCTGCAGAGCGACGTCCAGCAGATCGCCAAGGGCGCGATCATCGTCG
The DNA here is from genome assembly GCF_055559335.1 of Streptomyces sp. NPDC024555. Lineage (NCBI taxonomy): Bacteria > Bacillati > Actinomycetota > Actinomycetes > Kitasatosporales > Streptomycetaceae > Streptomyces > Streptomyces sp. NPDC024555. Next base: position 144,515 of record NZ_JBVHKV010000007.1, read on the forward strand.
CCGCCGTCCTCGTCCAGGGCCGCACCTCGGCCCGCGCGGGGACCTGACGGCCCGTCCCGCCCCCCCCGTACCCGCTCGTTCCCCCTCCCGCGCCGCACTCCCGGATGAAGGGTTTGACAGCCATGCCAGAAACCAGCCGCAGACGACTCCTTTTCGGCTCCGCCGCCGTCTCCGCGGGCGCCCTCCTGACCGCCTGCACCAGCAACGACCCCAAGGAGAAGGACACCGCGGTCCAGAGCAACGCCCCGGCCGCCGACGACAAGCCCGGCAAGCCCGTCACCATCGGCTTCGCCGGCCCCCAGGCCGACCACGGCTGGCTCAACGCCATCAACGAGAACGCCCGGTCCCGGGCGAAGAAGTACTCCGAGGTGACCCTGGAGACCACCGAGGGCTCCAACGACACCGCCGCCCAGATCGGCCAGGTCAAGACCCTCATCAACAAGAAGGTCGACGTCCTGGTGATCCTGCCGGCCGACGGCAAGGCCCTCACCCAGGTCGGCCTGGAGGCCATGCGCGCCGGCATCCCCGTCATCAACCTGGACCGCGTCTTCGCCTCCCCGCAGGCCTACCGCTGCTGGGTCGGCGGCGACAACTACGGGATGGGCCTCAACGCCGGCACCTACATCGGCGAACAGCTCAAGGACAAGGCGAACGCCAAGGTCGTCGAGCTGGCCGGCATCGACAACCTGGAGCTGACCAAGCAGCGCAGCCAGGGCTTCGCCGACGCGCTGAAGAACTACCCCAACATCAAGCTGGTGGCCCGTCAGGCCGCCGACTTCACCGTCGAGTCGGGCCAGGCCAAGATGGCCCAGCTGCTCCAGGCGCAGAAGCAGTTCGACGCCCTGTGGAACCACGACGACGACCAGGGCGTGGGCGCGCTCCGCGCCATCCAGCAGGCCGGACGCGACGAGTTCCTGATGGTCGGCGGCGCCGGGGCCAAGTCCGCCATGGACGCCATCAAGGCCGGCGACAGCGTGCTCAAGGCCACTGTGCTCTATCCGCCGACCATGGCCGCCTCGGCCATCGACCTGGCCCGCGCGCTCGGACAGGCCAAGGGGGTGTCCGGACTCGCCGAGATGGAGATCCCGACCAACCTCACCCTGTACTCCGCGGTCGTCACCAAGGACAACATCGACCAGTACCTGCCGACGGGCTTCAACTAGACGGCCGACGAAGGGGGGTGAGCCCCCCGGCCGCACCCACTGAACCACCGATGAGGAGGAAGCCCGGATGGCCCGTAGGGAAGACACTGAGCAGGAGTCGGCCGCGCCGCCGACGTACCGGCCGATGGCGAGCGCACCCGCGCTCGGGGTCGGCATGGTCGGATACGCGTTCATGGGAGCCGCCCACTCGCAGGGGTGGCGCACCGCGGGCCACGTCTTCGAACTGCCCATGAGACCCGTACTCGCCGCGATCTGCGGGCGCGACCGCACCGCGGTGGAGGCCGCGGCCGACCGGCACGGCTGGGCGGCGGCGGAGACCGACTGGCGCGCCCTGATCGCCAGGGACGACGTCCAGCTCGTGGACATCTGCACCCCGGGCGACAGCCACGCCGAGATCGCCATCGCGGCCCTGGAGGCCGGCAAGCACGTGCTGTGCGAGAAGCCGCTGGCCAACACGGTCGCGGAGGCGGAGGCCATGACCGAGGCGGCCCGGCGCGCCGCCGCCCGCGGCCAGATCGCGATGTCCGGCTTCAACTACCGCAAGGTCCCGGCGATGGCCTACGCGCACCGGCTCATCGCCTCGGGCCGGCTCGGCACCCTGCGCCACGTCCGGGCCACCTACCTCCAGGACTGGCTGGTCGACCCGGCCTCCCCGCTCACCTGGCGGCTGCGCAAGGACCGGGCCGGGTCCGGCGCGCTCGGCGACCTCGGCGCGCACATCGTGGACCTCGCGCAGTACCTGGCAGGCGAGCCGCTGGTGGCCGTCTCCGCGGTCAGCGAGACCTTCGTCCGGGAACGGCCGCTGCTCGCCGGGCCCTCGGGAGGGCTCGGCGGGGTGGCCGCCGAGGGGGAGTACGGGGCGGTGACGGTGGACGACGCCGCGCTGTTCACCGGGCGCCTCGCCTCCGGGGCGCTGGCCTCCTTCGAGGCGACCAGGATGGCGGCGGGGCGCAAGAACGCGCTGCGGCTGGAGATCAACGGGGAGCGCGGTTCGCTCGCCTTCGACCTGGAACGCCTCAACGAGCTCTCCTTCCACGACCACACCGAGCCCGCCACCACGGCCGGCTTCCGCCGCATCCTGGTCACCGAGCCCGAGCACCCCTATCTGGAGGCCTGGTGGCCGCCGGGGCACGCGCTGGGCTACGAGCACACCTTCATCCACCAGGCCCGCGACGTGGTGCGCACCATCGCCGAGGGCACCGCGCCCGTCCCCTCGTTCGCCGACGGGCTCCAGGTGCAGCGGGTGCTGGCGGCGGTGGAGGAGAGCGCCGCCAAGAACTCCGTCCTCACCCCCGTACAGCTCTAGGCCCTGGGAGGTCCCGCGCATGCCCCGTCCCTTCACCCTCTTCACCGGCCAGTGGGCCGACCTGCCACTGGAGGAGGTCTGCCGCCACGCCCGCGACTTCGGCTACGACGGTCTCGAACTGGCCTGCTGGGGCGACCACTTCGAGGTGGACAAGGCCCTGGCCGATCCCGGCTACCTGGAGGGCCGCCACCAGCTGCTCGACAAGTACGGCCTGAAGTGCTGGGCGGTCTCCAACCACCTGGTCGGCCAGGCCGTCTGCGACAGCCCCATCGACGAGCGCCACCAGGGGATCCTGCCCGCCAGGATCTGGGGGGACGGGGAGCCGGAGGGGGTGCGCCGGCGCGCGGCCGAGGAGATCAAGAACACCGCGCGGGCGGCCGCCGCGTTCGGCGTGGACACCGTCATCGGCTTCACCGGCTCCTCGATCTGGCATCTGGTCGCCATGTTCCCGCCGGTCCCGCCGCACATGATCGAGCGGGGCTACGAGGACTTCGCCGAGCGCTGGAACCCGATCCTCGACGTGTTCGACGCCGAGGGCGTGCGGTTCGCCCACGAGGTGCACCCCAGCGAGATCGCGTACGACTACTGGACCACGCACCGGGCCCTGGAGGCGGTGGACCACCGCCCGGCCTTCGGGCTGAACTTCGACCCCAGCCACTTCGTCTGGCAGGACCTGGACCCGGTGGGCTTCCTGTACGACTTCCGGGACCGGATCTACCACGTGGACTGCAAGGAGGCCCGCAAGCGCCTGGACGGGCGCAACGGGCGGCTCGGCTCGCATCTGCCCTGGGGCGATCCGCGCCGGGGCTGGGACTTCGTCTCGGCGGGGCACGGGGACGTGCCCTGGGAGGACGTGTTCCGGATGCTGCGGTCCATCGGCTACGACGGCCCGGTCTCCGTCGAGTGGGAGGACGCCGGGATGGACCGGCTGGCGGGGGCGCCGGAGGCGCTGGCCTCGCTGAAGCGGTTCGACTTCGACCCGCCGAGCGCGTCGTTCGACGCGGCCTTCGGCGGCAACGACTGAGGTCCGGCGACGACTGACCGCGTCCGGGGGCACCGCCCCCGGACCACGCCCCCGACGACCCGTCCCGGGAGCACCGCGCACGGCGGCACCGCACCCCGCCGCCGTGCCGGTCCGCCCTGCCCGCGGACCCCTTTGTCCTGGGCAGGGAAGAAGTTCGACAAGGCTCTGCACAAGGGCTATCCGTCCCGGACGAACAGGTCTACCGTCCAAGACGTGTACATGACGTAACTCTCCTGTCACCGGAGCCCCACGGACCCCGGTGACCTGCGCGGCAGTCCCCGCGCGGAACGGCACGGCAGCACCCGCCCGTACAACCGGCACCTTCCGGAGGACACACTCGTGCACAGATCCAGAACCATGACCGGCGCCCGAGCCGGCAGCCGCACCAGGCTCCGCGTCCGCAAGTCCCTCGCGCTGTTCACCGGCGGCCTGCTCGCCGCCGCCACACTCAGCCTGAGCGCCACGGTCTCCCCGGCGGCGGCCCACGAGGAGCCCGCCCCGGCACCGGCCGCCGAGGACTTCCAGCAGGTCACGCTCGCCAAGGGCGCGGCCGAGACCGGCGAGCCGATGTCGCTGGCCGTGCTGCCCGACCGCAGCGTCCTGCACACCTCCCGCAGCGGCGAGCTGCGCATCACCGACAGCGCGGGCAACACCCGCGTCTCCGGCGTCCTCCCCGTCTACTCCCACGACGAGGAGGGGCTCCAGGGCATCGGCGTCGACCCGGACTTCAGCGAGAACCGGGCGATCTACCTCTACTACGCGCCCCCGCTGGACACTCCGGCGGGCGACGCCCCCGAGACCGGCACCGCCGCCGACTTCGCGAAGTTCGACGGCGTCAACCGGCTGTCCCGGTTCGTCCTCAACGAGGACGGGACCCTGGACCTCGGCAGCGAGAAGAAGGTCCTCGACGTCAAGACCTCCCGAGGCATCTGCTGCCACGTCGGCGGTGACATCGACTTCGACGCCGACGGCAACCTGTACCTGTCGACCGGCGACGACTCCAACCCCTTCGCCTCCGACGGCTACACCCCGATCGACGAGCGCCCCGACCGCAACCCGGCGTTCGACGCCCGCCGCTCGGCCGGCAACACCAACGACCTGCGCGGCAAGATCCTCCGCATCAAGGTCGCCGAGGACGGCTCGTACACCGTCCCGGAGGGCAACCTCTTCGCACCCGGCACGGACAAGACCCGTCCCGAGATCTACGCGATGGGCTTCCGCAACCCCTTCCGCTTCTCCGTCGACAAGCCGACCGGCATCGTCTACGTCGGGGACTACGGCCCCGACGCCGGAGCGGCCGACCCCAAGCGCGGCCCGGCCGGCCAGGTCGAGTTCGCCCGGGTGACGAAGGCCGGGAACTTCGGCTGGCCCTTCTGCACCGGCGCCAACGACGCCTACATCGACTACGACTTCGCGACGAAGACCTCCGGCGCCGCCTTCGACTGCGCGGCCCCGAAGAACACCTCGCCGCACAACACCGGCCTCGTCGACCTGCCGCCCGCCCAGGAGGCGTGGATCCCGTACGACGGCGGCTCCGTCCCCGAGTTCGGGACCGGCTCCGAATCGCCCATGGGCGGCCCGGTCTACCACTACGACCCGAACCTCGACTCGCCCGTGAAGTTCCCCGAGGCCTACGACGGCGACTTCTTCGCCGGTGAGTTCGGCCGCCGGTGGATCAAGCGCATCGAGCAGGACGCCGACGGGAAGGTCCAGTCGATCAACGACGTCCCGTGGTCCGGCACCCAGATCATGGACATGGCCTTCGGCCCGGACGGGGCGCTGTACGTCCTGGACTACGGCCTCTCCTGGTTCGGCGGCGACGAGAACTCCGCCCTGTACCGCATCGAGAACGCCACCGGGGGCCGCTCCCCGATCGCCGAGGCCACCGCGAACAAGACCTCGGGCACCGCACCCCTGAAGGTGTCGTTCTCCTCGGCCGGCACCTCGGACGCCGACGGCGACGCGCTCACCTACGCCTGGGACTTCGGCGACGGAGGCACCTCCACGGCCGCCAGCCCCACGTACACGTACAAGAAGAACGGCACCTACACCGCGACCGTCACGGCGAAGGACCCCACCGGGCGGACCGGCTCGGCCAGCGTCCATGTCACCGTCGGCAACACGGCCCCGGTCGTGAAGCTGGAACTCCCCGGTGACGGGCAGCTGTTCACCTTCGGCGACGAGGTCCCGTTCAAGGTCACCGTCACCGACCCCGAGGACGGCACCATCGACTGCTCCAAGGTCGAGGTCAGCTTCGTGCTCGGCCACGACAGCCACGGCCACCCGATCACCTCGGCGCACGGCTGCACCGGCACCCTCACCACCAAGATGGACGGCGGCCACGACCCCAACGCCAACATCTTCGGCGTCATCAACGCCTCCTACACCGACAACGGCGGCGGCGGCCAGGCCGCGCTGAGCGGCCACGACCAGGCGCAGCTCCAGCCCCGCCACCGGCAGGCCGAGCACTTCAGCGACTCGTACGGCATCAAGACGTACGACAAGGCGAACGCCGAGGGCGGCAAGACGGTCGGCGACATCAACAACGACGACTGGATCTCCTTCAAGCCGTACATCCTCGGTGACTCCACCAAGCTCACCGCCCGGATCTCCTCCGGCGGCGCGGGCGGCTTCCTCGAAGTGCGCGCCGGCTCCGCGACCGGGAAGATCCTCGGCTCCGCACCCGTCCCGGTGACGGGGAGCTGGGAGACGTTCCAGGACATCGACGTACCCCTGCGAGGCGTCCCGAAGAAGGCCACCGAACTCTTCCTGGTCTTCAAGGGCGGTGACGGAGCGCTGTTCGACATCGACGACTTCGAACTCTCCAACACCCCGCCCGACCGGACCGCCAAGCGCGTCCTGGTCTTCTCCAAGACCGCCGGCTTCCGCCACGACGCGATCCCCGAGGGCATCGCCGCACTGAAGGAACTCGGCAAGGACAGCAACATCACGGTCGACACCACCGAGGAGGCCGGCCAGTTCACCACGGCGAACCTGGCCCGCTACGACGCCGTCGTCTTCATGTCGACCACCGGTGACGTCCTGAACGCCGACCAGCAGAAGGCCTTCGAGAACTACATCGCCGGCGGTGGCGGCTACATGGGCGTCCACGCCGCGGCCGACACCGAGTACGACTGGTCCTTCTACGGCGGACTCGTCGGCGCGTACTTCTCCGGCCACCCCGCCATCCAGCCCGTCACGGTCCGCGTCGAGGACCACAAGCACCCGGCCACCGCCCACCTCGGCGCGACCTGGCAGCGCACCGACGAGCTGTACAACTACCGCACCAACCCGCGCGACAAGGTGAGGGTCCTCGCCACCCTCGACGAGACCACCTACACCGGCGGCACCATGAAGGGCGACCACCCGATCACCTGGTGCCAGACCTACCAGGGCGGCCGCTCCTTCTACACCGGCCTCGGCCACACCAAGGAGTCCTACGCCGACGCCGACTTCCGGGGGCTGCTGCTCGGCGGTCTGCGCTACACGGCCGGCCAGGTCAAGGCCGACTGCAAGCCCGGCACCGGCTACCGGTCGATCTTCAACGGCGAGACCCTCGAAGGCTGGAAGCAGGCCGGCCCCGGGAAGTTCGACGTCGTGGACGGCGAACTGCGCTCCGAGGGCGGCATGGGTCTGCTGACCTACCAGGCCAAGGAGCTGGGCGCCTACTCCCTGAAGCTCGACTGGAAGCTGGACGGCGACTCCAACTCCGGTGTCTTCGTCGGCTTCCCGGAGTCCGACGACCCCTGGTCCGCCGTGAACAACGGCTACGAGGTCCAGATCGACGCCACCGACGCCGTCGACCGCACCACCGGCTCGATCTACACCTTCAAGGCCGCCGACATCAAGGCCCGCGACCAGGTGCTCCGCCCGCCGGGCCAGTGGAACAGCTACGAGATCAAGGTCCGGGGCGAACGGCTCCAGGTCTTCCTCAACGGGGTGAAGATCAACGACTTCACCAACACCGACCCGGTCCGCAGCCTCAGGAACGGCTACATCGGGCTCCAGAACCACGGGGCGAACGACCACGTGTCCTTCCGCGACATCCAGCTGAAGGAACTGCCCCAGGCGTAGGGCGTGTCCGGGGGCGTGCTCCGGCGGCGGGCGGAACCACCCGTCCCGCCCGCCGCCGGCCACCACCCCCGCCACCCCCTCGCGCAGCGCCCGCACCCCGCCCCCTCCCGTACAGCGCCACCGCTCTGCCCAGCCAGGACCACCAGCCAGGGAGGCAGCCCGTGTCAGCACACGCCGTTCGTACCGGAGTCTGGTTCATCGGAGCACGCGGCTCCGTCGCCACCACCGCCACCGCGGGATGCGCGGCGCTCGCGGCGGGCCTCCACCCGGCGGCCGGCATGGTCACCGAGACCGCCCCCTTCGCCGACAGCGGACTGCCGCCCCTGTCCACGCTCGTCTTCGGCGGACACGACACCCTGGACTGCCCGCTGCCCAAACGCGCCGAGGCACTGGCCGAAGGCGGCGTCCTGCCGTACGGACTGCCCTCGGCCGTACGCGCCGAACTCGTCGCCGCCGACGCGGAGATCCGCCCCGGCGGCCCGCTCCCCGGCGACACCCGCACCGACGAGGAACTGATCACCGCCTTCGCGGCCGACCTCACCGACTTCACCCGCCGGGGCGCACTCGCCCGGACCGTCGTCGTCAACGTCGCCTCCACCGAACCCGCCCCCGCCCCCGGCGCCGCCCGGCTTCCCGCCAGCTCCCTGTACGCCGCCGCCGCACTCCGGGCCGGCTGCGCCTACGTCAACTTCACCCCCTCCACCGGACTGCACGCCCCCGCCCTCCGGGACGCCGCCGCCACCGGCGGACTCCCGTACGCCGGACGGGACGGCAAGACCGGCCAGACCCTGCTGCGCTCGGTCCTCGCCCCGATGTTCGTCCAGCGCGCCCTGCCCGTCCGGGCCTGGTCCGGAACCAATCTGCTCGGCGGCGGCGACGGCGCCGCCCTCGCCGACCCGGCCGCGGCCGCCGCCAAGAACGCCGGCAAGGAACGCGTCCTCGCCGACACCCTCGGCGCGGCCCCCGAGGGCGAGGTCCACATCGACGACGTGCCGGCCCTCGGCGACTGGAAGACCGCCTGGGACCACATCGCGTTCGACGGCTTCCTCGGCGCCCGGATGGTCCTCCAGACCACCTGGCAGGGGTGCGACTCCGCCCTCGCCGCACCCCTCGTCCTCGACCTGGTGCGGCTCGTCGCCCGCGCCCACGAAGCGGGACTGACCGGGCCCCGCCCGGAGCTGGGCTTCTACTTCAAGGACCCGGACGGCGGGCCCGCCGCCCTCGCCGAGCAGTACACGGCGCTCCTCGCCTTCGCCGAGCGGCTGCGGGACGCGCGATGACGGCAGGCGCCTGGGCGGAACTGCTCAGGATCTCCGCCCTGTTCACCGTGCCCGGCGACGCCCTCGCCGGGGCCGCCGCGGCCGGACTGCGCCCCGGCCGCGCCACGGCCCTGGCCGCGGGTGCCTCGCTCTGCCTGTACGAGGCCGGCATGGCGCTCAACGACTGGGCGGACCGCGACGAGGACGCCGTCGACCGGCCGCACCGGCCGATCCCCTCGGGCCGGATCACCCCGCGCGCCGCGCTCACCGCAGCCGGTGCCCTGACCGCCGCCGGACTCGCCCTCGCCGCCCGCGCCGGACGCCCCGCCCTCACCGTCGCCACCGGCCTGGCCGCCACGGTCTGGGCCTACGACCTGCGCCTCAAGCACACCCCGGCCGGCCCCGCCGCGATGGCCGCCGCCCGGGGACTGGACCTGCTCCTCGGCGCGACGGCGACCGCGACGGCAGCACACCGGCACGGCGGGGGAGGGGTCCGGGCCGTGGCCCCGAGCGGCACCCCCGCCCCGCCGCAGGCGAGGAGCCCCCGGTCCGCGGGGCCGGCGGCCCCCGCACTCCGGACCGCCGGAGCGAAGGCCCCCGCGCCCCGCACGGAACGGCCGACAACACCGCGGACCACCGGCGCGCCTGCCCCCGCCCCGCGCGCCGCCCTCACCGCCGCCGCGCTCCTCACCGCCCACACCTACGCCGTCACCGCCGTCTCCCGCCACGAGGCACAGGGCGGATCCACCGCGACACCGCTCGCCGCCCTCGCGGCCGTCACCGCGCTCGCCGGAGCCGTGGCGGCCGAGCGCACCGCCCGCCACGGCGGCCCGGCCGCCACCGCCCCCGTCCGGCTGCTGCGCACCGCGCTCGCCGGGGCCTACCTCCGGACCGCCGCCCGCCCCCTCGCGCACGCCGCGCTCAACCCCTCGCCGCCGCTCACCCAGCGCGCGGTCGGCGGCGGCATCCGGGCGATGATCCCGCTCCAGGCCGCGCTGGCCGCGCGCGCCGGGGCCACCGGCACCGGGCTCGCCGTCATGGGCCTCGTCCCGCTCGCCCGCGCCCTCTCCCGGAAGGTGAGCCCCACATGACCCTGCGCCTCGGCTACGGCACCAACGGGCTCACCGACCTCCGCCTGGACGACGCCCTCGCGCTCCTCGCCGACCTCGGCTACGACGGTGTCGGGCTCACCCTCGACCACATGCACCTCGACCCGACGGCCCCGGACCTCGCCGCCCGCACCCGCCGGACCGCCGCCCGGCTCGGCGAGCTGGGGCTCGGCGTCACCGTGGAGACCGGGGCCCGCTACGTCCTCGACCCGCGCCGCAAACACGGCCCCTCCCTGCTCGACCCCGACCCCGAGGCCCGCGCCGCCCGCACCGCCCTGCTCGTCCGGGCCGTGGACGTCGCCGTCGACCTCGGCGCCCACGCCGTGCACTGCTTCAGCGGCGTGCTGCCCCCGGGCACCGACCCGGACACCGGCTGGCAGCGGCTGACCGGCGCGCTCGCCCCGGTCGTGGAGGCCGCCGCCCGCGCCGGAGTCCCGCTGGCCGTCGAACCCGAACCCGGCCACCTCGTCGCCCGGCTCGACGACTTCCACCGCCTGCGCGCCCGGTGCGGCCACCCCGACCCGCTCGGCCTCACCCTGGACATCGGCCACTGCCAGTGCCTGGAGACCCAGTCGCCCGCCGACTGCGTCCGCGCCGCCGCCCCCTGGCTGCGCCACGTCCAGATCGAGGACATGCGGCGCGGCGTCCACGAACACCTGCCCTTCGGCGAGGGCGAGATCGACTTCCCGCCGGTGCTCGACGCACTCGACGCCCTCGGCGCCGCCGGATACCTCGGGCTCACCGTCGTCGAACTGCCCCGCCACTCCCACGCCGGACCCGAACTCGCCCGCACCAGCCTCGACTTCCTGAACAAGCACCGCCCACCACGCGCGACCGCCGAAGGGAGCCCGTCATGACCCGGCCCCCCGTCCTGCCCCCGCTCCTGACCCGCAAGGAACTCGACGACCTGCTCGGCGGGGCCGCCCGCGCCTGGCTCGACGAAGCGCTCGCCGAGGCCGCCCACGCCGTCGCCCACCCGGACCCCGCACCCGGCGGCGGCTACGCCGTACCCCCGTGGGAACTGCGGTACGCCGCCGCCGGCCGCCACTGCGGACCGGAGCACGGCGACTCCGTACGCGCCCTGCTGCTCACCGAGGCACGCGCCGCCCTGCCCACCCTGACCCGCCTCTACGAACAGGGCACCGCCGCCGAACGCCGCGCCGTGCTGCGCACCCTGCCCGCGCTCCGCCTCGGGGACACCGCCCTCCCGCTCGTCGAGGACGCCCTGCGCACCAACGACACCACCCTCGTCGCCGCCGCCGTCGGACCGTACGCCGCCGCCCACCTCGCCCCGCACGCCTGGCGCCACGCCGTCCTGAAGTGCCTGTTCACCGGCGTCCCCCTGGACGCCGTCGACGCGCTGGCCCGGCGCGCCCGCGGCGACGCCGAACTCGCCCGGATGCTCGGCGACTTCGCCGCCGAACGCACCGCGGCCGGCCGCACCGTCCCCGCCGACCTGCACCACGCGCTCGCCCTCGCGGCCCCCACGGCCCCACCCGTCCCGACGTCCCCCACGCAGGAGTCCTGATGCGCATCTTCGACCCGCACATCCACATGACCTCCCGCACCACGGACGACTATCAGGCGATGTACGACGCCGGGGTGCGCGCCCTCGTCGAACCCTCCTTCTGGCTCGGCCAGCCCCGCACCTCGCCCGCCAGCTTCCTGGACTACTTCGACGCCCTGCTCGGCTGGGAGCCGTTCCGCGCCGCCCAGTACGGCATCGCCCACCACTGCACCCTCGCCCTCAACCCCAAGGAGGCGAACGACCCGCGCTGCACGCCCGTCCTCGACGCCCTGCCCCGCTACCTCGTCAAGGACTCCGTCGTCGCCGTCGGAGAGATCGGCTACGACTCCATGACCCCGGCCGAGGACACCGCGCTCGCCGCCCAGCTCCAGCTGGCCGCCGACCACCGACTGCCCGCCCTCGTCCACACCCCGCACCGCGACAAGCTCGCCGGACTGCACCGCACCCTCGACGTGGTCCGCGAATCCGACCTCGCCCCCGGACACGTCCTGCTCGACCACCTCAACGAGACGACCGTCAAGGACGCCCTCGACAGCGGCTGCTGGGCCGGATTCTCGATCTACCCCGACACCAAGATGGACGAGGACCGCATGGTCGCCGTCCTCAAGCTCCACGGCACCGAGCGGATCCTCGTCAACTCGGCTGCCGACTGGGGGAGAAGCGACCCCCTCAAGACCCGCAGGGTCGCCGACGCGATGCTCGCCGCCGGCTTCACCGAGGACGACGTCGACCTCGTCCTGTGGCGCAACCCCGTCGCCTTCTACGGCCAGAGCGGCCGCCTCCAGCTGGACGTCCCCGCCCCCGAAACCCTCCACGAGGGCAACTCGATCCTGCGCGGCGGGGAGTGAGGCGATGCGCTTCCGGCACCCCGACGGCACCGTCCTCCACCTCGCCTACTGCACCAACGTCCACCCCGCCGAAACCCTCGACGGCGTCCGCGCCCAGCTGCGCGACCACTGCGAACCCGTACGCAAACGGCTCGGCCGCGACCGCCTCGGCATCGGCCTCTGGCTCGCCCGCGACGCCGCCCGCGCCCTGACCGACGACCCCGCCCGGCTCCGCGCCCTGCGCGCCGAACTCGACGCCCGCGGCCTGGAGGTCGTCACCCTCAACGGCTTCCCCTACGAGGGCTTCGGCGCCGACGAGGTCAAGTACCGGGTGTACAAGCCGGACTGGACCGACCCGGAACGCCTCGCCCACACCACCGACCTCGCCCGGCTCCTCGCCGCCCTGCTCCCCGACGACGTCACCGAGGGCACCATCTCCACCCTGCCGCTCGCCTGGCGCACCCCGTACACCGGCGACCCCGACGCCGCCCGCACCGCCCTCGCCGCCCTCACCACCCTCGGCGAACGGCTCGACGCCCTGGCCGAACTCACCGGCAAGTCCATCCGCGTCGGCCTCGAACCCGAACCCGGCTGCACCGTCGAGACCACCGCCGACGCCCTCGCCCCCCTCACCGAGGTCGGCCACCCCCGCATCGGCGTCTGCGTCGACACGTGCCACCTCGCCACCTCCTTCGAGGACCCGGACACCGCGCTCGACGCCCTGGACACGGCGGGCGTCCCCGTCGTCAAGACCCAGCTCTCCGCCGCCCTGCACGCCGAACACCCCCACCTCCCCGAGGTCCGCACCGCGCTGGCCGCCTTCGCCGAACCGCGCTTCCTCCACCAGACCCGCACCGCGACCGCCGCCGGACTGCGCGGCACCGACGACCTCGGCGAGGCCGTCGAGGGCGGCGCCCTGCCCGACGGCGCACCCTGGCGCGCCCACTTCCACGTCCCCCTGCACGCCCCGCCCGCACCCCCGCTCACCTCCACCCTGCCCGTCCTGCGCACCGCCCTCGCCCGGCTGGCCGGCGGCGCCCACCCGCGCACCCGGCACCTGGAGGTCGAGACGTACACCTGGCAGGCGCTCCCGGCCGAACTGCGCCCGCGCACCCGCGTCCAGCTCGCCGACGGCATCGCCGCCGAACTCACCCTCGCCCGCGACCTCCTGACCGACCTCGGCCTGAAGGAGCTGCCATGACCACCGCAGAGACGGCCGGCACCCCCACACCACTCCTCGTCCTGGACGTCGTCGGACTCACCCCGCGCCTCCTCGACCACATGCCCCACCTCAAGGCCCTGGGACGGTCCGGCACCCACGCCCCCCTCGGCACCGTGCTCCCCGCCGTGACCTGCGCCGCCCAGTCGACGTTCCTCACCGGCACCACCCCCGCCGAACACGGCATCGTCGCCAACGGCTGGTACTTCCGCGAGCTCGGCGACGTCCTGCTGTGGCGCCAGCACAACGGACTCGTCGCCGGCGACAAGCTCTGGGACGCCGCCCGCCGCGCCCACCCCGGCTACACCGTCGCCAACATCTGCTGGTGGTACGCCATGGGCGCCGACACCGACATCACCGTCACCCCGCGCCCCGTCTACTACGCCGACGGCCGCAAGGAACCCGACTGCTACACCCGCCCGCCCGCCCTCCACGACGAACTCACCGCAAAACTCGGCACGTTCCCCCTCTTCCACTTCTGGGGACCCGGCGCCGACCTCGTCTCCTCGCAGTGGATCATCGACGCGACCCGGCACATCCTCGACACCCGCCACCCCGACCTGGCCCTGGCCTACGTCCCCCATCTCGACTACGACCTCCAGCGCTACGGCCCCGACGACCCGCGCGCCTTCGCCGCCGCCGCCGAACTGGACCGGGCCCTCGCCCCGCTCCTGGACGACGCCCGCCACGAGGGCCGCACCGTCGTGGCCCTCTCCGAGTACGGCATCACCCGCGTCGACCGCCCCGTCGACATCAACCGGGCGCTGCGCCGCGCCGGACTCCTGGAGGTCCACACCCAGGACGGCATGGAGTACCTGGACCCGATGGCCTCCCGCGCCTTCGCCGTCGCCGACCACCAGCTCGCCCACGTCTACGTACGCCGTCCCGAGGACCTGGAGGCGGCCCGCGACGCCCTGGCGGACCTGCCCGGCATCGAACAGCTCCTGGACGACGAGGGGAAGAAGGCCCACGGCCTGGACCACCCCCGCTCCGGCGAACTGGTCGCCGTCGCCGCACCGGACGCCTGGTTCACGTACTACTACTGGCTCGACGACGCCCGCGCCCCCGACTTCGCGCAGCTCGTCGAGATCCACCGCAAACCCGGCTACGACCCCGTGGAACTGTTCATGGACCCCGAGGACCCCTACGTCCGGGTCAGGGCGGCCACCGCCGTCGCCCGCAAGAAGCTCGGGATGCGCTACCGCATGGCGGTCGTCCCCCTCGACCCGTCCCCCATCCGAGGCAGCCACGGCCGCCTGCCCACGAGCGACGACGAAGGTCCGCTCATCCTCTGCTCCACCCCCCACGCGTTCACCGGCCCGGTCCGGGCCACCGAAGTGAAGTCCCTGCTCCTCGCGCTCGCCGGTCTCGCGTGACCGGCCCGCGCAGTGGTTCCCGCACACCCTCGACAAGGAGACAGATCGTGACCGCGTACAACGAATCCGGTTCGGACGAAGCCCTGCGCCGCAGCCTCGGCATCAGCCGCCGGGGCTTCCTGAGCACCTGCACGGCCGTCGCGGCGGGCGCCGTCGCCGCGCCCGTCTTCGGTGCCGCGCCGGCCTTCGCCCAGCCCGCCCCCGACCGGGGCAGGGGGAAGGGCCTGTCCCTGGTCCCGGCGGACAAGCGGGGCATCATCCTCTACACCGTGCGCGACGCCACCGGCCGCGACCCCCTGAGCACCGACCTGCCCTCCGGCTTCCGCGAGGTCTTCGCCGAACTGGCCCGCTACGGCTACAAGCAGGTCGAGTTCGCCGGCTACGGCCAGCACGCCAATGCCCCGGGCGGCGGCAACCTCGAAACCGTTGCGGGCGCCCGGCTGCTGCGCTCCTGGCTCGACGACTACGGGCTGCGGGCCCAGGGCAACCACGGCTTCATTCCCGGCTCCTGGCCGCTCACCACGGCCGACCTGGACGAGTTCAAACGCCACCTGGAGATCGCCAACATCCTCGGCATGGACCACATGGGCACCGGCGGCGACCCCACCGGCAGCGCCTACCGGGCCGACTGGGACATCGCCGCCGAGAAGTGGAACGCCCTCGGACGCATCGCCACCGCCGCCGGGATCAAGCTCTACACCCACAACCACGACGCCGCCTACGGCTTCCTGCTCGACGGCGGCCCGTCGGACGCCCAGGGCCGCCCCACCCGCAGCTCCGGCACCCGCAAGCTGGAGTACTTCCTCCGGCACACCGACCCCAAGCACGTCTGGCTGGAGATGGACATCTACTGGGCGCACGTCGCCCAGTACAAGTTCCACACCTACACCGCCCACGACGGCTCCACCCGGGAGAACGTCTTCGACCCGGCCGCCCTGGTCCGCTGCCACACCAAGCGCTACCCGCTGTTCCACGCCAAGGACGGCGTCGTCAACACCACCAACGGCCAGGGCTACGACATGGTGCCGTTCGGCACCGGCGTCATCGACTACCGGACCTTCTTCCGCCGCGTCGGCGCGAAGAACTACCACAACCCGATGGTCGAGCAGGACAACGCGCCCAGCTCGTCCGACCCCGCCCAGTCCCTGACCCATGCCCGGATCGGCTACGACAACCTGGCGGCGCTGCGCAAGTAGCGCCCACTCCGGCGGCCCCGGAACCGGCCCCGGCGCGCCGCGCACGACGGGCCTCCCCGCATCCCGCGGGGAGGCCCGTCGGCGCGCCCGGCCGAGGCGGCCCGCTCATCCGATGCCCTGCCGGTCCGGCAGCAGCGCGAACGCCCGCTCGGACGCCTCCGGCACCGTCCGCTCCACCGCCCGGACCAGCAGCGCGCGGTGCCGCAGCAACGGCTCCTGCCGCTCGGGCCCCGTCAGCAGGACCAGATCGTCGAAGGCGGCCAGCAGCCGGCGGGTGACCTGCGGACTGTCCGGGGCGCAGCGCCGGACCTCCTCGAAGCCCAGATCCACGAACTGCTCCCAGGTCGGCACGGGCTGGACGAGCCGCACCGCACCGCTGCGGTCCCGGTGGTGGACGGTGCCCAGGGGCAGCGGAGCCAGGGCCGCGAGGAACTGCACGATGCGGTCCAGGCACTGCACGGCCGTCGTCGGATCGTTCACCGACGCCGACAGCGCGCGCAGCGCGATGTCGGACAGCTGGCGCAGCCCGAACGCCGGATCCTGGTGCAGGGTGCGCTCGACCCCCACGGACACCGTGTACCGCAGCGCCCGCCGCCCCGGCGCGCTCCCGCCGTGCACCGCGAACACCGGGGTGCCCGGCACGACGAAGTCCCCGAGCCGGGGGATGAGCCGCAGCACGGTCCCCTGCCGCCGCGCCGCCCGGACCAGCCGCACCACGTTCACGTCCCGCAGCACCCCGGCCCGCCCCTCGTGCCGGATCACCCCGGTCTCCCCGGGCACGGCGTCCGGCTCCGGCCGGCCGACGGGCATCCGCCCCAGCACCCGGAACGAGTCCCGGGTGATCCGGTCGACGACCGGCCCGACCTGCATCAGCCGCAGGGTGGAACTGACGTACGCGATGAAGAGCAGCAGACTGAGCGCCACGAGCACGGCGGTCAGCACGCTCTGCAGAAACGGCACCGACACCACGCGGCGCGGATCGGCCGTGCTCTCGTACGAGCTGAGCACCAGCAGCGAGAACACGAACGTCGCCAGGAACACCGACAGCGTGAGCTTGCTGATCCGGCTCCGTACGAAGATCCGCACCACCCGGGGCGTGAGCTGCCCGCTCGCCATCTGCACGGCCACCAGCGAGATGCTGAAGACGACACCGATGAAGGTCATCATCGCCGAGCTGACCGTGACCACGATCGTCTTGGTGTCCTCGGCGATCGAGACCAGGTCCCTGATCTCCTCGTACGCCTTCTCGTCCTTCAGATACGCGATGATCTGCTCGTCCAGCGCCGAGGCCACCAGCCAGAGCGCGACGGCGCAGACCATCGTCGCGGCCGGGGCGAACCAGAAGGTCTCGCGCAGATGCTCGCGCAGGGGCGACAGCGCCCGGGGTGGCCGGTGGCCGCGATCACTCATGCCCGCGAACGTAACCCGCCCGGCCCGCCCGCCGAAGCACCCGCCCGCACGGTGTGTACACACTCCCTCACCCTCCGCCCACCCCGCCCGTCGGGCCCTTCCCTTCAGGGCGATGACCACCGGATATGCAGGTGAGAGCCACCCCAAACCCCTGGTATTGTTTTCTTTGTCGCCGCGGGAAACCGGGGCCGACCACCTGGTCCGGGTGGCGGAATGGCAGACGCGCTAGCTTGAGGTGCTAGTGCCCTTTATCGGGCGTGGGGGTTCAAGTCCCCCCTCGGACACCAGGGTCAACCGACCAAATTGAGCAGGTCAAAGCGACAGTTTGTCGCTTTGACCTGCTCTGTTGTTGTGCCCGGAGTGGGGAAGGTCTGCTGCGGTCACGTGCTTGGACGGAGGCCAGCGGGTCGGCCGGGCCCAGGGTCCAGGCGTAGGCCAGGGGTGGCTGGGCCGTTGGTAGGCAGAGGGTGTCAGGGAGCTGCGGGGAAGCGGCTGACTGGCACGATTCGTCAGGGCTAGCGTGTCCGGATGGTCATGGTGCCTTGGGAAGAGTTGCAGCGGGATGAGAAGCGTTACGCCGCGTTGGTGTCCATGCTGCTGTTGCGTCTGCGGCCGCGGGCGCGCGCCGTGGAGGGTGCTGGCGGAGACGGCGGGAAGGACGTCTACGAGTACGACGAGGACAACCAGCTGATCATCTACGAGCTGAAGTCGTTCACAGGGCGGCTTACCAACGGTCGGCGAAACCAGGTGAAGAAGTCCCTGATGACCGCCGCGCAGCATCAGCCGGATGCCTGGGATTTGGTGGTGCCGGTGCACCCGAATGCCGGGGAGTTGTCCTGGTTCGACGGGTTGTGCAAGGACTTTCCCTTCGTGCGGGAGTTGTGTGGGCTGGTCTGGCTGAATGAGAAGCTCGCGCTGCACGACGACTTGGTCCGGGCAGCGGTGCAGGGGCCCGACGGGTATCTCCTTGATCGCATCGCCGACGCGCGTGCCGAGCGCGATGTGCTGCTGGGCGGTCCCCGGGACCTCGCGGAACGCTATGAAACGCTGATGCGCCGCGTCGCTGAGATCTCGCCCCACTACGGGTTCACCGTTTCTCGCGCGCAGTGTGGCGGGACCGAGATCGCCATCGCGGCCAAGGACCGCGAAACCGCTGACGCCGCTCCGATCCTCGTCGAGGGCGAGTTGGTTTTCCCCGACGACGACCCAGCCAGTGCCGAGGTGCGCAGCCGCTACGAGCGTGCCGTCCACTATGGCGGGGATGTTGACCTTCCAGGGGCTCATCTGCGGGGGTTTCGTATCAGTGCGCCGGAGGAGCTCGGTATCAGCGGTCCCCTGCCGTTGTACGAGATGCGGATCCGGTCCCACCGGGAGCTGCTGGTGCCGGCTCTGTCCGCCCAGCTGAGTGTGGTGGGAGGGGCGGGGCTGCCGCTGCAGTCCGTGCCGTTGCGTTTCTACGAGCGGAGCCGTGGCGCGCGCGGCGCGACCTTGTTCGGTTCCGACGTGGCGGGGCTGTTCGAGGTACAGCTGCGTCTGGATGCGGGGGCCGGGTCGCGGCAGGTGGACGTGAGCCTTTCCGAGCCGCGGGAGTACCCCACGCCCGCGACCGCGTTGCCGCTCTTGCAGGTGATGGCGCACGCGCGCGCGGGTGCCGTCATCCGCCTGGCGTTCCACGCCCAACAGATGCCGAGCGCCCTGAAGTCGACGCTGGACAGCGACTGGACCGACGACGACTTCCGCACCTGGGCCAGCCTGTGTGCGGACTTGCGCTTCATCCAGGAGGCAACGAACACGAGCTTCCCCATACCTCGGGAAATGAGCGGCGCTGACGCTTCGGGAATCCGGCACGCGGCCAGGCTGCTGCGCGGCGAGGCGGTGAGCCTGGGCAGGGGCCCGCTCACCTTGGGCGTGAATCCGGGCCGGGCTGCCGCGCTGGACGTGTTCTCAGCGGGCCGGCAACGGTTGGTTCTGGCACGGGAGGTCACCTTCCAGCCCTCCCGTCTGGCCCAGGTCCGCGAGGAGGTCGGGGCCGGCCGCAGTGCCTCGCTGCGCTTGAACCTCCCGCACAGGGAGCGGGTCTACCGCCAGCTTCTCGCTCACGTGCCCGTGGAGTGGCTTCCGCCGGAGCTGGCCGCGCAACGCGAGGCGCGCGCCACGGACGCCTCGGACCTCGGTGGCGGGCCGAGGCCGTGAGCGGCTCCTCGCTCTGGCATGCCGGTGGCCCTCCGCGTGGTTGCGGCGGGCCACCAGCGTATGTGGGGCTGGGGTGGGGTCAGGTTTTCGGGGTGGTGTCCGGGAGGTAGCCGTGGGGGGTCCAACGGTGGGGGTTTTTCAGGGTGTGGCGGTTGGAGGGGCGTCGGCGGGCGGGCTGGGTGTCGGTCTGGAGGGTGTCGAGCCAGCTGGCGAGCTTGCGGTGGTTAGCGTGGGCGATCTGGAAGGAGAGCAGGAGGGACTGGGCGGCGAGCCCGCGGATGCGGCGGGTCCGGGAGCGTTCGATGGCTTCGTGGTCTTTGGCGTAGCCGTTGAAGTGTTCGACGCGGTTGCGGAGGCGGAAGTAGTGGTGGACCCAGTCGGCGCGGCCGTGGTCGAGTTCCTGCCAGTGGCGGATGCCGGTGTCCCGGGCGAACGTGAGGGACTCGCGGCGGCAGATCTCGGGTGGTCCCGCGGGAGTGGGGGTGATGTCGATGAGAGGCAGGCGGGGGTCGCGGCCGAGGCTGCGGCGTTTGACGGGGCAGGCGACGGTGGGGTGGGTGCCGGCCGCGGGGCAGAGCATGCGGCGGGCGCCGCGGTCGTCGGGGGCGGCTTTCGGGCGGAGCCGGTAGGAGGTGCGGGCGTCGATCCGGGCTCGCCAGGTGGCCTTGTCGATCTTCTTGTTGAGGAGGTCGGCGGTGGCGGTGGTCAGGGGGTGGGGGATGTGGGGGCAGTACCAGGTGCCGTCGACGAGGAGGGCGCCGGCGTGGGTGTCCTGGATGCCGAGCTGGTCAACACGGTAGTCCCAGACGGGGCGGTAGCCGAGGTCGCGGACGGGGATGTGGAACGTCTCGGGCAGGGCGGCGTTGTAGGCGCGGTCGGCGGCGAGCCAGCCTGTGGGGTAGGCGCGGCGCCGCATGTCCCTCAGGGCGGTGACCGCGTTCCCGGCCGGGTCGTGGCCAGGCTTGTGAACGACGAACGCCAGCACCAGGGCCGGCAGGTGACGGCTGCGGTCCCGGGCGGCGGCGGGTGTGCCGCCGGGAGGGGTGGTGGAGGTTTCGCCGGTGACGACGAGGGTGGCTTCGAACCCGTAGAGGTAGCGCTTCGCCTTCCTGCCTTTCGTACCACCCACGGGCGGTCCACCGGGCGCGGTGGTGGGGTCGCGGTGGGTGCCCTCGCGGACGTACCAGGCGGCGTCGGGGTCGGTCGCGGTGTCCGGGCCGGTGGAACTGACACCGCGGGAGAAGGTGCGGATGGGGGTGGCGTCGACGGCGGCCGAGCCGTCCCAGAACTCCTCGATGACCGGCCGCGCGGGCGCGAGGGAGGCTTCCACGATGCGGTTGGTGACCTCCACGAGCAGCCGCCGGCGAGCGGCGAGCCGTTCGGGGTCGGCTTCCTGTTCCAGGCGCCTGGCTTCGGCGCGCGGGATGCGCTGCTTGGGTAGCGGTGAGGGGTCCATGACCGTCACGGCGGCATGGAATGCGCGCCGCACGGCCAGGTAGGCGGCCTCGAAGCCGTCCGCGTCGTCCGCCCACACGGGAAGACCGAGCCGGGCGCGGGCTGCGGGGGTGAGCTGCTGGGCGAGGATGTCGGTCACCTCGGCGAGGACCACACGCCCCTGGTCCCGCCAGGAAGCCAGCGTCATAGCGATGAACAGAGCCTCCAGGCTGACAGAGCGAGGGCGTCCCGCATTCGACTTGCGGGCGGCCTGCTGCCCCTCGTGGAGGAGGGGGACGATGCCACAGCGGTCGACGAACTGGCGGGCGCGGGTGAAGTCGGCGGCCCGGACACTCTGGCGGCGGGCCCGGATGTGATCGAGCCAGGGCGCGGCGCCGTCGGAGTGCGGGCCGGGGCGGGAGGAAGGGGTGGGGTTCACGGCATCTCCCGGAGGGTGGTGTGAGCCTGCTCGGCGCTGATGCCCTTGACGTGGGGCAGGAGGCGGGAGAGGGCGTGGAGCGAGTCGAGTCCGGCCGCAGAGAGCAGGACGGGCAGGGGAATGGGGACGTTCATGCGTTCCACCAGCCAGGTCGCCCGGCAGCGGCCCATGACCAGGCGTGGGACGCGCGGGTCTCGCCCGGCGCGGTAGACGAGGTCGGTGACGGTGTTGCTGGAGCGGGCGAAGCACCCGGGACGGAAGAGGTAGCCGGTCTCCGCACGATCAGCTGCCTCGGCCACGGTGCGTTCGTAGGGGCGCGAGCAGATGATGAGGCGGGAGCGGCTGCCGCGGACAGCCAGGATGCTGGAACAGTCTCCCAGGACCCGTACGTCGGGGCCGCGCAGCGGGATGATCTCGCTGGTGTCGAGGCCGCAGCCCAGCCCGAGCGCGAGCAGGAGGCGCAGCCCGCGCCGTAGTTCGGCGGTCGGCTGGCCACCGGCCCATGCCCACAGGCCGGCGGTGTCGTTGCGGCTGTAGGGGGCGGAGGCGTCAGACGCGGCCAAGGGGACGGGGCGTCCGCCGGGGAGGTCGGGGCCGAAGACGGCGGTCCGCAGGGCGGTGAGGCAGGCACGGTAGTTCGCGCGGGTTGCCTGGCTGACCTCCGGGCAGCCTGCGGCGGCGAACCGTTCGACCATGGCCGGGGCCAGCCACCGGCGGGCATCGGCGGGGTGGCCCTGCTGGTCGGCGTAGACGGCGATCCGGGTCAGGGCGGTGAGAAGGTCCCGGGCCCGGTGGGTGGTGGCCGGGGTCGCGCGGGCGACGGTGGTACGGACCTCGTCGGCGACGCGTTCCCAGGCCGGGGGCCTGTTCGACGGCCGGTACTGCGCGATGCGACGCTCCATCAGCATCCTCCAGACAAACACCCCCGGCGGGGTGCCATTGGAATACCATGCTGGGTGCTGGGGGATGCCGGGCGACCCGGGAGATCCGGATGGGTGAGACTGGGGCATGTGCCCCGAGGAGACAGCCGTTCCGTGTGCCCCCGTGGATTCGTCCAGGGCGGGTTCTGGCCGAGAGCTGCGTTGACTGACCATCACGGGGCCAAGGTCGCCCAGGCGCTGGCCTTCGCGCTGGCCTCCGCGCTGGAGAGCGACGGGCTGTCGGTCGCCGCACTGTCCCGCCTCAGTGGTGTCAGCCGCCTGACCATCGCCAACGTGCTGGAGGGGCGGGTCTGGCCGGACCTGCTGACCGTCGCCAGCCTGGAAAGGGCCCTGGACCGCGACCTGTGGCCGGGCCGCAACGTGTGAAGTGCCGCGCCTGCGCGGCACGGTGGAAGGTGGAGTCATGAAAAGCCGTCCTCGGCCGGGCGGTCCCGCATGCGCGGGCCACCCGAAGGGATGACGGCACGCCCGCAACCGGCACGACGGCGCGACTCTCGCGCTAAGGTGCCGGAAACGGCCGGGCCGCGGTGGCGGGCCCGCTTCTTCGCCCTCCTGGCGGGACGCGGGCCACTGTGAGAAGAGGTCTGCTCAGGCCAGGGGCCGTTCAGGGCCGTCGCCGATGTGGTAGTTGGCGGCGGCCCGTACCCCTTTTCCGAGCGCGTACGGTCAGCTCGTGAAGGCCTCCGAAGTCGACGGGCCGCCCTGCGGCGGGATCATGCCGGGACGGCGGTAGACGACGGAACGCGGCGGGACCGTCCGCCGGGCCAGGAGCTCCTCGTGGACGAGATCCTCCACCAGCACCCGCAGACTGCGCAGATTCGGCTGCCCGATCGCCTCCCCGATCTCACGGATGTTCCACTCGCGCTCCCCGCCGCGCCCGAGAAGGTCCAGCACCTGTGTCCTGCGCGTCACCTGTTCCCCGTCGGCCCCGGACTCCGGTCCGTCGGGCTCGTCAAAGCCGGGGGCGCCGCAAGCAGTCTCCGTCCCCCCGGGAGGCGGGCTGGCGGCCGGGGGCGGGGTCGCCCACGGCCGCCCCTGCAGAGCCTCCAGCTTTGCCCGTACGGCGGCCACGCGCGCCAGGAACTCGGCGGTCTCCTCTTCGACGCGCCTGAGCTTGTCCACGGTCCCGGCGGGATCGGCTACCGCCGCCTCCCAGTCCAGGCTGATGCTGTCCATGGCGCACACCCTAGGTCCGTGACGCTGCACACAGCGCACTCGGAAGGGCAACTCCATCCTGACGAGTGACATCCCTCAACCAGACCAGTCGGGTGCGCACCTGAAGCTCCTGTCACCCTGGCGTCGGGACGCCCGTGGAGCCCGCGTCCGCTCCGGTGAGGCGTGCGCGCGCGAACCGGTTACCCGCTCACGCCAACTGCCCTACCACGCAACGCAGTTGCTTCGCACTACTCACGCCCATGCCCGAACGCCGGCACAGGACTGCGCCCCGAACGGCTCACACAGGGTGCCATTGAAATAACATGCAGTGAGGGTGAGGGTGTGACCCTTCCACCGCCCCGCCTGCGCCGCTGTGTCCTTCTCCTCCTGCTCGACCGCGACCGTGGAAGCTTCCTGTGCCGCACCGGTCCCGTACTGACACCGCCATGCTTCCCCGTTCCCGGCGCACGCAGCTACCAACAAGCCGCGGCAGCCGCCGCCTGCGAACGGTGGGGGCTGGATGACCTCACCTACGCGCCGCTGGTCTGCCACTTCTGGGCCACCCCTCCCGGTGGTCCAGGCGGCGCACGGACCGAGCGCCGCCTGCTCATGGCCACCCCTGACAGCCGGGAGCTGCCCCGGCTGCGCCTCCGGCCCCCGCCCCGCACCCGGTGGCAGCCGCTGCACGACCCCACTCTCCGCGACCGGCCGGTGCGTCCGGCTGACCTGGCGACCCTGGTCGACGGCTACTGGGACGGGTGGCTGCCCGACGGCCCTCTCACAGTCGACTGGATCTGACCGGCCCGCCGCCTGCGGTGCCCACGCCCGCCGGACCCAACGGTCCGCCCCTGGCGGCGTGTCACCAATTCGGAGGACGGCTGGTGCTTTCGGTCGGTCCTGTGGACACCGGGGCCTAGCGTCAGGGTTGTGGCATATCGAGATCCTGGCCCCGGCCCTGCAGCACCTGCCGACTTCGTAGCCCTGAAGGAGGAATGGAACCGTGAGCGCGCCCGCGCCAGGGAGGAACTGGAGTACTTCGACACACTCCTGAAGTCCGCCCAGGACATCGAGGACATCAAAGCGCTTTGGCAGGAGCTCGCCGCCGGGGCCGTGCGGCACCCGCTGTTCCTGCCTGATCCCGCCGGGCCACAGCCCACCGAACCCTCATTCCTCGAACCCCTCGAGCTGACGGCCGAACAAGTCCTCGGCCTGATGCGGCAGGAGCCCCCCCGGCTATGGCGGGCCACCGACATCGCCACCGCCTTTTCCCACCCCTCCCCGGCCAAGGTCCGCCAGTTCCTCCAGTCCATGGTCCGTGCCGGACACTTGGAAGCAGTCCGCCGCAAAGCACGCCACCTCCTCTTCAGGATCCCCGGCACACCTCCGCCCAAAGGCTGACGGCTGGGCCCGCAGGTCGGTCAGGGAGCGGGAGCCGCCGGGCGGCTCTCCGACGGCTCCCGCCTACGAAGCGGCGGTGTCGGCGTGCTGCGGTGCCGGTCGGGAGGTGCCGTGAGTGCTCTGCGGCAGGCTCGTTCCCTCTATGTCGACCTGGGGCAGGGCTTCCTGGGGTCGGTGAAGGTTCTGGGCGACGGGGTCGACACCCGCGACTGCGATTCCGTGTACTAACGTGCGCGGGTCGGTGCCCGACCTCGTCCAGGCCGTGGGCCGGGCGCTGCGGATGCAGCCCGGCGAAGGCAAGATCGCCTCGCTCGTCGTGCCGGTACTCCTGGGACCGGGCGAGACGGTCGACAACATGCTGACCTCCCGGGCCTACGGCGGGCTCGCAATGCTCCTGGAGGCCCTCAGGGCACACGTTGCCCTGGTCGTGGAGCAACTTGCCGAGCAGCAGGCTCCCAGCGCCTACAAGCCCATACAGGATCAAGAGCGCAAGCCAGGCGAGGTTGACGGTCCGTCGGTGCCTGCGCGGGAGCCGGTGAAGTTCTCCGTGCCACGCGATCCAGCGCAGCTGGCCGCGTTCATCAACCTGCGTGTGCTCAACCCGGAGCATGAACACTGGCGGCGCGGCATGGAGGCCGCAGGTATCTACCAGCGGCTCCACGGCGATCTGAAGGTGCCCTTCACCTACCGTGTGCCCGCCGCCGCCGACAACAACGAGGCCGAGGAGGGCCTGGGCGAGGTCGAGGTGTGGCCGGCCTCGCTGGCCGGGTTGCCCCTGGGGCAGTGGAAGGCCGATGCTCGGCGGTTCCACGCCCGGGGGGACATGGATGAGGCCCGCGTGAGTCAGCTGGAAGAACTCAGCATGGTCTGGTCGCACTACGACGTCGAGTGGGACAAGGGCCTCGCGGCAGCACGCAGGTGGGCGGCCCAGGCAGGCCACCTGTTGGCCCCCACCGACGCGGTGTTCCAGGGGTACCGGATGGGGATCTGGTTGAAGAACGCGCGGGCCGCAGCCCGGAGGGCGGCCGAAGCGTGCGGCTGCGAGCTGAGGGATTGCCGGTCGAGTCGTCGGCCGGGGCGCTGTCGGCGGAGCGGCGCGAGCAGCTGGAGGACATCGACCCGTCGTGGTGCCCGGCCTGGCCAGTGGAGTGGCCAGTGGAGTGGCAGCGCGCCTTTCACTTCGTCCGGCTCCACCTTGAGGAGGCCGGCAAGGTGATTCACCAGGCGAGGACCTCGGGCGGTGGGTGCAGGCGCAGCGGCTGGGCTGGGACAAGCTCACGACCATCCAGCCGAGGATGTGCGAGCAGGTCCTCGGGATCGAACCCACCAGCGAGGATGAGAAGCCCAAGCGCCGTACGCAGGCCGACAAGTGGGCAATGCACTACGCGGCCGCCCGCCAGTTCTACGACCGTGAGGGGCGCCTTCAGGTCCCAAGGAAGCACGTCGAGCGGATCGTCGGCGAGGACCAGGAGGAGCGAGAGCACAAGCTGGCGCCTGGATCGGGAACCAGCGCAGCCGGGCCGCGACCCTGACGCCGGAGCGGATGGAGCAGCTGTCCGCGATCGGGGTGCGGTGGTCGTGATGGTTGGGCGTGGTCGTCACCGCTGCCGCCGCGCTCGCCGCCGACTATCTGCTCGGGCGGCTGCGCCCGTGGCAGTGGCTGGGCAGCTGGTAGCTCTGGCGAGCGGCGCGACTTTGGTGCGCCGATTCGCGCCGACTTCTCCCCACTCACCTCAACACGCTGTCAGGATGTCGTTCATGGCCGAGGGTGTGTACCGATCCAGAGGAGCGTGATGGTCGGATCCACAGGAGTACGTCGGGCCACTCGCTGGCAGGATTCGGTGCGGCTGCTGTTGTTGATCGACGCCGCCGCGAAACCGGCAGCCGAAGGCGGGTCGGTGCCACCATCGAGCGTCGGGGTGGTCCATACCCAGGTGCGGCTGCAGAAGCTGGACTTCTGGGTCCGCAATCCGGACTACCTGGCCTACGAGCTGATGAACGAGTACGTGGCCGCTCCGGACGTTCCTCGGCTGCTGGAGCTTGCCGCAGAGATTCTGGAGTCGGAGGAACCGGATCTGCGGCGCTTCCCGATGCTGCGTTACAAGTACGGCGCCTTCGAGGAGCTCGATGACGCTCTGGCGCCGCTGGTGGAACGGGGGCTGCTGCGCAAGACGCAAGTCCTCGGGCGTGAGCGCGTGGTGGAGCACATCTACTTCCTACTGGAGCAGGGCCGGAAGGTGGCACAGTCGATGGTCACCGAGGCGCCTGCGCTGGCCTGGTACGTCGAGCGCACCCGCCTGGTCGTGGACCTGGTCGACGGTCTCGGCGGCACACAGCTAAAGGACCGGCAGTACCTGCTGCGGGACTACGCCGACACCCCCTGGGGCCAGCACATCGGCCCCATCACCGAGCAGGCCCGCGAGCGGCTACGCGAACTTCAAGCGACACCAGGCCCGGAAGCCACGGGCGACACTGACCAGGAGGCTTCATGACCGCGCCCGGCCCGGCCCGCTCCGACGCGAAGGACCTGACCGTCGCCCCGGGCGCCGGCGACATCCTGAAGGAGGTCGCGGAAAGGCTGGGGCTGACGCCGGTGCAGGTCGAGCGGACCCTGGCCGAGGCGAACATCACCCTGAAGAGCCCGACTGCCGCCGACCGGCGGCTGCGCATCATCCGGCTGCGCGCCAGCGGCACGAAGCACTCGGGCGACGACTTCACCGTGGAGCAGCCCTTCACTCCAGGGGTGTGGGCGATCGTCCACCCGGACAACAGCGCGGGGAAGACTAGCCTGCTGGAGTTTCTCGTCTTCCCGTTGCGCGGCGGGCCGCGCGATCTGCCGCCCGATGTCCGCTCGTGGCTGCGGCATGTGAGCATGGACATCGCGGTGGCGGGCCGGGCGATCCGCATCGTCTTGGACGTCGACGACCAGCCGCATCCCCAGTTGCGGGGCCGGATCCTCGCCGGGGAGTCCGTCGACCATCTGCAGGCCGTGGACGACGAAGCGCTTCGTCTGCTGGCGACCGCGTCCGGCAACGAGGAGGTGAGCCGGTGTATTGGTGAGTTCTTCCTGGACGCGCTGCGTATGGAGCACACCAACCTGTGGCAGGGGACCGGCGGCGCCGACGGCGAGGGGGCCCCGCAGGTTCACGGCTGGGCGTCGTACTTCGGGGCTTGCTACCTCAATCCCGGTGGGGACGAGATCCTGCTCGGCGATGTCGCCGCCGGTGGCCTGCCCGGGCGGCTCATGGAGCTGTTCGTCGACATCCCGTACAGCACGGCCCTCACCCAGCTGTCTGTCGCCGGAAAGCGGGAGAAGAAGACGATTACTCAGGGGCAGCGCCGGGCGGAAGGGGACGCCGAAGCCCGCCGAACCGAGCGCGAGGCGTGGCAGACCGAACTCGCCGACGTGACTGAACAGATCGAGGCGCGGCGCCGGGCGGCTGCCCAGGACATCTCCCCGCTCCTGCGGGCCGCCGACCATGCTGCGACGGAGTTGCGCGGCATGCGGGCGCTGTTGGAGGAGGCCGAGCAGACGCTCACGGAGGTGTCCGCCGCCCGGATGCGCGCGGAGCAGGGGCTACTGGATGCCCGCGAGACGTGGCAGGCCCGGCGGGTCCTGGGACGGCTGGACCCGGTGTGCTGTCCGCGGTGCGAGGAGCCGCTGGGCAGTGTGCGGCGCAGCGAGGAGCGTGAGCAGGCAAATTG
Organism: Streptomyces sp. NPDC024555; assembly: GCF_055559335.1. NCBI lineage: Bacteria > Bacillati > Actinomycetota > Actinomycetes > Kitasatosporales > Streptomycetaceae > Streptomyces > Streptomyces sp. NPDC024555. Next base: position 173,271 of record NZ_JBVHKV010000007.1, read on the forward strand.
TGCGGTGTGCACGCGGCCGCTGCCCGAGGTCGACCCGGAGACCGCTGAAGCACTACTGGCGGAGCTGGAGCAGAACCTGGAGCAAGCCCAGGATGCCGAGAGGGAGGCAACCGACCGGCAGCTGAGGGCTGTGGAGGCGGTGCAGAGTGCTCTGACCGACCATCGCGAGGCGGCGGCCGGCCTGGAGCAGGGGCTTGCCACCTCGCAGGCCCACGACCGGCTGCGTGACCAGGAGATCCGGGCAGCCGAGCTCCGCGGACGGCTCGAGGCGACCGGATCGATGCCTCCGGCTCCGCCGGTCCCAGTATCTGCCCAGGTCCTGGCCACCACCGAGGAAGCCATCCGTGCGGCCGTCGACGCTGCGGCGAAGCAACTGTTCCCGGCGATGAACAAAGCGATCGTCGAGCTCGCCACACGGTTCGGCGTCCAGAACCTCGACAGCGTCAAACTCGACCGCTCCGGCAAGGTCAACGCCGTCAAGGCCGGCGTGAAGACCGTGTTCAAGAGGCTCAGCCGCGGCGACCGGCTCCGCATGCGGATCGCGACCGTCATCGCACTTCTGCGTGTGAGTGCTGACCGTGGCGTGGCCACGCACCCCGGCCTCCTTCTGATCGACTCGGTAGCCGCCGAAGAAGTCACCGAGGTGCCGGCCCGCACCCTGATCGCCGAGCTGCAGGCCATCGCCGCAGAACTTCCCGAACTGCAGGTCGTTCTCACCACGGCGCAGCCCGAGCTCGTTGACGACCTACCGAAGGACCACATCATCACCAGCAACGGTGAACACCTGTTCTAAGATGCTCGTTCGCGAACCGGCCGGCGACAAGGAGAGGTCCGTGACCCCAAGCGTGGACCAGATGCTCCAGGTCTGGGCGAGCCACGCGACCGACGACGAGCTGGACGCCGGGCCTTCGATCGCGGACCTCGGCGGTGCCGAGGTGGTGATCGCGGAGGCCGACCAGCTCGCTGCCGGTCCACTCCTGCCCTATCTACTAACGGCACTCGGCCGCGACCTCGACGCCGTGGACGGTGACCAGGCCCGGCAGTTGCTCGACGCCGCGGCCCAGGGGCTGCGGAACCCCCGCGCCGCCTGGGTCCTGGCCGACGCGATCGACGTGGTGTGCACCCACCCGGCGCTCGCCACCCGCCTCGGCACCCGCACCGTCCGGGATCTTGCCGCACACGTGGAGGCCGCTCTCGCCGGCGACGCCGATGCCGCTCTCGCCCAGCCGGCCGTCGCCGGACTGCTGCGCCTGGCCGTCGCGCAGACGGCCACCCCGCACCGTCTCATGGCGTTGCTCGCCGAGATCACTGGGGACGAGCCGTCCGAGGCCCTGGAACGTCTGCCGATCCTGGTCGGCGTCGCCCACGACCACTTCGGCGACGACGCCCTGCTCGATGTCCTGAGCGCGCTGGAGAACCAGACCGATCTGCCAGCGGGCACCCGGGCCGACGCCACCTTCGAACTGGCCGTCGCGGACATGCGCAGCGCCCTGGAGGCATCCGACCGCTCGGCCGTCGAAGACCATCTGCGCCGGGCCCTGATGCGGTTCAAGGACCTCGACCGCACCCACGAGGCCCGACTCGACGCCCGCGCCCACGCCGCCGCCGTCGATGCGGTCCTCGCCTTCGGCGAACTCGACCAGCAGCCCGCGACAGCCGCACCCACCGAGCAGCGCCTGGCCCAGGCCGCCACCCAACTGGATGCCACAACCACTGTGCTGACCGAGTGGACCCGCGGTATGCACCGGCTGGACTGGCTCAGCGCCCGCGGACTTGCGCAGAGCGCCTGGTCCCGGCTCGTCACCTCGCTCCAGACCGCCCGCACCCACCTGGACCAACCCAGCTGGTACGACCCGGCCGGCACCCTCGGCGACCTGCTGGACGTCTACGTCGCCAGCCGCAGCATCCACACCGCCCGGACCGACGGGTCCGGCGGCCTGACGGCACTGGTGAGCCCACCGGTGGAGGCTGCGTTCGTGCGCAGCGACGGCCTGCTGCACCACCTCGAACAGGCCCTCACCACCGACCTACAGTTCACCAACTCCCCCGACGCGCGGGCGCTGTACGAGGTCGTCCAGGCCCAGCGGCGGGCACCGTCGTCGACCGGGCAGGTGATGCCGGGAAAAGCCCTGGAGGGCCGCCCTACTCTCGCCGGGCTCTTCCAGGCTGACGCCTCGGGCCTGCGTGACAACCTCGACCCGCTGCTCCTGGATCGGATCGAGCAGCTCTTGCAGCAGCAGTCCAAGGGCTATACCCCCAGCGGCAACGCCCGCTTCGACGCCCACCTGGAATCGCTGCTCGGGGAGCTGGCCACCAGCCCCGCCTGGACGCAGCGTGACAGCTCCTACTTCACCACCCTGCTGGAGCAGTTCCTGCGGTTCCTCTACGACCGGTTCGACGCCCAGGCCGACTACTACGGCGCCCGCACCGCCTACCTAGGCCCCTGCCCCGACAAGAAGCCCGACGGCAGCTCCGACCACTGGGACGAGAAGCACGTCCAGGACGACCTCCACCAGCACCTCGCCGGCACACTCACCCCCGGCACCGTGCAGCGCGAACTCATCGACGTCGCCAGCGGACGCACCGACGTCACCTACACCCCCGAGGCCGGCAGCCGCTTCGTCGCCGAGGTCAAACGCCGCAACACCAGATGGACTCGCGAACGCATCGAGAAGAGCTACCTCGCCCAGGCCGCCAACTACACCGCCACCGGCCCTCCCTTCGGCCTGCTCCTAGTCGGGGACGACAGCGGCCACACCAGCGGCTACCGGAGCATTGAGGACAGCGTCTGGATCATTCACCACGCGCGCAGCGCCACCGAGGTCCCCCGGCTCATCGTGGTCGGCATCCTGCCGATCGGGCGCCCGACCCCGTCCGCACTACGTATGCCCCGTGTCACCACCTGACCGTTCCTCGGGCCGGTCACCCAGTTGACGCCTCGGGCGGCCGGGACCGGGCCAGGTCTCCGCTCCCACCGCCCTCACCATCATCACCGCCCTGCTGGACGAGCCCAGCAGTTCCGACGCGGAGACTTGCTCCTGCGCGCTGTTGCCCAGCACTTGGACGAGTGGACGTCCGGCTGAAGTATTGGGCCGTGCGCGACAGCCCGCCCGCACCCGCCGGTGGCAGAGGCGATCGAGCGCGGTGCGCAGACGGTATCCGTCGGGTGTGGCCGGGATTTCGAGCCGAGTGGAGTTCATGACATTCCGACGAGGAGCGGCTGGTGGTGTCGGACAGCGGCGAGCCCCTGGGGCACGGCTATCCCTTTGCGCAGGCTCCTTCGGCGCGGGATCCTCGAGCCGACACCGGCCCGGTTCTCACCGACCGCGCGGTCGGCACGCACGTGCCAGCAGGGCAACATCCCCAGGCACCGGTACGCCTCGGCGAGGAACTCGCGCTGCACCGGGTCGTCGACGGCGTCCATCACGACAAGGAGGTCGACGGCGGCCTCGGTCAGGGACGCCGCGGTGTGCACCCCGGCTTCGGCGCCCGCGTGCAGCGCCCGCGCGTTGTCGGCGAGCAGGGCATGCCGCAGAAGCCCGTCGAGAGTCGGAGTATCAGTCACGCTACGAAGCGTAGCGGCGCTCAGGGTCTGGTCCGGGCCGTTCCCGGTCAGACCGGCCCCACCTGTTTTCACCAGGTGCCGCCCTACTTCCCTGTCATGCACAAGTAGTGGAAAATGCTGGCGGAGCTCCATGCCACTGAGGAGCTCGTTCGCGCAGCGTTCGCTCGCGTGCCGTCTGCCCGTGCATTCACAGGGTCCCGTTCCGTGTGGATGGCGATGGAGAGTCGAACGAGCGAGGACGGCAAGGCATGTAGGGGCGGTCGGCCGGGGTAGTACCTTGTACCTCCACCCCTGTTACGGAGGGTGATGGGGAGGTTGGGAGGAGCAACTGTGCAGGTTTCCACGCTCAGTCTCTGGGGCGCCGGGGCGTTCGGCGCGGTCATCGGCTGGATCGCCTACCGGACACTGCGGCGGAACACGAAGGCGCCGACGCTCACCGACCTGGTGACGGTGATCGCGGCCCTGGGCGGCGGGGTGGTGATCAACATGAAGTTCGCGGAGCCGGACCTCTTCGCCTCCTACGGCATCGGGCTGTTCGCCGGGTTCTTCGGCTACTTCGTCGTCGCCCTGCTGATGAGCCGCGCGGAGGGGCGGCGCCGGAAGGCGGCCCGGTCCGCGCCGGAGCCGGTCGGGCCGAGTGGCTCCGGGATTCCGGCGCCGTCCCCGGAGCCCGTCGGCGCGCCGCGGGAGACGCCCGACGACTGGATGGGCGAGGGGTGAGAGCCCGGGTGGCCGCCCCGTGGGGGCGGTCACCCGGTGGTGCGCAGGTGCAGGGCGGCGGAGCAGTAGGCGGTGTAGGCCAGCCCCAGGACGTTGCCCCTGCCCAGGAGTTCCATCCGGGTGCGGTGCAGGGCGGAGCCGACGTCCTGCCCGGAGAGCATGAGCTCCCAGAACCGCTCGGCGAACTCCTCGGCCAGGCCCCGGACCACGGTGATCTCCGTGCCGATGACGCCGGCGGCGTGCAGGCCGGCCAGGACGTCGACGAAGGGCAGCCAGGTCCGGGCGTCGTGGTCGACGGTGTGGCAGCCGTTCAGGAAGACCAGGGGCCCGCCGGTCCGCGCCCACTGCTCCCACTCCGGGGCCTCGCCCCAGGCGGCCAGGTCCTCGGGCAGGATGCGGTCGTCGTGGCCGATCTCCAGGACGGTGGGGGTGGTGTCCTCCCCGGCCCGGGCGGGGAGCCCGTGGCCGAAGAAGTAGACGCCCGTGGAAGGGGCGCCGGTCAGCGCCAGGCGGAAGGCGTCCTTGCGGTCGCAGACCCGCAGGTCGGGGAAGAAGGCGCGGAGGGCCGTCAGGTGGCGCTCCACCCCGGTGGGGTCGAACCTGGTGCTGCGCGCCACGGTCAGGGAGGGCGCGGCTCCGGCCGGGCCCGCCTCCAGGTGGACGCGGCCGCCGCCTGGGACGGACGCGGGCTGTTCGATGATGTGCTTGAACCCCCAGAAGCCGTACGGGCAGAGCGTGTTGAGCGGGTGACGGGTCCGGTCCGGGCAGGCGCGGGCGGTCGGGTCCCGGCGCAGTTGCTTCCAGCCGGGCCCGCACTGCCCCAGGGGCGTGTCGGCCTCCACCGGGATGTCGTACAGGAGGGCCCAGGGGAAGGCGAGGTCGTTCAGCTCGGTCCGGCAGATCTGGATCGTCGAGGGCCGGTCGAGCACCCGCTTCAGGGCCTCCCGCTCCGGCCGGCTGCGAACGACCATCTGGTAGAGCGACCAGCCGCGCCGGGCCAGCCGAGTCATGTCCCGGCGCAGCGCGTCGGGGTCCTTGCGGTTCTCCTTGTCCAGCAGGTTCACCCGCACCTTTTTCTCCTCCTTCCCTTCCCTCATTCGCAGTTCGCTGTGGCAGGCGAGGAGATCGGTCCGGACCTGCTCCAGCACCGCGACCACCTGGTGCTCGCTGAGCCAGAAGGCGGCGGCCGGGCTGTCCTCGGCGGTGACGTCGATGGTCATCGCGCCGTCGCGGCGCCCCACCCGTACCGCGGCGCCGCGGCGGGGCAGCGTGTCCAGGCCGGTGAAGCCCGAGGTCAGCGTGTAGTCGACGACGGCCCCGGTGGTGCCGCCGGGGCCCTCGGCTGCGGAGACGGAGACGGTCACGGTCGCCGACTGCAACTGGTTGCCCCGGTAGGAGACGATCAGCAGCAGTCGGGCCGGGCCGGGTTCCTCCGGAACGACGAAGGGGATGTGCAGGTGCCGCCCCCGGTGGGCCGGTTCGCAGTTGTGCCGTCCGCCGGGCGAGCAGTGGCAGACCCAGGCGTCCCCGTGCAGCGGCAGGAAGATCCAGTACCGCTCGGCGGGCAGGTGGAGGTCCGCGCTGACGGCGGTCACCTGGAGCCAATCGCCCCGACCATTGTCGTCCGTGTGGTCGAGGGGCCCTTCGGGGAGCGCCGGGGAGGAGGACGGGAGGAGGTTGCCATCGACTGGATCCCCGATGCCCAGACGGAGTTCGTAGGTGCGTCCGGAGGCGAGGTAGAGGTCGGCGGGCACGCTCCGGCGCGAGTGCGGCCAGACGACCGCGAGGTTGAGGAAGCGCGCCGGGGTGTCCTGGCCGGCGTCCTCCTCGGCGTCTTCGTCGAAGTCCCCGTCCGTGGCCGGTTCTTCGCGGGGCAGCTCCGGTGCCTCCTGGGTAGGGATGCCCCGCGCCCAGGCCGTGTCCCGCTCCCGTTCCAGGAACTCCACCCAGCAGTCGGCGGCGGAGCAATACTCCTCGAGGATCAGGTCGAACGCGGCGTCGAACTGTTCCCGCGTGAGGTCTGGGTCCCCCAGCAGGGCTAGCCAGGCGTCGCGGGCTTCGTCGTCCAGCTCGGAGTGCCACAGCTCGGTGCTGCGGAGGATCCGCAGCAGGCGCTCCTTCTCGGACCGGTACGTCCGGGTGTACTCCGCCGGTTCCTCCACTGCCACGCCCGTTCCCCTCTCGGCTCCTCCAGGTACTGGCATTCTGGGACAGACGAGTGAGTGGGGGCCAACCGTGCAACTGAACTGGGACATCACCATCTGCCTGGAGTTCCAGGGGGAGTCGGTCATGGCGGTCGTACGGGAGGGGGGCGTGGCGCTGCACGATCCGCCGCCGGCCCGGCGGGTGACGGGCAACCTATTCGTCCCCTCGGGGAAGCCGGTGTCCCAGCGGGCGGCGGAGGGCATGGCGGGGATCCTGCTGCCTCCGCCCGTCAGGTTCCACCTCTCCCTGCGAATGGAGGAGTTGGCGTGCGGTCACCTGCGACTGCGGATCCTTACCCCCGAGGTCCGCGTGCCGGGCCTGACGTCCGAGGGCGGCCCGCGGGACCTGGCGGCCCTGCGTTGGGAGGCGGTGCGGGTGCCCGGCGCGACGGCGCTCCGCGAGGAGTGGCGGGCCTGGGCTGCGGAGCCGTCGGTCATGCCGGCGGACGGCAGCCGACCGCTCGGGGATCACCCCCGGATCCTGCTCGTGCGCAGCGTCCGCTCCAACGTTCGGCAGGCCGTCCGTACCCCGGTCACCATCGGGCGGGTGGTGATCGCCGACGCGACCGCGGTGCACGGCGAGATTGCCGTCCCCGGCGCGGACGCGCCCGTCACACTTGCCCAGCCCCCGCCGGAGGCGCTGGCGGACGCCGACCGGCGGCTGGTGGAGGGGGTGGCCGTCGGCTCCCGGCTGTCGGCCCGCACCGCGGACATCCCGGCGACACCGCGGGCGCTGCGCCGCGCACTCGACGGCGGCGCCGAGGTCTTCTACTACGGCGGGCACCAGCTGCAGGGCGGCCTCGCCCTGGCTGTGGACGGTACGGACGGTTCCGAGGGCGGCGAGGGTGGGACCTGGTTCCCCGCGGACCACCTCGGTGAACTGCTGGCTGAGGCCGGTGTCGGCCTCGCGGTGCTGATGGCCTGCCACTCCGGCGGGGCGGCCGACGAGCGGGGGCGGGCCCCCTCGGTGGCGCGGCGACTCGTCCGTGCGGGAGTGACACAGGTGGTAGCGGTGATAGGGGAGGTGACTCACCGTCAGGCGGCGGACTTCGCCCAGGTCCTCTTCGCGGCGCTGGTCCGGGGCGAGCCGTCCGACCTGGCGCTGCGCGAGGCCCGCAAGGCCATCGTGGACGCGCACGTGCTGCCCGTGCTGTTCGTCCGGGAGGGCGTCGGCGACCTCTCGGTGGGGATGTTCCCCGAACTGCGCGACGAACGCCGGGCGCCGGTGGCCCACCGCCTGCCAATTGACGGCGACCTGGAGCCGGACGAGCGGTACCGGGTGCACCTGGACGCCTGGTGGTGCCTGACCGGCCGTACCGTCGCCGACGTCCTGGCCGATCCGACCGGCGACGACCTGACCGGGCTGATGACCGACGCCGAACGGCTGCTCGCCGTCGCCCGCCACCACGACCGCGACGAGGCCCCCCGGCGCTGGTACCTGTGCGACGCGGCCGGGGGGCGGCTGCCCCGGAACGCGGTCGAGTTGCACAACAGTGTCCGTCCGGCCCACCGCCCCGCACCGCCCGGGGAGCACCGGGGGACGGGACTCGTCCTGAAGATGAACACCTCCCCCCTCCCCCCGGGGATCCGCCGGGACGTCGAGCGGCTCTTCCGGTTCGACCCCGACCTGCGGGTCCTCGTCCTCCAGGTGAGCGGACCGCAGCCGGACCAGGTGCGCAGCAGCGCGAAGGAGCTGGCCCGGCTGCTCGGCCACCAGGAGTACCTGCTGCGCCTTCCCGCACCGACCGCCACCGTGCCCCAGCGGTCCCGGCGGCGGCCGGGCGCGGCGGGTGGCGCGGCTGGCACGGGCCGGGGCGCCCGTGGCCTCCTCGACCGGCTGGCCCTGGCCCGCGGGGCGGACGGGGCGGTGCCCGTGCCCGAGGTCGACGTCCGGGAGGTCGTCGACGACCTCAACGCGGACGGGACGTGGGGGACGTTCGACGAGGAGCGGGAGGTCCTCGACGAGGTGCGGCAACGCTGGCCCGGGTTGTACCGCACACTGTTGGAGGCCCACGCCCGCGACCGCGTCCCGCCCCGGCGGAACGCGTCGCTGTGCCTGGCGGCCGCCTGCGACGAGGACCTGGACCGGTGGATCGGGGCGGCCGGGACGGAGCTGCCCCTGCCTGGCGACGTCCGCCGCCGGGACCTGACCCGCCCGTTGGCGGAGGCGGTCGCCCTGGCACTACTGCGGGCCGGCCACACCGATACCGACGCCCTGGACGCCTGGGTGGAGGCCGCCCCGGTGGTGGCGGCCGCCATCAGGGTGGCAGGCCGGGGAGCAGCAGGGCCCCTCCCGCAGGACCTCGACCAAGCAGATGAGGCCGTCGCCCTCGACCGGGCCGGGCTGCTCGACCCAATCGACTTCGTAGAGCTCGACCCGACCGGCAGCCGGCCGGGCAGCTGGGCGCTGCTGACCCGCCGCCCGCTGACCGAAGAGTCCGCCCGCTGGATCTACGGCCTAGGCGAGGATCAGCGTCGGGTACTCGGACTCGAACCGGCCGGTGGGGCGAGGAAGCGGCCCGCCGACGCGGAGCTGGAAGCCGGTCTCGCCCCGTTCCGGGACGCCCTCCGGTCGCCGCTGTCCCTGGCCGAGGACGAATGGTGACGATGCATCAGGAACCGGGTTCGATGCGGCCGGAAATCGTCGCCCCGCGGCCCGGAACCCGTAGGGTAGGTCACCCGCTTCTCGTCCCGCCGATGCCACCTCTCGGCCGGTGACCGCACGTAAGGGACATGGATGCTCGAACACTGGTACTTCTGTGCCTCGTTGGGACTGCCGCCGCAGACGGCCGCGCTCCATCTGGACGTCCTGACCGCGCTCCAGGAACCGGTGGGGACGCCCCGGGCCGGAGAGATCGTCGGTGCGGCACTGGAGAGCCTGGGCCGGACCGGCACGGCCACCGCGCTCCACGCGCTGCCCCTGGTCCTGGCGGCGCACCACCGGTTCGCCGGCAGCGGCGAGGTGATCGCGCGGGCGGCGGACGTGTACCGGTACATCGCCGCGGTCGCCCCCGAGCACCTGCGGACCCGCCTGGGGGCCGCGCTCCGGTCGGCCGCCGGCCCCGTCCGCCCCGCGCTGGCGGCCCTGGGTGAACTGCTGGACGGCCTGGACGACGGCACGTCCGAGACGGACGCCGCCGACGTCCCGTACCAGGACCTAGTGGAGCAACTCGCCCCGACCGTGGCCCTGGTGGCGGTCCGCTTCCTGGTCGGGCGCGACGCGCGCGCGGCGGGCGAGGTTCTCGACGAGCAGCAGTCCCTGACCGAGGAGGCGCTGGCCGGCCGGTACGGGCGTATGGCCCTGCTGCAGGCCGCCGAGGCCGTCGCGGCGCTCCGGCCCGAACACGCCGGCCGGGTTCGGGCCGCCCTCGCGACGGCCTCCCGGGGCGCCTTCGACCTGGAACCGGACCTGCTGGCCGCCGCGGCCCGCATCACCTACCCGGTGTCCGCGGACCCCAGCCCCGGCCCGGACCCACTGGACGCGGTCGAGGCCGAGGCGTTCGCCGGAGAACGCCTGACCGGCTGGCTCCGGACCTGGACCGCCGACGGGCTGATCCCGCAGGCCGTCGGCTGCGAGGCCCGAGAGGCCGCCTACCGGCGCCTTGGCGGAACGGGGGCCGCGTCGAAGTCGGCGATGCCGGCGGTGCTGTGGCAGACGGCACTGTGGTCCGCCGCCGCGGAGGTCGCCCCGGAGCGGGTCACCCGGCGGCTCGCCCGGTGGTGGCGCGCGCCCGCCTCCCAAGGACCGGTCGACGCGCCGAGGTTCCCGCTCACCCTGCCCTACGACTCCTACGAAGTCGTCCAGCAGTACACCCATCGGCTGCTCTCGCTGCGCCACCCCGCAGGCCAGATCCCCAATCCGCGGTTCAGCGCCGGCCCGGCCGGGGGCACCGACCCAGAGACGGCGGCGTGGCTGTGGTCGCCCTGGCTGGTCCAGGACCAGCCCAAGGCCACGGGCAGCACGGGCGGGGCGGTGGTCCGGCTCCAGGACGGCCAACCCGAGCAACTGGTGCGGCTGTTGGGGGCGGGCCTGCTGGCCGTCCGGCTCCTGACCTGCCAGGGGCCCAGCGGGGAAGCCGGGCCGGAGGGTGGGGATGACCACCTGCTGCTGCTCCTCGTCCACCTGCGCGACACCCTGTACCGGACGTTCGACGCGCTCATGGAGACCGTGCACGGCCCCATCCACCGGGCTCAGCTGCAGGTCGGCCACCTGTGCGTGCTGCTGCTACACGGCGCGGCGGTTGCCGACTGGGCTGGCAAGGGCGTGCGGGCCGCGATCCACCCGGCCGGGATCGTCCGTGTGGTGGCGGCGCTACCGACCGCGCCATCGACGCCCCCGGTGCTGCCCGACTGGGCCGCGCGCAAGGTGGCCCTCCACTGGGCCCAGGAGGCGTCGGCGGGCGGCACCGGGCAGCATCGGACGGAGGCTGGGGCCCGGTGGTTCGGCGGTCAGCCGTCCCCCGCGGACACCCTGCTCGACCTGATCCGCGAACGGGACCGGCCCGTACCCGCCGTGACGGCCTCGGGCGCCGCCCGGCTGTACCGCGACCTCCACCCGCACTCACGGCACGACGTGCTCCGCTGGGACTGGACGCCTGAGGGGCCGCGGCGCCCCGACGGAAGGCGGCTGCGGTCGCTACTGCCGGGCACGCTGGTGCTCAGCGGCCCCACCGACCCGGACCGGGACTCCTTCTCGGTCGAGGAGTGGCAGCGGATGTCAGAGGAGGTGAGCCGCTTCCTCGCCGCGACTGACAAGCACGGGATCACCCCGGTCACGGTCCGCACGCTGCGGCTCGCCGCCCTGGTCGGCCGCCCCGACCTCGGCGACGCCAACCACCACGAGGAGTGGGTCTCCTCCTGGAGCGGCCTGGTCTCCTCCCTCGGCACACCGGCCCAACTGCCGCGCTACGTGCGGGCCCGGATGTTCGATATGTTCCGCGCGCCGACCGAGGGGACGGGCTCGCAGGAACGGCTGCTGAACGTCCTGGAGCAAATGGTGGACGCGATCGTCGGCCTCAGCGGCGGCGCGCAGTTCTACTACGACCGGCTCTTCGAGGAGCTGACCCACGGCGGGCTGCCCCCGGAGACGGCCAACCGGCTGCGGCTGCGGGCCCTGCGGGCGCTTTACCACAAGTGGGGCGGTCGGCCGCCCGTGGCGGCACACGGCAACCCATGGTTGGACCACCAGAGCCGGATCTCCGGCCGCGGCACCGAGGCGGCGCTGGTCGGGTTCCTGCGGGCGACGGCGGCGCGGGAACTCGGCGGCCGGGGAACCACGCTGGCCGAGGCGATGGCCTCGCTGTGGGACAGCACCCAGCGGCCCGCCCGGTACCCGGCGACCCGCCGGGCCGCCGACCTGCCCGGCGAGGACCGGCGGTTCCTCGCGGCGACGGTCCAGGACCGCCGCACCGGCGAGGTCGTCGAGTACCGGCGTGACGAGAACGCCTCGGTCGGGGCCGTGCGGGACAGCCGCCGGCAGGTGTTCGACCTGTTTCGGGGCGATGCCCGCCCCGAGCCGGACACCTGCGTGCTCGGCGTGGTGGTCCATCCGGCCCTCCGCGACACGTCCACCCTGCTGGTCAACTGCGGGCTCGACACCCTCCAGCGCTGCCGGCCCGAACCGCAGGACGGCCGGCGCTGGGAGGTCGGCGACACCGTGGCCGTGCGGCTCGCGCCCCCCGGCGGGCAGCCGCTGCCCACCGTTGTCCCGCTGGTGCCGCTGCTCCAGCAAGACGGGGAGGTGCGCGCGGCGGAGCTCGCCCGCAACGACCAGCACCCGGGCCTCGGGCTCCGGGTGGAGGGCTGCCCGGGCGAGCTGTACCCCGGCGGGACGGGGGAGGCGGACACCGCCGCCCGCCGCCGCTGGGACCCAGACCTCTCCCGGGCCTTCGACCCGGAAGGCACCGCGATCCGGTCGAACGTGCTGGTCAGATGGCACGGGGAGCTCAACCGCTGGGTGCCCCTGGACGCGGGGCTGCCCGAACTGGCCGTCGCGGCCGGCACCGGGGAGGTGCCGGTGCCGGTGCGGCTGGTCCTGGTCGGCGACGCCACCGAGCGGACCGGGTACGGCACGGCCTGGCGCTTCGTCACCACGCCGGGGCACTCCTACGTGCTGGGGCCCGCGGCGTGGCGGCCCGTCGACTGGCGGCGGCTGGAGGAGGAGTACCCCGACGCCCCGACAGGGCTGATCGTGCACGCTGAGTTCGCGCCGGGGGAGGCTGTCCTCCGGCTGTCCGCCCGAAAGGCCTTCGACCGGCGCAACCTGGAGTGGCTTGCGGTGTTCGACCCGCCGGCCGAGGCTCGCGACCGGCCCGAGGACGGCGACATGTCCGAGGACGGGGCGCGGTCTGCCGAGCACTACGCGCAGGAGGACGCCTTCCTCCGGACGGACGCCGACGGCTGGCCGCAGTGGCAGATCGACGTGCGCGCCGTCGAGGGCTTCCCCCCACTGGTCAGGGCCGAGTTCGCCGGGCCGACGCCCAGGGGCGCGCACGCGGTGTGCAGCGTCGAAGCCTGGGACGACGCCGCCGCCCGGCGGGCCGTGGTGAAGGTCCAGCCGCTGTACGAGGACGGCATCCTCGTGCAGAAGCCCACCCCCGAGCAGTACGCCTGGTACGCAAAGGTGCCGGACCGAACGGTCGTCGACCTGGTGTGGGCCGCCCGCAAGGGCGACAGCGCCGCGAACTGGGCCGCCACCGCCGACGGGCTGCGAGGACGGGTGGCCACCGAGTCCCTTACGCTCAGCGGCGACTTCCCGATGCTGTCCCGCACCGCCCCGCGCCGCGCCCAGGTCAGCTCCGACTACCTAGTCCTGCCCTCCCCGGACCAGCTGCGCGCCCCCTTGGCGGCCCTGCCGCCCGGGCACCTGGCGGAGCGGTGCCTGCCGCCGCGCGATCCGGCCGAGCTGGACCGCCCCGGCCTCAGCGGCTTGGTGGTCGCCCGCTACAAGAACCAGGACAACCAGGTCAGCCACGTGCGCGCCTGGTTCGACCTCGGCGGGCAGATCGCTGTGGCCAGGCTGCCGGTGGACTGCCTCGACATCGACGCGCCCGCGGTGGGCGACCGCCTCGGCGGCGTGCGGACGGGCGCCGGATGGACCTTCGAGACGCACCGCCGGATGCTGCATTTCGAAGCCCTCTGGGAACGGGTGGACGAGCCCGGAGCCGACTGGAAGGCGGTCGGCACCACCACCGGCCCGGACGGCACGCCGCTGACGGTCCGCCAGGACGCCTCGGGCCGACCGCGGCTGGCCACCGAGCCGGGCACCAGAACCACGTCCGCCAGCACCGGCCGGGCCACCGCCCGGCGCGGCGGCAGACCGCGCAACGACGGGACCTTCCCCGTCGTCGTTCAGCACGGGGGCGTTCACCGGGTAGGCCACACTGCGGGCATCGACCTTGGGATCGACTTCCGGGCCGTCCATGTGGAACGGGAGCAGGTCGACCTGCGTAACGTGGCACCGGCGCCCGCCGACGGTACCGGCACCCGGTACGTCCGGATCCGGCGGGAGTACGACCTCTCCCCGGTCGGGCCGACCCGGCGGCCGGCTGGCCCGGCGCCGCGCCCCGCGTACGACCGGGCCGCCGCCTGGCAGCGGATTGTCGACCCGCCGGAGCCGGTGCTGACCGGGCGGATCGACGCGGACGGCCGGATGGCGCTGTCGGCCTGCGAGGCACCCGACGCCGAGGGGGTCTACCGGCCGTGGCTGGAGATCCTCGACGAACCGCGTGCCTGGGTGGCCGGCCGCAATCACCCGACTGACCTGGTCCGGGCCCGGCCGGTGCCCCACCCTGACGGCACCGGCTACGCTGCGTCCTTCCTGTCGGCCGCCCCGCTGTCCGTCACCGACTTCATGGCGGTGATCGCCCCGTACGCGGCGGCCGACGGAAGCCGCTGCGACTTCCGGGACCCGCGGCACACCCGGGGCAAGCCGTACTACGTGGGCATCGAGGAGACCGGGACCGGCCTGGCCGCCCGGTTCGAGTTCGGCTACGGCTGGTTCGTCGACATCCCGACCGGGACGCTGCTGGTGGGCGGCGAACCCCTGGACCCGGACGGCCTGGCCCTCTTCCACGGAGACCGCGTCGAGGCCATGGCCTTCAGTGCGACCGAGGACGCCCCCGACACCGTCACCGTGCTGATCGAACTGGCCGATATCGCGACTGGCGTGGAACGGCAGATCCACTTCGAGGCGACGAACGCCAACGTCGTGCACCTCCTCGACGCCACCGTGGACCACGACCGCGGCCGGGTCACTGTGCACCGCGCGGTCACCCGCACCCGGGGGCTGGGCCGCGACACCGACCCGGACACCCACGCCGTCGAACAGCCGGTCAGTGCCCGGATCGACGACTGGGACGTGCCGGCGCTGCTTGCCGCGCAAGGGGAGGGCGCCGGCCGCAGGCTGCTGCTGGGCCGACTCGTCCCGGAACAGCTGGGCCGGCACCGCCGGGCGCTGCGCTTCGCCACCGTCGCCCCGCACGCCACCACCGACGGCAGCCGGGGGCTCGGCCAGGACGACCGGCTCTACCTGGAGGCGGGGTCGATCCACGAGACTCGCAACGACTACCTGCTGCGCTTCGTCCTGCCCGAAGAGGTGGTCCAGGACGGGGAGCCGCTCTCCGCGGTGGTACCCCGGCGGGAGTTCTCGCACCGGGAGAGCTGCCTGCGCCGGGCCGCGAAGACCGAGGGCCTCGATGCCTACCGGGGACGGGCCCGGATGCTGGTGCGGCTCGGGGCCCCGGGCCAGTACCCCAACCAGTGGCACGGCTCCACCAAGTCGCCGCCGGTCCGCAGCACCGAGACCCTGCGCAGCTACCTGAGGCGCAAGCCGGGCGGCAGCTTCGGCGTCGTCGACGCGGACGGACGGCGGATCGAGCTCCGCCCCGGCGTGCTCTTCGACCTCGCCGGACTGCACGCGGGCGACGAGGTCACCGCCGGATCCGTGGTGCGGCTGGTGCTCGACGCCGACGGGAGGATTCACGTCAGGCAGGCCATCCCGGCCGACTTGACCTACCTGGACGAGCGGCCGAGGCCCGCCGTGGTCTTCCCAAAGGACAGCCTCCGGACGGCCGAGGACGTCCGGGAGGCAGACGCCCCCAGACGGTTCACAGTGGCCGGCCTGCCCGGCCTCAACGCCACGGCCCAGCGGGACACCGGGGCTGCCCTGCTGCACCGGGAGCACCCCAAGATCGCGGGCGTGGTGCGCAGGACTGCGGGCCGCAGCGCCCAGCTGGTCCCGCTGAAGGAACCCCGGTCCGGCGTCTTGGAGTTCGACGCCGAGGACCCGGCCGAGGGAGTGTCGGCCCGCCCCGTCGGTACCGTCGGCCCGGACCCCGCTGTCCGGACTGTCCCCTGGGCCCAGGTCTCCTTCCTGGATGCGTCGGCCCGGGAGATCGCCCGGGCGTGCGAACGGGAGGGGTGGCGCTACCACGACACCCGCACCCGCACCTGGTCGCTCGGCGGGGAGCCCCGGCTGCGGGACCTGCCCGCACTCGCTCGGATCGTCGAGGAGCCGGTGTTCTTCTCCCACAAGGGCACCGGCTGGACGCTTCGGCACGAGTCGGCGGCCCTGCGCCAGTACGGCTTCCCCGCCACCGAACTGCTGGAGGAGACATTCCAGGACCGCCCGGAGAGCCTGCGGACGTACTGGGCCGTGGCCCGCGCCGAGGACGGCGGCGTCTGGCTGGAGATGTCACCGGGCCGGGTCGCCGAGATCCGCGGCGAACTCGTCCGGTTCTCCGACGGGCACTCGCTGGCCGACCTCGACTGGTCGCGGTTCGCCCCCGGAGACCTGTTGTACGGGCGGATCGAGGGTGGGGTCAACGAGTGCGGCCACTTGGTCCTCACCGACTGGCGGCCCGGCCTGCGCGGCGCGCTCCGGGCCGGCCACCACAACCGGCTCCTGCTTCCGGTCGGCCACGCGGACGAGACGGCGGGCGCGCTCTACCTCGGCGCGGGCGACGCTGCCTTCCCCTACCCGGCGGAACGCGCACTGATCGAGCGTTGCCCCCCGGGCAGCACCGTGTGGCTCGACGAGGCCAACGCGCTGGCGCCCGCCGCCCCCGACTCGGTCCGGGCCGGGGACACGGTGCTTCTCACTGCGGACCCGGCGGGCGGGGTGCTGAGGGTGGCGGGGCTGCCGAACACGGCGGTCGAGCTGGCACCCGCATCCAAGGAGCACTGGTTCCTGGCCCGCTGGCTGCGAGACGACCTGGCGTCGAGCACGACCGAGGCGGGCAGCGTGCTGCTCCGCCAGCTGGGTGTGCTGCCGGTGACGGTCGAAGCCGTGGCCGACGGACCCAAACCTGTCGTCACGGTCTCCCGGCGCCGACAGCCCGGCGGGGTCTGGCCGGACGGCACCGTGCTCGCCCGGCCCGTCGCCCACCTGGGCAACGGCCGGATCGTGATGCGCAGCGGCGCGGCGCTGATCAGGACGGACATGGACGAGCTGCTGCCCAGCCTCCCCCAGGAGGCCCGCGAACCGGCCGCGGCCGCACTCGCTGCGGACCGGCGCCTGCTGCGGCTGCACTGGGACCGGACCACCCGGACGCTGCGCACAGGCCTGCCGACCGGCGACACCACACTGGGCGAGACGACCGTGCAGGCGCTGTTCGCCGTGGACGGCCCGGACGGCGCCTGCCTTGGCGTGCTCTGCAAAGAGGAGCGCACCCAGGCCCTGTGCTGGCTGCCCGCCCGGGACGCGGCGTGGGCGCAGGACGTGCCGGGCGACCTGCTCGTCAAGCGGCTGCGGGCTGTCCGGAAGCTGACCGTGCTGCGCCGCGAGCACCACCTGATCAGCCTGGTTGACCACCCGCTGGCCGTCCACGAGTTCGGGAACCTGACGGTCGGGCAACTGCTGCGGGTGTCCGTGGTCGACGATGCGGCGGCGGACGGGGCCAGCGGCATGCGGCTGGTCGCGGTGGCCCCGCTCGGCCTGCTGGCGCGGTTGTCCGGCCGGACGGCGTGCGGGCCCGGGGAGGAGCTGATGACAGAGGTCGCCCGGTTCGGCCAAGTCCGCGGGCAGCGGGCGGTCCACCTGGTGGAGCCCGGGGCCCGGAGGACGGTCGTCGACCTGCCGGAGTGGATGTGCGGCCCGCTCGGCAGGCTGGCACTGCACTCGTTCGCCGACACCGCGAAGCGCGTCGACGGCCTGATCCCGCTGTGGTTCGTGAAGTACCGGAAGGCGTACCGGGCGGGGCTGGACGGCGGCGCGGCGCCGAGGGGCAACTCGGTGGGGCGGAAGGTGCTCTGGGCGCTCGGCAGGCTGGAGCACGCGTTCGATCAGGAGGAGGTGTCGCAGGAGGAGGGCGAACGGGCCAAGCGCACCGCCGCGGCCGCGGTGACGGAGTGGATCGGCTCCGACATCGGCCGGACCCTCGTCCTGCAGACGGACGAGGGCATCGACCTCGGGCCGGCGCTGGCCGTCTGCCGGCTGGGCGGCCTCCTCCCGTCTGCGCTGGTCGGGCTCCCGGAGGGCTGGGTGTCGTTCCTGTTGGCCCGGATCGGCGACCGGGCAGTCGCCTCGATGCACACCGAGGCGCTCGTCACTCAGTGGCTGACCCGGCCGGACCGGCACACCAAGGAGGGGGACTGGCGCAGGCTGCGCTCGCTCCGGATCGCGCAGCACATGACGGACGGCCAGGTGACGCTCGTCGAGGGGTTCGGCCGGTCCGTCACCGAACGCCCGGAAGGACTCCCGCAGAGCGAAGCCGCAGGAGTAGCACGGTCGCTGCTCGCGGCCGTGGGCCGACTGCCCGCAGCCGAGCACCTGGCCGGGGACGCCCCACTGCTGCACCGGCTGGCCCGGCTTGGGGCGAGCCTGACCCCGCCGCATGGGCGGGCGGTTCCCCGATGGCAGCCGCTTGGCGAGCAGCACAAAGTGGTCGAGTCGGTCTTCGGGCAGCTCATGCCACGGGGCCTACCGCTCACCCTGCTGCCGGCCTCCGTCCTGATGCCTGACGCAGGCACGCAGTATGGAGAAGCGCTTCTCAGAGAGGCGAAGGCACGGACAGCATGACGGCGCCGCTATTCGGGAAGTTCCGATACCCGACTCCACCATTCCGTTGGGGCTGCCGACCTGGTCGGACAAGCTTGTTGGTGAAGTGGTCCGCCTGTTATGGGAGGCGTATTACGAGCCGACGTTCTCCGACCGCTCCCATGGATTCCGTCCCCGCCGTGGCTGCCATACCGCTTTGCGGGAGGTGGACCACACCTGGACCGGGACGTCCTGGTTCATCGAAGGGGACATCGCCGACTGCTTCGGCAGCCTGGACCACCAGGTCCTGCTGTCGTTCCTCGGCGAGAAGATCCATGACCAGCGGTTTCTGAGGCTGGTGCGCAACATGCTCAAGGCCGGATACCTGGAGGACTGGAAATGGGGTGCCACACTCTCCGGAGCTCCGCAGGGCGGAGTGGCCTCCCCGGTCCTGTCCAACATCTACCTGCGCAAGCTGGACGAGTTCGTTGAGACAGTTCTGATTCCGGAGTACACCCGAGGAAAACGCCGGGCCAGGAACCCGGCCTATCTGGAGTTGCAGAATCTGCTGGCGAAATCTCGCCGGCGCGGCGACCGGGTCGAGGCCCGTTCGTTGCGTCAGCGGATGGTCGGTCTGCCGAGCGCGGATCCGAACGATCCGGCATACCGCAGGCTGCGCTACATACGCTACGCGGACGATCATCTCCTCGGTTTCACCGGACCAAAAGCCGAGGCCGAGCAGATCAAGCAACGCCTGGCCCAGTTCCTGCGTGGTGAACTCAGGCTGGAACTGTCCCAGGAAAAGACACTGATCACTCATGCCCGCACCCGGCCAGCGAGGTTTCTCGGCTACGAGATCACGACCCAGCACAACGACACGAAGAAGACCGGCCGTTACCGTCGGGTCAACGGCCAGATCGCTCTCCGTGTCCCACGGGACGTGATTAAAGTCAAATGCGCCCCCTATCTCGCCCGGGGAGAACCCGGGAAGAAGACGGCCCTGATCAACAGCAGCGATCACGCGATCGTGGCGACCTTCGGGACCGTCTACCGGGGCATCATCCAGTATTATCTGCTCGCCGGAGATGTCTTCCGGCTGCACCGGCTGCAATGGGTCATGGAGACTTCCATGCTCAAGACTCTCGCGGCCAAGCACCGTTCGTCCGTGTCGAAGCTGGCCGCCAAGCACAAGGCCAGAATCGACACGCTTAACGGGCCCCGAGTCTGCTTCGAGGCCCGTATCGAGCGGAAGAACAGGAAACCACTGGTGGCACGGTTCGGTGGAATTCCTCTCCAACGGCAGCGAGCGGCTGAACTCGCCGACCGCGAGCCGGTCCGGGTGGACTATCCACAGAAGGAACTCATCGCGAGACTCCTGGCGGACACCTGCGAGATCTGCGGAAGCAAGGGCAACGTGCAAGTGCACCACGTCCGGGCTCTCGCCGATCTCGCACATGCCGGATGGCAGCCTTCCGACTGGGCGCGCGTCATGCTCCAACGGCGCCGCAAAACGGTCGTGGCCTGCGACGTCTGCCACGACCGCATCCATTCGGAACAGCCAGCCAGAACACTCACGCAGTAGTCACTGGAGAGCCGGATGACAGGGAAACCGTCATGTCCGGTTGGGCGGGAGGCCGCGCGGAACAGGAGCTGTCACGGCAGGCACCTCACCGCGCGGCCGACCCAACCGGCTGGCTCATGCTCCACCGCCGCCTGGCCCGCGACTACGAAACCTTGCCTACCCGCTCCGAAGCCGTGATCCACATTGCCATGACCGACCTCATGGCCCGCCGCCTCACCAGTGAGAACACCATCTCCTGGCGCGACCCGAAAAAGGCCATAGAACATCCCACCTCGGGATGAAACATCGGACGAAAACGACCTCTAAGGCCGCCCTCCTTCATAGGCGTCGCCGTTGCCCTTCAGCACACCGATGCGGTCTCCGGAGAGGGCGATCTGGATGACGCCGCTCGACGGAAGGAAGCTTCGGCGGCCCTGCAACGCGGGGCGAGTCGCTTTTAGAGGGAAATGATCTTCTTGGCCGTGGGAACAGTGGCCTCCCCTGGCGGAGAACGCGGCAGGTCAGGCGATTGTGTCGGTTGACCACCAGCCGGAGAAGCCGGAGTATTCACTGAATACTCCGGCTTCTTTGCTGTGTCCCTGTGCGGTCCGGCCGTCAGTGGAAGCTGAGCGAGGCCGAACCGGCCTCCGCGGTGATGGAGCCGGGGCAGAGGAAGCTGCCGGAGCTCTTGGCCGCGGTGAACGCCTGGTTGGCGTAGGTGCGCGTGGAACCGTCGCGGTTCCAGCCGACGTTCGTGGCGCGGTAGGAGCAGGAGATGATGCTCTGCTTCACCGTGATGTCGATGAGGTCGGAGCTCGCGGTGCCCGCGGTGTCGTCGAAGGTGACCGCGGGGTCGTTGTTGAGGGTGGCGCTCGCGCCGCCGGTGCAGCTCACCGCGCTGTTCACGGTCGAGCGGTCGATCGTCAGGGTGTCCGGCGGATTCCCGGTGGCGGTGGCGCCGGACCAGGTGCAGGTGCTGCCGGCGGCGGAGATGACGCCGTCGACCTGCTGCGAGGCCGCGATGCCCGACGCGCTCGCGACGGTGGACGCGCCGACGAGGGCGGCGGCCGCCAGCGCGGCGGCGAGCGGGAGTCTCGGGGTGAGTTTCATGGGTCAGTCCTCCATGCCGCGTCCTGTGGGGGGATGGACGGCGCCCCGTCCGTGCGCGCGGCGAGGGCGCGGACGGGGGCGTGGTACGGACGGACGGTCCCACGGAGACCTTGAAATGTCATGCACGTGTCACGTATTGGCTGAATGGTGCCCTCGCCCCGGCGCTTCCCGCCCCGCCCCCGTGCTCGCGGCCCGCGCGGGCGGTCACGTCCGCTTCGCGTACACGATCAGGTTGTCCACCGGGTGTCCCTGGGCGTCGAAGGTCCCGTCGCAGGTGATCAGGCGCAGGACCCGGTCCTTGGTGGGCCCGTAGACCCGGGCCGTCGGGAAGGCGGACTTCTTGACGGTCTCGCGGCCGGTCACGGTGAAGTGGGTGGTGGCGCCCTTCTCGTCGCGGACGGTGATGTCGGCTCCCTGGGCGATCTTCTTGAGGTCGTGGAAGACGGCGCGGCCGAAGCGGGTGTCGTTGTGGCCGATGAGGACGGCGGGGCCGGGGGCGCCGGGGACGGGGCCGCCGGTGTACCAGCCGACCGTCATGCCCTTCTCGGCGGGCGGGACCTCGACGGTGCCGTCCGCGTTGAGGCCGAGCCGCATGACGGCGCTGTCCACACCGAGGGAGGGGATGGCGACGTGGACCGGCGGCCGGGCGGGCACCCCGGCGCGCGGCGGCGCGGAGGAGGCCGGGGTGGTGGCCGCGGCGGACGGGCGGGCTGCTGCGGCCGGGGGCTGCGTCGACGAGGAGTCCGAGCAGGCGGCGAGGGCGGTGAGCGGGGCCGAGAGCAGGAGCGCGTACGCGGGGAGGAGGGTGCGGCGGCGCGGGGCGGGACGGTGCATGGGGTGGGCTCCAGAAGGGGTGCGGGCCGGGGGACTTCGTCGCGGAAGGCCTGAGGTCCTGTCGTCACACTGCCGTCGTCGCCCGGAGGGCGGCCCTGCGGGGTCAGGTGCGTGCTCTCGGTGTGCCGGGTGCGGGTCCTCGTACTGGACGTACTCGGGCCTGTGCCCGGTGCGGCGAGAGCGCGTGCATGGCCCCGCGGGGCAGGCGGCGGTGTGACGACAGGACCTAGCGGCAGTGGCGCCGCCCGGATGCGGACGGCGCCACTGCGGGGCGGTTCGGGTGCGGTCAGCCGTCGCGGCGGGCGGCGCGGCGGCGCAGCACCACCGTGCCGGCGCCCGCGACCAGGAGCGCGGCCGCACCGGCGCCCGTCACGGTCGCGGTGGACGTGGCGCCGTCCGAGGAACCGGACGGCTCCTCACCGGCCGCGACCCCGCCCCGGGGCGCGACCGTCGGGGTGGCGTCCGACGGGGAGGACGGGACGGCGCTCGGCACCGCCGTCGGCTCCTCGCCGGGGCCGTCGACCGACGGGCTGGGCTCGGCGGGCGCCGCCGACGGGGTCGCCACCGGCGTCGGCGAGGAGTCGGCGAAGGCGGCGGTGGCCGGGAGGCAGACCGCGCCGACCGCGACGGCGGTCAGGACGGCGGTGCGCAGGGACGTACGCAGGGGCATGGACAGGGCTCCGTTCCGGTTCGGCCTCGACGGCGGCGCGGAGCAGGGGCGCACCGCGCCGCGAGGCGTGCCGCCAGGCTGGCGCGAACTTATGAAGAAGCTGTCAGGGCGCTGTGGTCATCGGATCAGGGCTGCCCGGGGGCGTGGCGCTCATCGCGGAACCGGCGCCGGCCCGGGGTCCCCGTCGTCCGGGCGGGCCCCGGGGGAACGCGGTCGGGGCACGGCCGCGCCCGCCGTCGGCAGCCGCAGCGTGAACACCGAGCCCTCGCCCGGGACGCTCACCGCCGTCGCCGTGCCGCCGTGAGCCTCCGTCAGTTTCCTGACGATGGACAGCCCCAGCCCGCTGCCGCCGGTGCGGCGGGAGCGGGACTTCTCGCCGCGCCAGAAGCGGTCGAAGACATGGGGGAGGTCGGCGGGCGGGATGCCGGAGCCGGTGTCCTCGACGTCCACGATCACCGCGTCCCCGTGCTCGGTCCCGTGCAGGCGGACGGTGACCCGGCCGCCCGACGGGGTGTGGCGGACGGCGTTGGACACCAGATTGCCGATGGCCTGGCGCAGCCGGACCGGGTCGGCCGTCAGCCCGGGGAGCGGCCGGCCCGGCGGCGCGGGGGCCACGCTCAGCGTCACCCCCGCCGTCTCCGCGCGGGCCTGGTGGGCGGCCGTGACCTGGGCGGCCAGCTCCTCCAGCCGTACCGGTTCCGGATGCAGCCGCAGCGCCCCCGCGTCCGCCTGGGCGAGGTCCTGGAGGTCGTCGATGATGTGCTGGAGCTGGACGGCCTCCTCGTGGAGGGAGGCGATGAACGCCGGGTCGGGATCGGCCACTCCGTCCTGGGCCGCCTCCAGCCAGCCGCGGATGTTGCTGAGCGGGGTGCGCAGTTCATGGGCGACATCGCTCACCATCGCCTTGCGCTGGGCCTCCAGCCGGGACCGGTGCGCGGACATGTCGTTGAACGCGGCGGTGAGCCGGCCGATCTCGTTGTCCGAGGTGATCCGGACCGGGGTGGTGTCCTCGCCGTCCCGCATCCGCTGCGCGGCCCCGGTCAGGGCGCGCAGCGGCCGGACGAGCCGGGCGCCCACGAGGACCGAGACGCCCACGGTGAGCGCCAGGACGAGCGCGGCGGTGCCCGCGATCCGCGCGGTGTTCGCGGGGGAGAGGTCGAAGCCGGGCACGGTGGTGCGGCCGGCGTCGGCGATGAACAGCAGGGCGGGCGAGGCCACGTAGGAGGCGAGCTGCTCGCGGCGGGCGGAGCCCACGCACGAGGCGATGGCCCGGTCGTTCTCGCTGGTGCCGGCGACGGGCGTGGCGGCGTCGCGGGGCAGTTCGCTCGGCGTGGCCGCCGGGGTCCCCGGTTCCGAGGGGGCGGGCCCGTCCGCCGGGGAGACCGACGGCGTGCCCGGGGCCCCGCCGTCCTCCGGCAGGCTGGGCACCGGGCTCGGCGCGACGGTCGGCACCTCTGCCGTGGGCACCGGCTGGGCGCTCCGCCCCCAGGACAGATCGAGCCGTAGCCGGACACCGTCCCGGCCCTGGCGCTTGAGACAGGCGTCGGCCAGCTGGTTGAGCGCCTTGAGGGCCTTGCGCTCGGTGGCGGTCGGGGTGTCGAGCGCGTCCGTGGCGCAGCCGGTGCCCAGGAGCCGGTCGGGGTCGTTGCCCACCACCTGGATCACCGGCCGCCCGCTCGCCGTCGCCACCACGTCCGAGGCGATCCCGGAGTCGGCGAGACAGGCCACGCCCCGCTCCGCGACCGTCCGCAGCGCCGCGCGCTCACCGGCCGGCAGGGTGAAGGGGCCGACCGCGCGCGGATCCACCCGGTCCGCCGGGGTGCCCGACGTCCTGGCGTTCGCGGCGGCCAGCGCGGTGTCCACGGAGAGCGGGTCCACGACGGCGGAGGCCTGCTCGGGCAGGGCCGGGGCCCCGTCCGGCGCCGCCGAGTCGGCGAGCGGCTCGCGCTGCTGCGTCGTCAGCGCGATCCGCCGGCCGGAGCCTTCGGCCAGCTCGCGCACGGTGTCCCCGACGCCGTCCCAGGTGGGGTGGGCCGCCGCGTACCCCAGCAGACTGTGGTAGATCCGGGCGTCGGCGGCGAGGTTCTGCCCCTGCTCCTGGAGGATGGCGCCGGAGGTCGTCTGGACGGCGAGCCAGGCCGTGGCCGCCACCGAACAGGCCGCCACCAGCGCGGAGACGGCCAGCAGCCGCACCAGCAGACTCCTGCGCCACGGCAGCCGCGCCCGTCCCGCCGCCCCGTCACGGCCGGCCCCCGCGCTACGACGACGCACGGGCCGCCGCCTTCGCGGGATCGGTGAGCTTGTAGCCGACGCCGAACACGGTGAGCAGCCGCACCGGCCTGCGCGGCGCGGGCTCGATCTTCTTGCGCAGGTTCATCACGTGGACGTCGACCGTACGGTCGCTGATGTACCGGTCGAAACCGTGGAGTTCGGCGAGGAGCTGCTGCCGCGAGAACACCCGGTCCGGTTCGGCGGCCAGCGCGGCGAGGATCCGGAACTCGCCCGGTGTGCACTCCACCTCGGCGCCGTCCACCGTCACCACGTGCCGCGGCGGATCGACCCGCAGCGTCCCCACGACCAGCACTCCGGGTTCCGGGACGGCCGCCGCGGAGCCGCCGCCCGTACGCCGGCTGCGGCGCAGCAGCGTACGCACCCGGGCCATCAGCTCGCGCGGGCTGTACGGCTTGGTCATGTAGTCGTCGGCGCCCAGATCGAGGCCGAGCAGCAGATCGTCCTCGGTGGAGCGGGCCGTGAGCATCAGCACCGGCAGCTCCCGGTGCTCGGCGCGCAGCACCCGGACCACGTCCAGCCCGTCGGCCCGGGGCATCATCACATCCAGCACCAGAAGGTCCGGTTCGCGCTGACGGACCGCGTCGAGCGCCGCGAGACCGTCACCGGCCACGGTGACGGCGTGCCCCTCCCGTTCGAGATAGCGGCGGAGCAGCTCGGCCTGTTTCTCGTCGTCCTCGGCGATGACCACATGTGCGCACACATGAGCGATCGTAGAGGGGGCCGGAACGGCTCCCGACCGCCCCCGTCACCATCCCCCGCCCCGTGGGCGACGGCGACGGCGAGACGGTGGCGACAGGGCCTTGCCCCGAGGCCCCGCCGCCTGCTCTTGTGTACCCGCAGGTAACAGCAGGCACACGAGGGCAGGCGGTGGCGGCATGGAGCCGGTGGGCGAACAGGGCGTACGGGGCGTGGTGCTGCCCGAGGGGCTGGCCGACGCGGTGCGGGGCACGGCCGCGGACATCGCCGCCCTGCTGCGCACCGTCCCGGACCCGGACGCCCCCGTCCCGGGGCTGGAGTGGACGGTGGGGGAGCTGGCCGCGCACCTGGCGCAGGCCAACGCGCTGATGGCCGATGTGGCGGCGGGCCGCGACCGCCCGTACGGCGACGGCACCCCGCAGGGCATCGCCGCCGCCAACGAACAGGGCCTCGCGGCCTTCGGTGAACGCGCGGCGGAACCGCTGGCCGCGATGATCGTGGAGCAGGCCGACGCCTGCCTCGACGCGGTCGCGGCGGGCGACCCGGACGAGACGCTCATGACCCCGATGGGCCCCATGAACCGAGCCGTCCTCGCCGCGTACCTCCTGACGCATCTCCTGGGCCACGGCTACGACCTGGCCCGTGCCCGGCGTCGCCCGCACATGGTGGACCGGACCCGGGCCGCGCTGACCCTGCCCTTCATGATCGAGGCGATGCCCCGGGTGACGGACGCGGCGGCCGTACGCGGGCTCAACGCCCGTTACGCC
Source organism: Streptomyces sp. NPDC024555 (assembly GCF_055559335.1). Classification (NCBI taxonomy): domain Bacteria; kingdom Bacillati; phylum Actinomycetota; class Actinomycetes; order Kitasatosporales; family Streptomycetaceae; genus Streptomyces; species Streptomyces sp. NPDC024555. Next base: position 199,667 of record NZ_JBVHKV010000007.1, read on the forward strand.
GTGCGCCTGTGGGGCGGCGGGCACATCGGCGTCACGTTCACCGACGGCGCGGCCACCGTCTCCCCGGCCCTGCCGGACCGCCCCGACTGCACGATCTCCATCGAGCCGGTCACCTTCCTCCTCATGGCACTCGGCCGCTGCTCCCCGGTGGGCGCCATGGCACGCGGCCGCGTCTTCGCCCGGGGCCGCAGGCCGTGGCTGGGGCCGCGCTTCCCGAGGTACTTCACGGCACCGTGACCGCGCGCGGCCCCGCCTCGCCCGCCAGGACCGGCGGCGGGGCGGGCTACCGGGGCGGCGGGGTCCACCCGGACGGCGCGGCCGGGCCCGGACGGGCCGGATCAGGGGCCGGGGGAGCGGGCGGCCGCGGTGGTGTCCGCCAGGGCGGGGTGGGGTCGGGTGCGGCCGACGCCGGAACGTCCACGGGCGGAGGAACGGCCGGAGGAACGGCCGGAGGAGGCGCCGGGGCGGGGGCGGGCCCGGGGAGCGGGTGCGCGGGAAGGTTCATGCCCGTGATCGCACGGCCCATGAGGTGCTGGAGCTCGGCGACCAGCCGGCGGTCCAGCCCCTGCTCGTTCGCCAGCCGGTCCAGGACGCGGAAGGCCTCACGGGGTTCGTCCCTGGCGAGGTGCGCCGCACCGAGATACAGCCACGTCTCGTCGCTCAGCCTCCTGTCGGTGATTGTGGGGGCGAACCCCAGAACGCCGTCCCAGTCCCACCGCAGATACGCGTGGCGCATGAGGACGAACCGCGTCTCGTCGCAGTCCGGCCGAGCGGTCGCCAGACCCGCCCCCGCCTCGTCGAGCCGGTGCTGGTCCAGCAGCGACGCCATGCCCGCGAGCCACAGATCGCGCACGGTCGCCAGCGGGAAGTCCGTGAACCGGCCGATGCCGAACGACGACTGGAGCGTACAGCCGAACGCGATGCGCAGCGCCCCGAAGGACGCCGAGTGCCGCAGCATCGCGTCCAGCGCCTCCGCCGTCCGCCACCCGTACGCGTGCAGTCCGAGCCAGGCGTCCGCGGCCGTCGGATCATGGGCCACGGCCACGGCGAACTGCTCGGCGGCCCGCTCGTGGTCGGCGCCGAGCCTCAGCTGCACCGCCTGGTACCACGCCTGCTCGGCCAGTTTCGCGGACCTCCAGGTCACCGACGCACGCTTCACGTGACCCCCCTGGGCCGCACGGCCCGGACCGGTGGTGGCTCCGGCCCGCACGATCGCCTGGAACGGCCCTCAGGATATCCAACCTCTGGGTGGCGGACCGCTGTTCGCATCCGGCCAACGACACCGCCCGGCCGCGCCCACCTGGCCGGATACGAACCCGGGGTCGCGGATTCTCGATAGATTGCCCCCGCACGGTGGCAGCGGCGGTGCCGGGGAGGACGCACCGCGCGGAGCGCCGGGAACGGGGAGTGCGCGGCATGCTGGATCCCATTTCGCTGTCGGCCGTCACGGCGGTGCTCGGCGCGGTCGGCTCGGGGATGGCGAACGAGGCCGGGAAATGGGCCTGGGAGTCGACGGGCGGATTCGTCCGCCGGGTCACCGGACGCGAGGTGCCCGCACCCACGACTCCGGGCGAACTCGACGCCGTGGCACGGATGATGGCGGAGGGGCTGCGGAACAATCCCGCGCTGGCGTCCGCGTGGACCGCCTTCGCCGCCCGCATCGGTGGCACGCTCCCCGGCGCGGGGCCCGCCGCCTCCGGAAGGCCCGGACTCCCCGTGTCGACACGGTTCTTCACCGACCGCAAGGAAGCGCTCAAGGCCCTCGACCGCGAGGCCACGCGCCGCGCCGACGGCACACCGCGCCTGGCCCTCGTCCACGGCGCCGACGGCATGGGCACCAGTACGCTCGCCGCGCACTGGGGAGCCCGCGAGGCCGCCCGCTACCCGGACGGCCGGCTCTACGCCGATCTGCGGGCGGGCACCGGTCAGGACGGGCTGCGGGACCCCGGCGCCGTCCTGCGCGAGCTGCTGGGGCAACTCGGCGTCCCCGACGCGGAGATGCCGCCCGCGGCCGGACAGCTCCGCGACTGCTTCCAGCGGCAGGTGGCCGGCCGGAAGCTGCTGATCGTTCTGGACCACGCCCAGACCGCCGCCCAGGTCAGGCCCCTGCTCACCGCGGCACCCGCCGTCTTCACCGTCGTCGTGGCCCGGCGCCCCTTCCCGGGGCTCGACGCCGTACGCGTACCGGTCGGCCCGCTGACCGACAAGGACGCCGTCCGGCTGCTCACCCGGCTCACCGACAAGTCGGCCGTCGCCTCCGCCCGCGCGACCCTGCCCGGCGTCCTCGCCCGCTGCGGCGGATCACCGTACGCCCTGCGCGCAGCGGCCTCCCGCCTCACCGAGCCCGCACCGGACGCACCCGTCGACCCGGACCCGGTCCGGGCGGCGGCCGAGGAGACCTACCGCCTGCTGGACCCCGCGACGGCCCTGCTCTACCGGCTGATGGCCGTCCGCGCCTGGCCCGCCTTCGACGCGGAGACGGCTGCCCGGGTCACCGGCACCGCACCCGAGGACGCGGCGCGGCGCCTGGAGGAACTGGCGGACGCCCTCCTCGTCGAGCCCGCCGCCGTGCCCGACGGTCCCGCGCCCCGCTACCACTACCGCCCGGCGGTCCGTGCCCACGCCGAGGCCGCCGCCGTGCGCGAGGACGGCATCGCCGGCTGCTCGGCCGCGATGGCCCGCGCCCTGCGGCACTACGCCGACGCATCGGCCCGCGCCGCCCACGCGGCGCTGCCCGAGAGCTGGCGCGTCCCCGCCCCCGCCGCTCCGGACCCGGCGTCCGCCCACGGCAGCCGGGGCGAGGCTCTGGAGGCGCTGATCGCGGAGAGCACCAATCTGGTCGAGGCGGTCCACTGCGCCGAGGAGTCCGGCGACCCGGACGCCGCCGTCCGCATCTGCCGCTCCCTGTGGCCCCTCCAGCTGAAGGCGGGCCGCCACGAGACGCTGCTCCCCGCCCTGCGCGTCGGTGCCCGGCTCGCCGACGCGCCCGGCCGCGACCCCCGGGACGCGGGCGCCCTGCACGCCCAGCTCGCCCACTCGCTCACCGAACTGGTCCACTGGGACGAGGCGGAGACGGAGGCCCTGGCGGCGGTCCGGGCCGAGGAAGCCGCCGGCCACCGGCGGGGCCGGGCCTCCGCCGTCGAGTTCCTGGGGCTGCTCCGGCTGCGGCAGTGGCGGTACGGCGAGGCCCACGCCTGTTTCGACGAGGCCGGCGCGGTGCTGGACGGCATGGGCCCGGACGAGGAGGGCGCGGCCGACGTCCCGCGCGCCCGAGCCCTGCTGGAACGCCATCGCGGCCGGGCCCTGCGCGGGCTCGCCCACTTCGAAGCCTCCCGGGAACGGCTGGGCGCGGCCCTGGACTTCTTCCGCGCCCACGGCGACACGTACAACACGGCTCGGGCCCTCACCGACCTCGCCGAGACCTGGCTCGACGCCTCGGAGCCGGCCAGGGCCCGGCCCCTGATCGAGGAGGCGCTGACCGTCCTCGACGGGCAGCGCGCCGAGTACCACGTGGCCTATCTGCGCGGAATGCGGGAACGCTGCGCCGATGCCGATGCCGATGCCGACGAGGACGAGGGGCGCGACGCAGACGGCTGACGGGCCCTCCGTCGGACCCGTGCGACGGCAGGTGCGTGCGGGCGGCTCCGGCGGCGCACGGGGCCGGGTTCCGCTCAGCCGGCCGGGGTCCGCTCCACGCGGACGCGTACGCTCCGGCCGTCGCCGGTCCGCACGGTGAAACCGGCCTCCAGGACCCGGTCCCGCCCGGCCGGGCCGTCGGCGTCACCCAGCAGGGCGTGCAGCGCCGAGGCGAACACGGCCGGATCGGGGCCGGTGTGCGCTTCCGGGGACTCGGCCGCCAGGCGGAGCAGGGCACCGTCGCGGAGGCGTACGACGCAGGCGTCGGGGGCGACGACGAAGGCGGCCAGGGCGCAGCCCGGAGCGCGCCGCAGCGCCTCGGCCGTCCACACGGGCGGGGAACCGAACCGGGGATCGTCGGGCGGCCCGTCCCGGAGGACGACGTCCGCGACGCGGAGCCGGTCCACGTCACGGGTGTCCTCGTGCACGGCGAGATGCGCCTCCTCGCCCCCGTCCGGATCCGGCGACGGCGCGGACGCGGCCCATCGGGTGACGGACACCTCGCCGGGGCCCTCGACCCGGGTCAGCACCTGCAGGGGCGCGGTGACCGTGACCCGCGCGAGCGGAGGCGTCTCCAGGGGTTTCAGCGAGGCGGGCCACTCCGGCTCCGCCTCGCCCAGCATCGCGTAGAACAGGGCGCGCAGCCGAGCGGCCGACTCGCCCGGCACGGACGAGGTGAACGCCGCCGGACCCGGCAGCGGGCGGTGACCGTCCACGAGCGCGTCCAGTTGGGCGCGCAGCGACCGGCCGGGGACGAGGTGCGGCGCCTCCCGCAGGAAGGCGGAGACCGGGGCGTCGGGGTCGAGGGCGTGCAGCGGGGCGGCGGCCAGCAGCACGGGCCGGCCCAGCGCCGCCGCGTAGTACGTCACCGATCCGTGGTCGCCGATGACGGCGTCGGCCGCGAGCAGCGCCTGCCGCCAGCCCTCCAGCGGGTCGACGAGTACCAGGCCGGCCCGGCGCGCCCGGTCGAGCCAGGCCCGGATCTGGCCGGGACCGTGCCCGTGCCAGATGTTGGGATGCAGGACGGCGGCGAACCGGTACGCGTCCACCGGGAACTCGCGTGCGAGCCGGGGCAGCAGACAGGACAACACATCGTCTCCGCCCCCGTCCCCGCCCCCGTCCCCGGTCCAGGACCCGTCCCCGAACAGGGACTCGGGGTTCCAGGTGGAGCTGATGACGATCAGGCGCTGGTCCGCCCGGACCCCGAGCGCCCGGCGGAAGCGGTCCCGGTAGGGCCGGGCGGCGAGCATCCGGTCGTAGCAGGGGTCACCCGCGAGGACGGCGGCCGGCGCGGCCTCGGGGCACGCGGCGCGCAGCCGGTCGATCTGCTCGGGATGGGAGAGGACGAGGGCGTCGGCGAGCGGGACGCCGTCGTCGGCCAGCACCCACTCGGGAGCGGTCCCGAAAACGGGCGCGGGCTCCGGCCCCGACCCCCGTCCGGTGTCCGGTGTCCGGTGTCCGGTGTAGCCAGCCTTTTAGTGTATCCAACGCCGTGCGAAAGGACGATCAACTTCCCACGAAATACGTCCAGTCGGCCCCCGAAGCTCGCGGAGAGCACCAGGTCCACCGGTGTGGCCGCGGCCTGTTCCCACGGCAGGACGGGCAGTCCCGTGGCGGCGAGGAGTTCGGCGGTGCCAGCGGCGAAGGGCGAGGACCCCGGGCAGGTGAGCAGGAGCTGGATCCGCAGGTCGTCGTCGAAGAGCGGCAGGATGTCGAGGAGCCGGGTGGCGGCGGTGACGTTGTGCACCACGAGGAGGACCCGCCGGCATGCCGCGCGGGTGGTCCACCGCTCCGCGTCGTCCCCGACGGGGACCCGTACCCATCCGGCCCGCCCCTGTGGCACCCGTGCTCCCGCTTCGACTCCGGGCCGTGCTCGTGCCCGGCCGACCCGTCACGATATCCAACGCGGGACGCGAACCGGTGACATCCGGTCAGGCGGCCATCGCCACGGCTGCCTTGCCGAGCGGGGCCCGGTGTGCGCCGGAGGCGTCGCGGGCGACGGCGCGGTCGCGGAAGACCACGATCCGCAGGAGCGCGAAGCGGCCGACACCGGCCAGGGCGGAGGCCGACAGATAGACGGTCTGCTGGAGCAGGGCCGAGGGCTCGGGCCGCAGGGCGTACAGGCAGAGCAGCGCCCCGGTGGTGAAGGCGTAGCTCACGGCGACGGTCAGACCGGACTGGAGGTGGACGCCCCAGCCCCGGCGGCCGCTGCGGAAGGAGACCCGGCTGTGCAGCTCCGTCGCGATCACGGTGGACACCACCGTCACCAGGGCGTTGGCCACCGCCAGCGGGATCGTCCCCTGGAGCAGGACGAGGACCCCGCTGGAGGCGACGCCGACCCCGCCCCCGCAGATCACGAAGCGCACGAAGGCCGTGAGGGCGGGGTGGAGCGTGCGCGTCGGCCGGGGGGAGGGGACGGCGGTCACGGGGTGCCTCCGGGGGCGGTGGGGAGTGGAAGGGGAGCGGTGCGTCGATCGCACTCCAGAACCTACGGAACCGGCGCGCTCGGGACGATCGGGTTTCTCCCCGAGCCTTGTGGGGGGTTTCCCCCAGGGAACCCCGATGTCCCACCGTCCCGAGAACGGCCCGCCGGCCGTGCGGGACGGTCAACCGGGCCGGGCACTGCCGGAGTTGCCCCTAAGGGGCGCTCGACCAGGGGCGCACCGGGGCCGTCCGGGGGTACGGACGCCGTCCCGTGGCCGGGGAGACGGGGCGCCCGTCCCGGGACGGTGCCGGGAGGGACGCACCCGGGACGCTCCACCGGCCGAACGGCCCTTTAACCGGCCTACGTTGGCGATCACGCAGCGACGCCTCGCCGTACGGGCCGAGGTGCCGCACCGACCCAGGAAAGGTTCCTCCCGTGACGAGGTCTCTCACCCGCATCGCCGCCACCTCCGCCGGTCTTCTGCTCGCCGCCGTCTCGTCGTTCCTCACCGCACCGCCCGCGGCCGCCCTCGTCAGCGGCGCGCAGCACAGCGTCGCCTCGGGCAAGTGCCTGGGCATCTACGGCAACGTCGTGGCCGACGGCCAGCAGGCCATCATCTGGGACTGCAACGGGAACAACGACCAGCGCTGGGAGTTCACCGGCGAGGGCAACGGCTTCTACCAGCTCAAGAACGCCAACGGGAAGTGCCTCGCCGTCTGGGCCCAGGACAACTCCGTGATGCAGTGGAACTGCAACCACCACGCGGACCAGCAGTGGTACATCGACTCCAGCGCGGGCACCGCCCAGCTCCGCAACGGTGCCGCGTACGACAAGTGCGTCACCATCTCGGGCACCGGCAACGCCTCCCGGGCCTACCTGGCCACCTGCAACATGCAGACCAACCAGCGCTGGTACTGATCCCCGCCCCGCGCCCGCACGCTACGGTCCGGCGACCGTGCTCCCCGGGACGTCCTCGTCCGCCCCGGGGAGCGGGTCCACCGGGAGCGGGATGCCGGCGGTGACCTCCTCCAGCACCCGGTAGTACTCCTTCTCGCGGGACTCGAAGTCCACCCAGACGGCCAGTTCGTCCCGTGTGCCGTCCGGGCCGCGCAGCAGATCGACGGAGGCCTGGCCGAATCCGCGGTCCACGGTGCCCTGTTCCGCCTCGTCGAGGAGGACGCGCAGTTCGGCCATGGCCGTGCGGATCCGCAGACGCTGCTCGGGGCCCGCCGGGAGCAGTGTCCGGTGACCGGCCGCCTCGGAGGTCTCGCCGAGCAGGGACTCCAGGCGGGTGGCCAGGGTTCCGGCGGTGCGCGCGGCCTCACGCGCGCCCGTACCGGCGTTCACCAGCACGTGCAGCGCGACGACCAGGGCTGTGGTCCCGGGGGTGGGGCGGTCCGGGGCGATGCGGACCAGCAGGTCCGCGCTCGTCCGCCCGGCCGTGCGCCGCGCGGCGGCCAGGGCGCGCTCCGCCGTCCGGCGCCCGACCCCGGGCACCTGCCCGAGCGTCCACACGCCGCCCTCCAGGACGTCCCGCACGGTGCGGACGCCCGCGCGCTCCCACGCCTCGGTACGGAAGGGGGCCCCGTTGTCGTGGCGGAGCCGGGTGACCGGGATCCCGTCCAGTTCCTCGCCCAGCCGCATCCGGTGCAGACGGTCCCAGGCCTCGCGTACGGCCGTCACGGCCCGTGCGTGGTCCTCGGCGAGTTCGCCGGCCGCGCGGCTCAGGAGCCGGCCGCGCCGGACCAGATCCCGGTCGACGCCGCGCAGCCGGGGCAGGGCGCGCAGGTTCCCGCCGACGAGGCCGACGGTCGCCAGGAGCAGCCCGGCCGTCACGAGGACGTCGGAGAGGTCGAGGCGGGTGTCGGTGGTCTCGTCGTCCTGGCCGAGGACGTACAACTCGCCCTTGTCGTCGCCCTCGGCGACCACGAAACCGGTGTCCCAGCCGCGGTCGGACCCCTCTTCGTAGTTCGGCGCCTTCAGCATCGGGTCGCGGCCGGCCTCGCACTGGTAGCGGCCCTCGCGCGCGGTGTGGTCGAAGGGGTCCGTCCAGCTGACCCGGCAGGCGCCGTCCGGGGCCTCGTCGAGCACCGTCAGGTCGATCTGGCGCAGCTCCGGCATGCCCGGGGCGGCCATGTACAGGGCGGCGGAGCACGCGATCAGCAGCACGCCGGCGGTCACTACCCAGCGGAAGACGGGAACGTGTCTCACTCGGGGGCCTCGTGTCCTGTGCGTGGTGAAGGGATGCCCCCACAGCGTGCGGTCCAGGGGGCCGCACCGGCTACTCCCGGTGTCGGCAACGACGGGGACGCGGGACTTCCCGGTTCCGGCAAGAGGCCCGGTGCCGGTGGTTCGCGCAGGTGAGCGAGGATTCCGTCGCCGAGTGTTCGGCCGGCCGTCACGGGGTGCACACCCCTCGGGCCTTCCGTACGACCGGTGGGTCCTGGAACACTCCAGTCGCTCCGACCCCCACATCCCCTCACACTGCGTAAGGCTTCCGCCATGGCAGAGATCAATCGTCGCCGTCTCCTGCAACTCGCCGGGGGAGCAGCCGCGTTCACCTCCCTGTCCTCCAGCATCGCCCGTGCCGCCTCCCTCCCCGCGCGCGGCCGCACGGGCACGCTCCAGGACGTCGAGCACATCGTCGTCCTGATGCAGGAGAACCGTTCCTTCGATCACTACTTCGGGACCCTGAGAGGGGTCCGGGGCTACGGCGATCCGCGCCCCGTCACCCTGCCCTCCGGCAAGCCGGTCTGGCACCAGAAGGATCTGCTCGGCAAGGAGGTGCTGCCGTTCCGGCCGCCCGCCGACGAACTGGGCATGCAGTTCCTCCGGGACCTGAACCACGACTGGGCCGGCGGCCACCGGGCCTTCAACAAGGGGGCGTACGACCAGTGGGTGCCCGCCAAGACGGCGACGACGATGGCCCATCTCACCCGTGAGGACATACCGTTCCACTACGCGCTGGCCGACGCCTTCACCGTCTGCGACGCCTACCACTGCTCGTTCATCGGATCGACCGATCCGAACCGCTACTACCTGTGGAGCGGGTGCACCGGCAACGACGGCACCGGGGGCGGGCCCGTCCTCGGGAACGACGAGACGGGCTACGGCTGGACGACCTACCCCGAGCGGCTGGAGCGCGCAGGGGTCTCGTGGAAGGTCTACCAGGACATCGGGGACGGGCTCGACGCGGCGGGTTCCTGGGGCTGGATCGCGGACGCCTACCGGGGGACGTACGGCGACAACTCGCTGCTGTACTTCGACGCGTACCGCGAGGCAGTGCCCGGCGAGCCGCTCTACGACAAGGCGCGCACCGGGACCGACATCGCCCACGGCGGCGCGCTCCTCGACGACCTCAGGGCCGACATCGGCGCGGGGACGCTTCCCCGGATCTCCTGGATCGTCGCCCCGGAGGCGTACAGCGAGCACCCCAACTGGCCCGCCAACTACGGCGCCTGGTACATCGCGCAGGTGCTGGACGCGCTGACCGCCGACCCCGAGGTGTGGGGCAGGACCGCGCTGTTCGTCACCTATGACGAGAACGACGGCTTCTTCGACCACGTGGTGCCCCCGTTCGTGCCGTCGGGGCCGGCGCAGGGGCTCTCCACCGTGGACACCGCCGCGGACCACTTCCCCGGCGACCCGCGGTACGCGGCCGGACCCTACGGACTCGGCCAGCGTGTGCCGATGCTCGTCCTCTCCCCGTGGAGCACCGGCGGGTACGCGTGCTCGGAGGTGTTCGACCACACCTCGGTCATCCGGTTCATGGAGCGGCGCTTCGGGGTGCGCGAGCCGAACATCTCGCCGTGGCGGCGGGCGGTCTGCGGCGACCTCACCTCGGCCTTCGACTTCCGCCGCCGGGACGGTGCGGCCGTCCGGCTGCCGTCGACCGAGGCGTACCGGCCGCCGGACCGCGACCGGCACCCGGACTACGTGCCCGCGCCGCCGGCCACCGGGAGCGTGCCCGGCCAGGAGAAGGGACGGCGCCCCGTCCGGCCGCTGCCCTACGCGCCGTCCGTCGACGGGACCGCCGATCCCGCGGCCGGGACGTACCGGCTGTCCTTCAGCGGCGGCCCCGACGCCGGGGCGCACTTCCTGGTGACCTCCGCCAACCGCACCGACGGCCCGTGGACCTACACCGCCGCGGCCGGGACCTCGCTCGCGGACACCTGGAACACCCTCTACTCCGGCGGCGTGACCGATCTGACCGTGCACGGACCGCAAGGGTTCCTCCGCGCGTTCCGGGCGGCCGGCAGGGCGGCGGGACCGGAGGTGACCGCCCGGCACAACGCGGCCACCGGCGGGCTCGACCTCGTCCTGACCAACGCCGGGACGGCGGCCGTGCGCCTCACCCTGCGGCACGCGGCGGCATACGGGGGAGGGACGCGGACCCTCACCGTGCGCGCCGGAGCCACCGTGAGGCACGCCCTCGATCTGCGGTCGAGCGGGAGCTGGTACGACTTCACGGTCGTCGCCGACACGGACGCCGTCTTCCTGCGGCGCTTCGCCGGACATGTGGAGACCGGCAGGGCCGGCGTCAGCGATCCGGGCCTGATCACCGTGTCACGCCAAGAGGCCCTGGGCGGTGCGGAGTCGGACTGATCGGCGCTCGGTGACCGGGGGGTGGCGGCGTGCGACGCGCGGCCGCCCCCCGAGGGGCGAGACATGCCGACTGGTCGTCAAATGACGGGAGTTGTATCCCCTTTGCATGGCCTCGACACTGCTTTGTTCCGTCCACAGAGCGAAAATGATCGGAGTTGATAGCTCCGGCATCACACAAAATCCTTATAGTGAACGTGCGTTGAGCGCATGATCTTGACGCGTGCAGCCGTCGCCTCAGAAGTCAGGACCCATGTCGCGCCCTTCTTCCGCCGAGTCCGCGCCGGTTGTCCCTCCCGCCGGCTGCCCGGCGCACGCCGGTGCCGTACCGCTCTCGGGGCCCGGATTCCAGACCGAGCCGCAGACCGTCTACCGGTCCATGCGCCGCGAGCACGGGCCGGTCGTGCCCGTGGAGCTGCCCGGCGGATTCCCCGCCTGGCTCGTCATCGGCTACCGGGAGCTCCACCACGTCACGAGCGACGGGGAGCTGTTCCCCCGGGACGTGGGGCTGTGGAACCAGTGGCCGCACATCCCCGAGGACTGGCCGCTGCTGCCGATGGTGGGCCGGCCCATGCCGTCGATCTACTTCAGCGCCGGCGAGGAGCACCGCCGCCACGTCCGCATGGTCGGACCCGCCCTGGAGGCCGCCGACCCCTTCGAGATCCGCAGCCACTGCGAGCAGCTCGCGGACCGGCTGGTCGACGCCGTGTGCAGCCGGGGCACGGCCGACCTCGTCGCCGACTTCTGCGAACCGCTGCCCGTGCTCGTCCTCGCCCGGCTCGTCGGCTTCCCCGACGACGAGGGGGCGGACATCGCCCAGGTCCTCAAGGACCTCGCCGACGGCGGGCCCCAGGCGCAGAGCGCCCACATGCGGTTCGGCGAGCACATGGCACGGCTGGTCGCCACCAAGCGCACCGCGCCCGGGGACGACGTGACCTCGCGGATGCTCGCGTACCCGGAGGCCTTCACGGACGAGGAGTACATGCTCGACCTGATGGCCATCACGGCCGCCGGGCACCTCACCACCGCCGACTGGATCAGCAACTCGGTCCGGCTGATGCTCACCGAGGACGAGTTCGCCGACTCCATGGCCCGCGGCCGGCGCAGCATCGGCGAGGCCATGAACGAGGTCCTGTGGGAGGACACCCCCACCCAGATCCTCGCCGGACGCTGGGCCGCGCGCGACACCCAGCTCGGCGGACAGCGGATCAAGGCCGGGGACATGCTGCTCCTCGGGCTCGGCGCCGCCAACACCGATCCGCTGATCCGCCAGGGCCTGTCCGCCGGGACCGCGCAGGGCGGCAACGGCGCCCATCTGGCCTTCAGCCACGGCGAGTACCGGTGCCCGTTCCCGGCCCAGGAGATCGCCGAGATCATCGCGCGGACCGGCATCGAGGTGCTGCTCGACCGGCTGCCCGACCTCGCGCTCGACGTCCCCGTCGAGGATCTCGTCCGCCGGCCCTCCGCCTTTCTCCGCGGCACGACCTCGCTCCCCGTCCGGTTCACCCCCGTTCGTACGACAGGAGACCTCTCGTGAACTGCCCCCACGCCGACCGGGCCGCGGCCCCGCGCAGCGCGACCGTCGTCATCGACCCGATGGTCCAGGACCTGGACGGTGAGACGGCGCGGCTGCGGGAGTCGGGACGGCTGGCCCCGATCGAGCTGCTCGGCGTGCCGGCCTGGGCGCTCACCCGGCACGCGGACGCCCGGCAGCTCCTGGTCGACCCCCGGCTGGTGAAGGACATCAACGCCTGGAACCTGTGGCAGAGCGGCGAGGTGACACGTGACTGGCCGCTCATCGGAATGATCGACGCCGGGCGCTCCATGTTCACCGTCGACGGCGCCGAGCACCGCCGGCTGCGCACCAAGACCTCCCAGGCCCTCACCCCCCGCCGGCTGGAGGCGATCCGCCCCGACATCGAGAAGTTCACCGCGGAACTCCTCGACGCCCTGGAGGAGGGCGGCCGGGACGGGGCCGTCGTGGACCTCAAGTCCGTCTTCGCCCAGCCGCTGCCCATGCGCGTCGTCGGCATGCTGATGGGCGTCGACCCCGCCGAGAACGCCATGCTGACCCGTCAGTACAAGGCCTTCTTCTCCATGCTCACCCCGCAGGACGAGCGCCTCGCCCTCCTCGCCGACCTGGACGTCTTCTACGCCGGTCTCGTACGGGAGAAGACCGCGCACCCCACCGACGACCTGACCTCCGCGCTCATCCTCGCGGACGAGGGCGGCGAACCGCTGACCGAGGAAGAGGTCATCGGCAACCTCAAGGCCATGGTCGCCGCCGGGCACGAGACCACGATCGGGCTCATCCTCAACGCCGTGCGCGCGCTGCTCTCCCACCCCGACCAGCTGCGCCTGGTCCTCGACGGGGAGGTCTCCTGGGAGACGGTGATCGAGGAGACGCTGCGCTGGGACACCCCCACCACCCACCTCCTGATGCGCTTCGCCACCGAGGACATCCAGGTCGGCGACGCCACCATCGCCAAGGGCGAGGGCGTGGTCATCTCCTACCGGGTCATCGGCCGCGACCCCGAGCAGCACGGCCCCGACGCCGAGGAGTTCGACATCACCCGGGCCACCCCCATCCGGCACATGACCTTCGGCCACGGCCCGCACATCTGCCCCGGCGCCGCGCTCTCCCGCGTCGAGGCGGGCATCGCCCTGCCGGCCCTCTTCGCCCGCTTCCCCCGGCTGCGCCTCGCGATCGCGGACGACGAGGTGCGCAAGCTCCCGGTGATGACGCAGAACGACATGGAGTCCTTCCCCGTCCTGCTCGGCGACTGACCGCACCCGGCGGCCGGAGGGGACTCCGGCCGCCGGGCCGCCCGGCCGTCACCCCTCCGGGATCTCCAGCCCCTGCTCCTCGGCCAGCAGCAGCGCCCGCTCGATCAGCGTCTCCACGATCCGTGACTCCGGCACCGTCGCCACGACCTCGCCCTTCACGAAGATCTGTCCCTTCCCGTTCCCCGAGGCCACGCCGAGGTCCGCCTCCCGGGCCTCGCCGGGACCGTTCACCACACAGCCCATCACCGCCACCCGCAGCGGGAGCCGGAGCCCGTCCAGGGCGGCGGTCACCTCGTCGGCCAGCCTGTAGACGTCCACCTGGGCCCGGCCGCAGGACGGGCAGGACACGATCTCCAGACCTCGTTCGCGCAGACCCAGCGCGCCGAGGATCTGGATCCCGACCTTGACCTCCTCCGCGGGCGGCGCGGACAGCGAGACCCGGATGGTGTCGCCGATGCCCTCGCTGAGCAGGGCGCCGAAGGCGACGGCGGACTTGATGGTCCCCTGGAACGCGGGACCCGCCTCGGTGACCCCCAGATGCAGCGGATAGTCGGACCGGGCGGCGAGCTGCCGGTAGGCGTTGACCATGACGACCGGATCGTTGTGCTTGACCGAGATCTTGATGTCCCGGAACCCGTGCTCCTCGAAGAGCGACGCCTCCCACAGCGCCGATTCGACCAGGGCCTCGGGCGTCGCCCGGCCGTACTTCTTCAGCAGGCGCGCGTCCAGCGAACCGGCGTTCACCCCGATCCGGATCGGCGTCCCGGCGTCCTTCGCCGCCCGCGCGATCTCCTTCACCCGGTCGTCGAACTTCCGGATGTTCCCCGGATTGACGCGGACGGCCGCGCAGCCGGCGTCGATCGCGGCGAACACGTACTTCGGCTGGAAGTGGATGTCCGCGATCACCGGGATCCGCGACTTGCGCGCGATGGTCGCGAGCGCGTCCGCGTCGTCCTGCGAGGGGCAGGCCACCCGCACGATCTGGCAGCCCGCGGCGGTCAGTTCGGCGATCTGCCGGAGCGTGGCCTCGACATCGGCCGTCACGGTCGTCGTCATCGACTGCACGGACACCGGGGCGTCGCCCCCCACCTCGACCGCGCCGACCCGGATCTTCCGGGAGGCACGGCGGGCGGCCAGCGGACGGGCGGGCAGCGCGGGCATGTTCAGGGATACGGCGCTCATCGCGTACGGGCTCCTTCGGCCGGCACCGGCGCCGCCGCGCCCACCGGGCGGGCGCACGGGCGCAGATGCGCGAGTTCGGTGGTCACGGAGTCGGCCAGGGCCCCGGCGGTGAGGCCCAGCTCCTCCAGGATGTCGGCGCGCGAGGCATGCTCCAGGAAACGGGCCGGAATGCCGAAGGACCGCAGCGGTACGTCCACGCGGGCCTCGCGCAGTGCCTGGCCCAGCGCCGAACCGAAGCCCCCGGCCAGGCTGTTGTCCTCCACGGTGACGACGAGCCGGTGCCGGGCGGCGAGCGCCACCAGCTCCGGGTCCACCGGCTTGGCCCAGCGCGGATCGACGACCGTGATCCCCGGCGGCCGCGCACCGAGCCCCAGCCGCTCCGCCGCCCCGACCGCCGTCCCCGCCATCGACCCCACCCCGACCAGCAGCACCTCGGCCGGACGGGGCCCCACCCGGGCCAGCACATCGGCGACACCCACCCGCTCCAGCGCCGGCAGGTCCGCGGGCACCGCGCCCTTCGGGAAGCGGACCACGGTCGGCGCGTCGTCCACCGCCACCGCCTCCCGCAGCTCCTCCCGCAGGCTCGCCCCGTCCCGGGGCGCCGCGATCCGCAGCCCCGGCACCACCTGGAGCACCGAGAGGTCCCACATGCCGTGGTGACTGGCCCCGTCCTCGCCGGTCACCCCGGCCCGGTCCAGGACCAGGGTGAGCCCGGCACGGTGCAGCGCCGCGTCCATCAGCACCTGGTCGAACGCCCGGTTGAGGAAGGTGGCGTACACCGCGACCACCGGATGCAGCCCGCCCAGGCTCATCCCCGTCGCCGCCGTCACCGCGTGCTGCTCGGCGATGCCGACGTCGTACACCCGGTCCGGGAAGGCCTCCGCGAAACCGTCCAGGCCCACCGGCCCGCGCATCGCCGCGGTGATCGCCACCAGATCCGCGCGCTCGCGCCCCAGCGCCACCAGCTCCCCGGCGAAGACCCCGGTCCACGACGGCGGCGAGGGCTTCAGCGGCCGGCCCGTGGCGGGGTCGACCACCCCGATGCCGTGGAAGCGGTCGGCCTCGTGCTCCTCGGCCGGCGGATGACCCGCGCCCTTGCGGGTGATGCAGTGCACGATCACCGGACGGTCGTACTCCCGGGCCTGCCGCAGCGCGGCCCGCAGGGCCGGGACGCTGTGCCCGTCCACCGGCCCCAGGTACTTCAGCCCCAGATCACCGAAGAGGGCCTGCGGTACCGCGAGTTCCTTGAGGCCGGACTTCACCCCGTGCAGTCCCCGGTACACCGCCTCGCCGACCACCGGGATCGACCGGGCGGCCCGCTTGCCCGTCGCCAGCAGCCGTTCGTACTCCGCCGCCGTCCGCAGCCGCCCCAGGTGCTCGGCGAGACCGCCGACCGTCGGGGCGTACGAACGGCCGTTGTCGTTGACGACCACGACGACGTTGCGCCGGCCGCGCGCCGCGATGTTGTTCAGCGCCTCCCAGGCCATTCCGCCGGTCAGCGCGCCGTCCCCGATCACCGCGACGACCTGGCGGTCGTCCTCACCGGCCAGCGCGTACGACTCCGCCAGCCCGTAGGCGTAACTGAGCGACGTCGAGGCGTGCGAGTTCTCGATGACGTCGTGCGGGGACTCGGCGCGCGACGGATAGCCGGAGAGACCGCCCCGGCGGCGCAGGGTGTCCAGCCGCCCGGCCCGGCCCGTCAGCATCTTGTGGACGTAGGCCTGGTGACCGGTGTCGAACAGGATGCGGTCGCGCGGCGAGTCGAACTCGGCGTGCAGCGCGATCGTCAGCTCCACCACCCCGAGGTTGGGCCCCAGATGGCCGCCGGTCCGCGACACCTGGCTGATCAGCCGCTCCCTGATCTCCCCGGCCAGACACCGCAGTCGGGACGCGTCCAGGGCACGGAGATCGGACGGATTGCGCAAGGACTCCAGTACGGACATCGACCGCTCCTTCGGTACGAGGCGTCGCCCCATACAAGGCGCTCGTCCGGAATCCGCCCAGTCGGCCGTTCCGTGCAGCGGAACACGAGGCTGCGCCCGGATCAGGGCCGCTCCTACGGTTGATCCGTTCCCGGGGCGACGAGCCCCCGGCCGGTGGACGCACCCGTCCACCGCGTCGCACGGCGAGAGGCGGACCGCATGGTGCAGCAACCCGAACCGGCGACCCTCACCGTGCCCCTGGCCGCCGCGCCCCTGGTCACCGGGGCGCTGCTGCGGGAGGGCCTGACCGTCCGGGAGGGCGCCCCGCACCGGCCCGGCACCGTGGACCTGGAGTTACGGACCGGCGGGAGCGAGGCGCACTTCACCGCCCCGCCGGACGCCCACGCCCCGTTCGCCGCCGTCCGCGACGCCTGGCGGGCCGCCCTCGGCCCCCGGACCGTCCTCCTCGCCGAACCCCGGTCCTTCTGCGCCGGCGTCGACCGGGCCGTCGAGATCGTCGAGGAGGCCCTGCGCCGCCACCCGCACCCCGTCTACGTACGCAAGCAGATCGTCCACAACACCCATGTGGTGCGCGATCTCGCCGGACGCGGCGCCGTCTTCGTCGACGAACTCGACGAGGTCCCCGCCGGGGCCACCGTGGTCTTCTCCGCCCACGGCGTCGCCCCCGCCGTCCGCGCCGACGCCGCCCGCCGCGGACTGCGCGTCCTCGACGCCACCTGCCCGCTGGTCACCAAGGTGCACAGCGAGGTCCGCCGCTACGCCCGCCGGGGCGACCGGATCCTCCTCATCGGCCACGCCGGGCACGAGGAGAGCGAGGGCACCCTCGGCGAGGCCCCCGGCCGCACCACCCTGGTCCAGAGCGTCGGTGACGTCGCCGCCCTCGACGACCCGGAGCCCGGGACCCGGGTCTCCTACGCCCTCCAGACCACCCTCGCCGTCGACGAGGCCGCCGAGGTCGTCCACGCCCTCCAGGAGCGGTTCCCCGGCATCCAGGGCCCCGGCTCCGACGACATCTGCTACGCCACCACCAACCGGCAGGCCGCCGTCCGGGCCGTCGCCGGCGCCTCCGGTCTGGTCCTCGTCGTCGGCTCCCGCAACTCCTCGAACTCCGTACGGCTGGTCGAGGTCGCCGAACGGGCCGGAGCGCGGGCCCGGCTCGTCGAGGACGTCGGCGAGGTCCGGCTCGCGGATCTGCGGGACGCCGCCATCGTCGGCCTCACCGCGGGCGCCTCCGCCGCCCCCGCGCTCGTCGACGAGATCGTCCGGGCCCTGCGCGGCCTCGGCCCCGTCACCACGTCCGTGCGCCGCGTGGCCCAGGAAACAGTCACCTTCTCGCTGCCCAAGGAGCTCTCCCGATGACGGTCACCGCGCCCCGGCCCCTCGCCGTCCCCCAGGCCCCCGGCCGCCTCCCCCTCCTCGGCCATGTGCACCGGCTCCTCACCCGGCCCCGCGAGTTCTTCAACTCCCTGCGCGGCAGCGGCGACATCGTCACCATCGGCCTCGGCCCGGCCCGCGCCTACGTCATCAACGACCCCGCCCTCGTGCACCGGATCCTCACCAAGGACGTCCGCAAGCTCGACAAGGGCGTCGCCTACGAGAAGTCCGCGCCCTTCCTCGGCGACGGACTGCTGAACTCCTCCGAGCCCACCCACATGGCCCACCGCAGACTCGTGCAGCCCGCCTTCCACCACCACCGCATCGCCGAGTACGCCCACCACATGCGCGAGGCTGCCGACGAGGTCGTCTCCCGCTGGCAGGACGGCAGCAGGCTCGAACTCGACCAGGAGATCCACTCGTTCGCCGTCACCGTCGTCTGCCGGGCGCTGTTCTCCTCCGAACTCGGCGACCGGGTCGCGGACGAGGTCGAGGCCTCCCTGCCCGTCCTCCTCAAGGGCGTCACCCGCCGCATCGCCTTCCCCGTCGGCTGGCTGGAGAAGCTGCCCACCCCGTCCAACCGCCGCTTCGAGCAGGCGCGCAAGCGGCTGGGCGACACCCTCGGCGGCGTCATCCGCGAATACCAGCGGCGCGGCGGCGACGAGGCCGACCTGATGGCGCTGCTCCTCTCCGCCCGGGGCGAGGAGGGCCGGCCCGGACTCAGCGACGAACAGATCCACGACGAGGCGATGGCCCTGTTCCTCGGCGGTGTGGAGACCGCCCGCGACGTCCTCAGCTGGACCTGCCACCTGCTCTCCGAACACCCCGAGGTCCAGCGGAGACTGACCGAGGAGGTCGACGCGGTCCTCGGCGGCGGCCGGCTCCTCGACCACGAGGCCGTGACGCTCCTGCCGTACACCCGGCAGATCCTCACCGAGGCCATGCGGCTCTACCCGCCGGCCTGGCTGCTCACCCGCCGCACCATCACCGACCTCGACCTGGCCGGCCACCGCATCCCGTCCGGCCGCAACGTCCTCTTCTCCCTGTACGCCATCCAGCGCGACCCCTCCGTCTACGCCCGCCCCGACTCCTTCGAACCGGAGCGCTGGGCCGGCCGGGCGGGCGGCGAGCTGCCCCGCACCTCCTACCTGCCCTTCGGCGCGGGGAACCGGGGCTGCATCGGGGAGCCCTTCGCCTGGGAGGAGATGGTCGTCTTCCTCGCCACCGCGGCCCGGCGCTGGACGCTGGAGGCCGCCCCCGGCGAGCGGATACGTCCCGTCCGCTCGCCCATGCTCCAGCCCAAGAGGCTGCCGATGATCGTGCGGGCCCGCGCCGACCGGCCCTGAGGCCCGCCGTCCCCCGACACACGTACCACTGGAGTTGTGTTGTCCGCTTCCGCTTCCGCCCAGACCAACACCGAGAAGCCGGCCGCCGCCGGTGACGGACGCAACGGCCGTCACCTCGGCGTCGTCCTGACGCTCCTGGTGACCTGCTACCTCATGATCACCGTGGACAACACGGTGATGACGATCGCGCTCCCCGACATCCGCGGCGATCTCGACTTCTCGCCCACCGGCCTCGCCTGGGTGCAGAGCTCCTACACCCTCACCTTCGGCGGACTGCTGCTCCTCGGCGGCCGCACCGGGGACGTGCTCGGCCACCGCCGCACCTTCGTCTGGGGCGTGGCACTGTTCACGCTCTGCTCGCTCGCCGGCGGACTCGCCACCGAACCCTGGATGCTGCTGACCGCGCGCACCCTCCAGGGCGTCGGCGCCGCGTTCGCCTCGCCCGGGGCCATGTCGCTGCTGATCACCAACTTCGAGGAGGGCCCGCGCCGCAACCGGGCGCTGGCCGTCTACTCCACGCTCGCCGGACTCGGCATGGCCACCGGCATGATCCTCGGCGGGGTGCTCACCGAGTACGCCTCCTGGCGCTGGGTCCTCTTCGTCAACGTGCCCTTCGGGATCGCCGTCGCCCTGCTCACCCCGCGCTTCGTCGCCGACTCGAAGCGCCACCCGGGCCGGCTGGACCTCCTCGGCGCGATCACCGCGACCGGCGGCATGGCCGCCCTCGTGTACGGGGTGATCCGGGCCTCCTCCGACGGCTGGGGCGATCCGCTCACCCTGGTCTCGTTCGCCGCCGCCGTGGTGCTGCTCGCCGTGTTCCTCACCGTCCAGGTGCGCGTCGAGACGCCCGTGGTGCCGCTCGGCCTGTTCGCCAGCCGCAACCGGGCGGCCGGCTATGTGACGATCTTCCTGACCATGGCCACGCTGTTCAGCGCGCTGTTCTTCCTCTCCCAGTTCCTCCAGGGCCCGCTGGGCTTCTCCCCGGTCAGGGCCGGACTCGCCTTCCTCCCGATGGCGCTCGGCATGTTCGGCATGTCCCGGCTCACCCCGAAGCTGCTGCCGCGCCTCGGTGCCCGGCCGCTCATCGTCTCCGGGATCACCCTGGTCGTGGCCGGTGCCGTCTGGCTGGCGCGACTGGAGGCGACCACCGCGTACGCCCCGCATCTGGCCGGACCCATGGTGCTGCTCGGCATCGGCATCGGCGCCTTCCTGATGCCGCTCAACTCCCTGATCCTGTCCGGGGTCGCCCCGCAGCAGGCCGGTGCCGCGGCGGGCGTCATGCAGACCATGCAGCAGGTCGGCGGCTCCCTCGGGCTCGCGGTGCTGGTCACCGTGTACGGCACCACGCTCGCGCACTCCGACGCCCCCGCCGACGAGGCGGTCGCCCACAGCATGGCCAACGCCTTCATCGGCGCGACGGTCTTCTCCGCCCTCGCGCTCGTCCTGGTCTCGGTCGCCATCCGGGTCGCCGCCCCCGCCGCGGTCCCGGCCGCACGGGCCGCCGCCACCCCGGAGGACCGGGACTGACCCCCGGGTGACGGGGACCGGCCCCCGGTGGGCGGGGCGCCGCCCCGCCCACCGGAACCGCTCACCAGGCGTGCCCGTCCGGCGCGGAGGCCAGGGCCCGGGAGGCGGCATGGGCGACATGACGCAGCTGCCGGGTGGTCTCCGCCGGGTCCAGCCGGTGCGCGGGACCGCTCACCGAGACCGCCGCCGCCAGGGTCCGCCCCCGGCCCCACACCGGGGCCGCCAGGCACATCACCTGCGGCCGGAACTCGCCCCGGTCCACGGCGAACCCCCGGCTGCGCACCAGCTCCAGCTCCCGCTGGAGCGCCGCGCCGCCGGTCAGCGTCCGGGCCGTGTGCGCGGTGAGCCGGGTCGTCAGCCACTCCTCGCGCAGCACGTCGTCGGCGAAGGCGAGCAGCACCTTGCCCATCGCCGTGCCGTGCGCGGGCAGGATGCTGCCCACCCGCACGGGCAGCGCGGCACTGCGCACCCCGTGCAGCCGCTCCAGGCACAGCACGCCCTGGTCGCGCAGCACCCCGAGGTGCACCGCCTCGTCGGTCAGCCGGTAGAGGTCGCAGAGATAGGGCAGCAGCCGGTCGCGCAGCTGGGTGGTCCGCATGCACGGCGTCTCGCGGACCAGGTCGATGATGCGGCGGCCCAGCCCGTACCCGGCCGGGCGGTGCTCCGCCAGGCCGAGTTCGGTGAGCAGGCCGAGGATCCGGTGGACGGTCGTCTTGGGCAGGCCGATGCGCCGGGCGACCTCCGAGACACCGATCGCGTTGCCGTCCCCGGGCAGGATGTCCAGGATCAGCAGCGACTTCTCCACCGCCCCCGGCGGGGTGCGGCGCTCCTCGGCCGCCGCGCCGACGGCGGTGCGGATGGCGGCGCGCGTCTCGGCGCGCGGGCCGGTACCGGCGGGCGCCGGCTCCGGCCCGCGCGCCGTCGTCCCTGTCCGGTGCGCGGCGGGCGCGCGGGTGTCGCAGGCGGTGGTCATGCGAAGGTCCCCGTCATGTCGTCCAAGCTCCTGGTTCGGCGTCCACAAGGCGGGACTCAAGCCCCTTCCGAACGGTGCAGGAAGCGGACGGAAAGGGCCAGCACCGCACGTGACTGTTCATCAACCTGCAAGACAGGGTGCGGTATTCCCCGCCGTCACCCGACCGGGCGGGCCCGGGACGGCAACGGCAGCCCGTAGTGCTCGCGCAGCGTCGTGCCCCGGTACTCCGAGCGGAAGACCCCCCGGCGCCGCAGGATCGGCACCACCTCGTCGACCAGCACCGGCAGCCCGTCCGCCAGCACGTCCGGCATCAGGTTGAACCCGTCCACGGCCCCCGACACGAACCAGGCCTCGATGGTGTCGGCCACCTGCTCCGGCGTGCCCACCGAGAGGAGATAACCGGCCCCCAGCCCCCGGCTCAGCAGCTCCCGGACCGTCAGCCCCCCGGCCGCCAGCCGCCGGGCGTGCGGATCGGTGGACCAGTTGGCCCCCGGGCCCGACGGCGGTGCGTTCAGCAGCTCCAGCGGGACCGGGCGGTCCAGCGACAGCGCCTCGGCCGGGACGCCCAGCAGCCCCGCCAGGCTCCGGATCGCCGCCGTGCGGTCCGTCAGCTCCTCCAGCCGGTCGCGGCGCTCCCACGCCTCGCGCTCGGTGGAGCCGACCGTGGTCCGCAGCCCCGGCAGGATCCGCAGCGCCGCCGGGTCCCGGCCGTACGCGGCGGCCCGGCGCCGCAGGTCCTCCGCCAGCTCATGGGCGCCGGCCAGATCCGCGGGAGCGGAGAACACCGCGTCGGCCACCCGCCCCGCCAGGTCCCGGCCCTCCCCGTGCCCGCCGGCCTGGAAGATCACCGGATGGCCCTGGGGCGAGGACGGCAGCGTCAGCGCGCCGCCCACGGTGAAGTGCGTTCCCCGGTGGTCGACCGGCCGGATCCGGCCGGTGTCCGCGAACTCCCCGGTCTTCTTGTCGGCGGTCACCGCGTCGGGGTCCCAGCTGGTCCACAGGGCGCGTACGACGTCGATGAACTCGTTGCCCCGCGCGTACCGTTCCTCGCGCGTCGGCTCGGCCGCGCCGAAGTTCCGCGCCGAGTTGGCGTTGTACGTGGTGACCGCGTTCCACGCGACCCGCCCGCCGCTGATCAGATCGACGCCGAGGAAGCGGCGGGCGATGTTGTACGGCTCGTTGTACGTGGTCGAGGCGGTGCCGATCAGCCCGATCCGCTCGGTGGCGCGGGCGATGGCGGTGAGCAGCAGCGTGGGCTCCAGACCGTTGTAGGGCGGGCCCACCGCCAGGTCCTGGACGAGCCCGGGGGAGTCGGCGAGGAACACCGCGTCCAGCAGGCCGCGTTCGGCGGTCCGCGCGGCGTCGACGTAGGCGTCGACGTCCAGGAACGACAGCGGATCGGCGGCGTCCCACCGCCAGGCGGCGGGATGCAGACCGAGCCCGCCGAGGAGGTTGACGTTGAGGTGCAGTTCGCGGGGCGGAGTCAGCTGTGTCATGGGAGTCCTTCGTCTCGTACGGCGTGCGGCGCGGGGCCTGCGGGGGAGGGGGTCAGCCGAGCCAGGCGCCGGAGAAGCGCGGCCGCGACAGGGCGTCGAACGTCACCCCGTGGACCTTCGGGGACAGTCCGAGCACGGTGGACGACTCGTAGAGCGGCAGCCCGTAGGCCTCGTCCACGATCAGCCTCTGGGCGGTCGCCACCAGCCGGGCGCGGGCGGCGGGATCGGCCTCGGCGGCCTGGGCGTGCAACGCGGTCAGCAGCGGTCCGGGGCCCAGCCGCACCGCGTTCAGGCCCTCGGCGGTGTAGTAGTTGCGCAGGATGTCGGGGTCGGCCGTGGAGGCGTTGCCGAGGATGAGGTCGTAGTCGCCCGCCTTGAACGTCGCCAGGGCCTTGGCGATCGGCACCGGCTTCAGGGTCAGCCCCACCCCGACGGCCTTGAACTGCTGCTGGACCAGCTCCAGAGCGGTCTGTACGGTGCCGGGGCCGCCGAACCAGACGGTGACCAGGTTCAGCTTCTCGCCGTTCCGGGTGCGGATGCCGTCCGGGCCGGGCTTCCAACCGGCCCCGTCGAGCAGCTTCCGGGCCCCGGCCGGGTCCGTGGCGAGCCGGGCGGAGAGATCGGTGTACGCGGGCGTGGTGGAGGCCAGCACACTGCTCGCCGGGCGGTAGCCGGAGCTGAACACCGTGTCGACGACCTCCTTGCGGTCCAGGGCCTTCTGGAGGGCCCGCCGCACCGCCGCGTCCCGGGTGGCGGGGCGTGAGGCGTTGACGTTGAGGCCGTACACGAGTCCGGGGCTGGGGCGGGTGCTCAGTCCGAAGCCGGACGCCTTCAGCGTCCGCTCGTCCTGCGGCGACACGGCGCCGGTCGCGTCGAACTCCCCGGACCGCAGCCCGCCCGAGCGCACCCCCTCCTCCGGGACGATCCGGATCACCAGCCCGGACAGGTGGGGCGCCTTCGCGCCTCCGGAGCGCGCCGAGCCCCACGCGTACCCCTCGCGGGCCCGTTCGCGCACCTGCTGGTTGCGGGTGAACCGGGTGAGGGTGAACGGGCCGGAGCCGACGACGCCCCGGGTGCAGCGCTCGCCCGGGGAGCGGCGCAGGCTCGCCGGCGCGACCACGCCCAGGCTGACCGTCGACGTGGCCTGGAGGAACTTCACATTGGGCGCGGAGAACGCGATCCGCACGGTGTGCGCGTCCACCACCGTCGTCGAGCGGTACCCCGTCAGATAGGTACCGGCCTGCACGGCCCGCGCGCCGAGCGTGCGGAAACCGTCGAAGTTCGCCTTCACCGCCGCCGCGTCCAGCGGGGTGCCGTCGCTGAAGGTCACCCCGGGGCGCAGCCGGAAGGTGTAGCGCGTGGCGTCCGGGGAGACCTCCCAGGACGTGGCGAGCCAGGGAAGGATCTTCCCGGTCCTCGGGTCCTGGTCCGTGAGGGAGTCGACCAGACCGCGGGCCGCGGTCAGTTCGTCGCCGTTGCCCGCCTGCTGCGGGTCGACGCACAGCACGTCCGTGCCGACGACATAGGTCAGGGTGCCGCCGGCCACGGGGGTGCCGGAGCCGGCGGCGGGCGCGGTGCCCGGGTCGGCGGAGCAGCCGGCGAGCAGCAGGGCGGCGACGGCGGCGGCGGTGGCCGGCGCGAACGCGGTACGCATCGGGGTGGGTCTCTCTCTGTCAGGGGATCGTGCGGGGGAGCCGGCCGGGGTGGACGGGCCGGCTCAGTGCGTGCGGTGGACGACGAACTCGCCCAGGTCCGCGAGCGCCGCGGCGGCCGGGCCGTCCACCGACGCGCGGTGGATCAGCTGCCGGGCCCGGCACAGATGGCGTTCGGCGGAGTCGGCGGCCAGGGCCCGCCCGCCCGCCTCCTCGATCAGCCCGGCGGCCGCGCGCAGCCCCTCCTCGCCGCCGGAGCCCGGGTCCGCCAGCAGGGCGGCCAGCCGGCGGGCGGCCGGGGTGTCCTGGGCGAGCACGGAGACGATCGGCAGGGTCTTCTTGCCCTGCCGCAGATCGCTGTGGACCGGCTTCCCGGTGATGTCCGGGTCGCCCCAGATCCCGAGCAGATCGTCCACCGCCTGGAAGGCCAGGCCGAGATGACGGCCCATCAGCGTCAGATCGGAGACCGCGCCCGGAGCGGCCCCGCCCAGCAGTGCGCCCAGACCGGTCGCGCAGCCCAGCAGCGACCCCGTCTTGCGGCCCGCCATCGCGCTGTACTCCGCGACGGTGACGGCCCGCGGGCCGGTCCACGGACGCAGCTCGAAGGAGACGTCCTCGGCCTGGCCGTTGACCAGTTCCACCAGCGCGCCGGACAGCGCCTTCATCGCCGCGGCCCCGCGCTCCCCGCCGGCCGCCCGCGACAGCGCGTCCAGCGCCAGCGCCAGCAGCGCGTCACCCGCGAGGACCGCGGTGCCGACGCCGTACGCCTTCCACACCGCCTCGCGGTGCCGGCGCTGCTCGTCGCCGTCGATGATGTCGTCGTGCACCAGCGAGAAGGTGTGCACCAGTTCGACCGCGAGGGCGCCCGGGACCGCTGATTCCGGGGCGGCGCCGACGGCCTGGGCGGTCAGCAGGGCGAGTGCCGGGCGCAGCCCCTTGCCGCTGCCGCCGCTGCGCGGGGTGCCGTCGGCGTCCCGCCAGCCGAGCGTGAACTCGACCGTGGTGCCGATCTCCGGCGGAAGCCTGCGCACGGTCTCCCGCAGGGCCGGGGCGACGAGCGCGCGGAAGTGCTCCAGGGTCGCCGGGACGTCCGTGGACGCGGGGGCGCCGGCGGCCGTGCGCACGGGCGCCCGGCCGGTCTGCTGTGTCATCGGTAGCTCTCCTGGCGTGAGGGGTCGGTGCCCGGGAGCGGCCGGACGGCGGCGTCCCGGATGGCCCGCCCGGTGGTCACCGGGCGCTCGACAGGGTGAGGCCGGCCGGGCCGGCGACCCGGTCCCGCCGTTCGGGCAGCATGGGCAGCGGGCCCGTGCCGAGCGAGGCCCGCGGGACGGCCGTTCCGGCGCGGGTGCCGGGCACGGTGCGCAGCCGCCAGCGGGCGGCGATGCCCGCGAGCGTGATCGTGGTCTCGGCGGCGCCCAGCGTGTCGCCGATGCACTTGCGGCTGCCGCCGCCGAAGGGCAGGTTGAAGCCGCGCGGCAGCCCCTCGGCCCGCTCCGGCAGCCAGCGGTCCGGGTCGAAGGTCTCCGGGTCGGCGTAGACCGCGGGGTTGTGGCCCAGTGCGTAGGGGCTGTACAGCACGATGGTCCCCGGCTCCAGCCGGCGCCCCGCCAGCTCCGTCGCCCGGGTCGTGGCCCGGGTCAGCAGCCAGGCGGGCGGATACATGCGCAGCGTCTCGGTGATGACCCGGCCGGTGTACGGCAGCCGGTGCAGGTCGTCGAAGCCGGGCACCCGGCCGGCCAGCACCGTGTCCAGCTCCTCGTGCAGCCGCTCCTCGATGTGCGGATGGGTGGCCAGGGTGTGGAAGACCCAGGCCATCGTGTTGCCCGTGGTCTCGGTGCCGCCGATGAGCAGCGTCATGACCTGGTCGTGGATCTCCTCGTCGCTCAGCCCCTCGCCGGTCTCGTCGTCGCGGGTGTGCACGAGGATGGACATCAGGTCGCCGGTGTCCTCGGAGTCCGCGCTCCGGTAGGCCTCGACGGTCTCCCGGATCAGTTGGCGCATCCGGACCCGTACCTGCTCGAAGTCCCGGTTGTGGGCGGTCGGCAGCTTCTCCTGGAGTCCGGTCGGGGCGATCATGCGCTTGTAGACGCCCCGCATGATGACCGGCATGCAGTACGCGACCTCGTCGATGGCCCGCCGGTCCGCGGTCGTGGCGAACATGGTGCGGGCGGTGATCTTGAGGGTGAGCCCGTGCATGGTGTCGCTGACGTCGAGCGGTTCGCCGGGCTCCCAGGACGCCAGTTCCGCCTCCAGCTCCTCGCCCATCAGCCCGATGTAGCCCGGCACCCGGCTCGGGTGGAACGCGGGCTGGAGGAGCCGCCGCTGGCGCCGGTGCGGCGCCCATGCGGAGCTGACCAGGCCGTTGCCGACGAGCAGCCGGGCCTTCTCGAAGAGCGGCCCACCCTTGTCGTAGGTCCGCGAGTCGGTGAGCACCTGCTGGGCCAGTTCGGGGCTGTGCGCCAGGTACGCCTTCTTCGGGCCGAGCCGGATCTCGACGAGGTCGGCGTCGGTGGGGAGCCCGGCCAGGAACTCCAGGGGCCTGCGCCACAGCGGGAGGGCGTGGCCGAGCACCGGGACGGAGCCGGGGGCGGTGACCACCTTCCAGGGCCCGGTGCGCGCCTCGCCTCGGGCGCTCTTCGGGCCGGGACGGGCCGGTCCGCCGGGTTCCTCGCCGGACGCCGGACGCTCCGGGCCGGGCGGGACGATCGCCCGCAGCCGGGCGATGGCCGCCCGCTCCTCGTCGGTGGGCCGTGCGGAGGGCGCGGACCCGCTCTCCTCCGGCTCGTCGTGGCCGTCGTCGTCGGCGGCGGTGGGGGCGTCGGCGACGGCGGCGGGGGTGCGCGGCCGGTCGCGGAAGCGCGCGATGTCCGCGTCGAGGTCCAGCCACCCCGAGGTGGTGCCGTCCCAGACCGACCCGTCCCCGAAGTAGCGCGGGGTCAGGTACTCGAACTCCAGGCTGCCGCCCATGAGATGGTCGAGCCCGCGCAGATACCGCCGGACGTCCTCGCGCTCCCCGAGCTCCCCGGCGAGGAGCGCGTCGCGCGCCGTGATGTACGCCCGCTCGTGCTCCTCGACCAGGCCGACGAGCCGGTCCACAGCGTCCTGGAGGCTCAGCCCCTCGCCCTCGGTGAGGACCCGGACGACCGTCATCTTGTCGTCCTGGGCGTGCTCCTTCCGCCAGGACAGCAGATCGTTGATGATGATCATCTGGCGGCGGCAGTGCAGATGGACCTCGGAGAGGCGCGGGATCAGCCCGGTCATGTCGACCTCGGCGCCGTACTCCGTCATCAGCTCGATGAAGTCGCAGCCGAAGCTGTCCAGCCGGACGGCCAGGCAGCTCTCGTAGTCGGGCACCCGGTCGTTGAGCTTGGCCTGGATCTCGGTCGCGCAGCCCCGCAGGAAGGCCTCCAGGCTCGCCGCGAAGCGCCGGGTCTGCCCGGTGCTGAGCCCGGGGCTGATCCGCCGCCAGAGGTCCTGGCCGGCCCGTCCGTACGGGAACGCGCCGTCGGCGGCGACGTCCGTGTCGAAGTCCCCCAGGATCCGGGCGAAGACGGCCCGCGCGGCCTCGGCGCTGGACCCCAGGTCGCCCCGGTCCGAGACGAAGCTGTCGATCACCGTGACGTACTGGTACCAGTCCGCGATGTCGAGCGCCCTGCGGTCCGAGGCCTCCGGGACGGTCAGCGGGCCGTAGATCCCGTTGCGCTGGCGCAGGAAGTACAGCAGTTCCGCCTCACCGGCGAAGGTGTCGCCCAGGAAGCGGCGCACCCAGCCGTTGGAGGCGATCTCCAGCCGGGCGGCCTGCGGGTGGTAGACGGAGGGGAGGAGGCGGGGGAGTTCCGGCAGGTAGAACTCGGTTGTCTCCGGATCGGATGACTCCGGCACAGTGAATCCTTTCTTCGGGTGCGTCGGACCGCACCGGTGGGACCGTCGCGGGCAGGCGCCGACGGCGCGCGGACGCGGGAGGGGCGGAACGGGGCGGGGGATCGCCGGAACTCCCCGGCGGCGGCAGCGGCACCGGGGCGGCGGGAACGACGGCGGGGCCCCGGCTCCGGTGCGGCCCGGCGGGCGTCGCGTCCGCGGAGGGCGGGGGTGACGGCGGTGGCCCTGGCGTCGGGCCTTCGGGATGCGGGGAGGCTCAGCGGTGGGCGCGACAGCGGCGACGGCGCGCGACGGCCGCCCGGCACGGGTTCTGACCGGTCGAGGAACGCGTCAGCATGATCCGAACTCCCCCTTCGCGGAACCTTCCGACGCCCCGGATGCTAGGTCGGGTGCTCGGAGGCTGTACACGCACCCGTACCGCTGTGCGGAACGGCCGGAGCGGAGCCCGCGGTCCCGTTCGGCGGATGCGGTCCCGCCCGGCCGGCCGGGGTCGCTCCCGGTGATGTGTCCGGCCGGGCGCCGGGCATATCGTGGGCACAGCCGCGGACCGGGCGCCGGGCGACGAGGCGGGACAGACTCAGTCGAAGCGCTTCGATAGTGGTCTGGACATGTTGTGCGAGGCGGGTCTAGTCTCGGATCTCCTCGCATGTCACAGACGGAGGGGACGAAGTCGAAGCGCTTCGCCCCATCTGACCCCAACTGCCGGAG
This sequence comes from Streptomyces sp. NPDC024555, assembly GCF_055559335.1. NCBI lineage: Bacteria > Bacillati > Actinomycetota > Actinomycetes > Kitasatosporales > Streptomycetaceae > Streptomyces > Streptomyces sp. NPDC024555. The sequence continues at coordinate 229,197 of NZ_JBVHKV010000007.1, forward strand.
CAGACCGGTTTCCGTGCCGGGCCCGACGATGTCCCTGAGGGAGAGCTGAATGGTCACCCTGGCCGAGGTCGCGCAGCACGCCGGAGTCTCCGCGAGCACGGTGAGCTACGTCCTCAGCGGGAAGCGGTCCATCTCCGTCTCCACCCGGGAGCGGGTCGAGTCCAGCATCCGGCAGCTCGGCTACCACCCGAACGCGGGCGCGCGCGCCCTGGCCAGCAGCCGGTCCAACATCATCGCGCTCATGGTGCCGCTGCGCACCGACATGTACGTCCCCGTGATGATGGAGATCGCGATCGCGGTCGCCACCACCGCCCGGACCCACGGCTACGACGTCCTGCTCCTCACCGGTGAGGAGGGCCCCGCCGCCGTGCGCCGCATCGCCGGCAGCTCGCTGGCCGACGCCATGATCCTGATGGACGTCGAACTCCACGACGAACGGCTGCCGCTGCTGCGCGAGACCGACCGCGCCGCCGTCCTCATCGGACTGCCCGCCGAGACCTCCGGACTGACCTGCGTGGACCTGGACTTCGAGGCCACCGGGGCGCTCTGCGTGGACCATCTGGCCGGACTCGGCCACCGGGAGATCGCCGTCATCGGCGAGGCCGCCGCCGTCTACGAACGGCACACCGGCTTCGCCGAGCGCACCGTCGACGGGATACGGGCCAAGGCGCAGGAGACCGGGGTGCGCGTGCTGCACCGGCCCTGCGAGGGCGGCTACGCGGCGATGGCCCAGACCCTGTCCCGGATCTTCGACGAGCGCCCCGGCACCACCGGCTTCATCGTGCAGAACGAGTCCGCCGTTGAACCGCTGCTCAACCTCCTGCGCCAGCAGGGCCGGGCCGTGCCCGAGGACGTGTCCGTGGTGGCGATCTGCCCCGAGCAGGTGGCCTCCCAGGCCTCCGTGCGGCTCACCTCCGTCGCCATCCCCGCCCAGGAGATGGGCCGCCGCTCCGTCGAGCAGGTGGTGGCCAAGCTCTCCGGCCGCGGCACCGACGAGGTCGAGCTGCTGGCCCCCGAGCTGACGGTCCGGGAGAGCACCGGCCCGGCGCCCGTGTGACGGACGCGCCCGCGCGCACCCCGAGGAGCCGGCCCCCGCACGGGGACCGGCTCCCTTCGCGTACGGGTGATCAGCTCGCGGACACACCGAAGGAGTTGGTCCGGAAGTCCATGCCGCCCGCCGACGAGGTGATCTCGTAGCCGAACTGCACGTCACCGATGGTCTCGTCGCCCCACCACCCCTTGGTGTCCTTGATCCACTTCAGGATCGGCAGGACGTTCACCGTGCCCGCCGTGGAGTCCGAGGTGCGCAGGAACGAGAAGACCTGGTTGGACCCGTTGTCGCCCTTGTACACGGTCCAGGTGTGACCGCCGAGCGTCAGCGTCCCCTGCGAGGTGCCGAGCGGGCCCACGGCCCCGTTGTAGTTGACCCAGAGCATCACCTCGTAGTCGTAGTCGCTGTCCCAGATGTCGTACGAGGTGTTGTAGGCACCCGACGACGGGACGGTGACGTCGTAGCTGCTGGTGAGGGACGACAGCGACGACAGGGACTTGTTCACGACCTTCTTGGCGTTGGGGTACGACTTGATGCCGCCCGTGTCCGGGTGGTCGGCCCAGACTCCCCAGTTGCCGGAGGAGTTGACCCAGATCGACTGCGCACCGGCTCCGGAACCCCAGATGTTGTTGTACAGGGTGTAGTTGTCGGAGGTGGTGTAGTTGCCCCACTGGTCCGAGGAGTACCAGACGGCGGCCTGGGCCGGTGCGGCGGCGAAGCCGACGAGGGCCGCGACCGCCGCCGCCGGGACGAGGAGGAGCCTGCTGATGGTGCGGGTGCGTCGTGCCATGGCTTGTCCTTCCGTGAAGGGGTGGGGGGACGTGCTACCGCGGCCCCAGTTCCAGGACGCGGTCCTCGCCGGCCGCGAGCTCCAGAGGAGCCGTGGGGGATCCGGCGGGGGCATGGGTGAGGGCGACATGGCCGCCCGTGCGGACATCGATCCGGGCGTCCCGCGTGGGGTGCAGCACCGCCGTCGCGGTGCCGTCGGAGCGCCACCGCAGATCCAGCGCCGCCCCGAACCGGGTGCGTACGCCGCGCAGTTCACCGCCCGGACAGTTCGCCGGCGGGGCGGGCAGCAGCACCAGCCGGTCCGGTGACGACTGCACCAGCGACTCGATGACCGCCGCGGGCAGCGCATGGGCGGCGTCCGCGTTGTACACATCGCGCGCGGGATAGTGCGAACTCATCAGCGAGTCGTGGAAGAAGTCGCCCGCCAGCACCGCCCGCAGCGCCGCCGAGACCCGCCCGCCGTCCCGCAGCCGGGCCGCCACCAGGGCCTGGTGCAGATGCCCGTGCGCGGAGTCGTTCTCCGAACCGCGCAGCTCCAGCGCCCGGTGGGCGGCGGCCGCCAGCTCCGGGGTGTCGTACGGATTGATCTCGTCCAGCGGCCACACCGGGTACAGATGGCTGAGGTGGCGGTGGTCGTACGTCTCCGCCAGGCCCGGCCACGCCCACTCGGCGAGCGCGCCGTCCTCGTTGACCCGGTACTCGGGCAGCCGCCCCGCCAGCTCCCGCCGCCGGGCGGAGTCCGGATGGGTGGGGGAGCGCTCGGCCGAGGCGAGCAGCGCGTGCCGGGCGGCGGCGATGTCCATGGTGGCGTTGACCGTGCCCCAGCTCGCGTTCGCCGGACGGTTCTCCGGCGAGTACGAAGGGACGATCGCCACCCGGCCGTCCGGCCCGGTGCGGGTCAGGAAGTCCTCGTAGAACAGCGCCACCTCGTGCAGCGCCCCCACCAGCCGGGGATCGGTCACCCCGCAGGTCTGCGCGTACGCGAGCAGCGGCTCCAGCAGCCAGTCGGCGCCCGCCGTCCACAGATGGAGGGGATAGGCCCGCTGGTAGTGGCGGGTGTGGCCGGACTCCCCGTCGGTGTGCGAGGGGGCGACGACACCGCGCGCGCCGAAGACCGCCCGCGCGTTGTCCCGCCAGTCCGCCAGCTGCCCGTACACCAGCGCGGCGTGCGCCTCCGACACCTCGGGCAGCGCACCGGCCGCCGCCGACGCCACCTGGAGATTGAGATTGGCGTTCGTCGTGAACGCCCCCGACCACGCCGTGTCCCAGTCGCCCGTCCACAGCCCGGTCAGCCGGGGCGGCAGCATCCCCGAGGAGGACAGCAGATGGTAGCGGCCGGCCGCGAACAGCCGCTCCAGCAGCGCGGGCGAGTCCGGAAGCCGCAGCAACGCGCTCCCGGGCAGGGCCCGTTCGGCCGGATCCGCGTCCAGGGTCAGCCGGGCCCGCTCGAACGCGGGCCGGTGCAGGGCGACATGCCGCTCCAGCAGCTCCTCGTACCCGCCCGCCGGCAGCGCGGCGCACTGCGCCGCCGGGTCCGCCTCGCCCGCGTGCCGGCGCACCCGGGTGAGCAGCAGCAGACTCCGGGCGCCCTCGACCCGCAGGCCCTCGCCGGCCACCGACACCCGGCCGCCGTCCACCCGGAGCACGCTCACCCCGGTGTAGGACAGCGCGCTGTCCGGATAGGCCGCGCGCAGCGTGAGCCGGCCCCCGCCCGGGGTCAGCACCGCGCCCCGGCCGACGCCCAGCCTCGGCGGCGCCCCGGGCAGCGCCGGGTCCAGCGCCACGTCCACCGCGAGCCCCGGTCCCGAGACGTGCTGCACTACCACGTCGTCGGCGCGCGAGACGAACACCCGGCTGCGCCGCCCCTCGCTCACGGCCGTGATCTCACCCGTCGCGAAGTCGACGCTCCGCCGGTAGCCCGGCGGAACCGGCTCCCCGTCCGCCCGGGACGCCGCGCCCGGGGCCGGGGTGATCCGGGTCCGGAACGCGGGGTGGAAGGGCTGCACCCACACCAGCGGCCGCCCCTCGCCGAAGCGTTCGGCCGCCGCCGTGTCCCCCGCGAGCAGGGCGCTCTGCACCCGGCCCAGCCGGTCCGCCAGCTCCGGCGGACGCACGTTCTCGCTGCCGTTCGGCCGGACCAGACTGTGGTGGTTGACCACGACCCGGTCGTCCGCCGGATCGCCCAGGACCATCGCCCCGTGCCGCCCGTTCCCGGCGAGGAAGGCGTCCTCCCAGCGCGCGGCCGGGCGCGGCTCCCACGTACCGCCGACAGGCGTGCGGTCCGTCACGGCGCCGCGCTCCGCAGCACCGCCACGCCGAACCGCCCCAGCTCGACGCGGTCCTCCACGCTCTCGCCGGTCAGCAGGTCCTCGTGCGCGCCCGGCACCTCGACGGTGACGCTCCCGCGCCCGTGGTGGAGCAGGAACAGCAGCTCCCCGCGCCGCACCGCCTCCACCCCGGCGGGCAGCCCCGCCAGGACCGGCCGCGCCCCGGCCTCCCGCACCACCTCCGCCAGCAGCGCCCGCAGCGCGTCGGGCTCCGGCAGCGTCGACACGTACCGGGCCCGGCCCCTGCGCAGCACGGCGGGCAGCCCGGCCAGCTCGCCCGACCGGTAGGAGGAGACCACCTCGGCGTCCTCGGCGGCCGTCAGCTCCTCCGACCAGAGCGTGCCCCGGAAACCGTCGCACTCCACCGAGGCGTCCGCGTCCAGCGGCCACCAGTCGTGCAGCGTACGGATGCCGAACAGGGCCCGCAGCCGGGCGTCCATCCCGCCCGGCCGGATCCGGTCGTCCACGTCCGCGATCCCGCTGAAGAAGCCGCAGACCACGGTCCCGCCGCCCTCCGCGTAGGCCACGAGGTTGTCGATCGCCCCGTCGCCGAGCAGATACAGATGGGGCACGACCACCGCCTTGAACCGGCTCAGGTCCGCGTCCGGGCGGGCGAACTCGGTGACGACCCCGCTCTCCCACAGCGCGCCGTGCCAGCGCTGGACCACCTCGGTGTAGTCCAGCAGCGAGGACGGCCTGCCCTCCTGCGCCCCGGCCCACCAGGCGTCCCAGTCGTGCAGGACCGCCACGTCCGCGGGCACCTCGCCGCCGGCGACCGCCGGGCCGAGCGCGGCCAGCTCCCGGCCCAGCCGCTTGACCTCGCCGAAGGCGCGGCCCTCCTCGCCCGCGTGGCCGACCATCGCGGAGTGGAACTTCTCCGAGCCCTGCCGGGACTGCCGCCACTGGAAGTAGCAGACCGCGTCCGCTCCGCGCGCCACGGACTGGAGCGACCAGAGCCGGTTCAGCCCCTCGGGCTTGGGCCGGTTGACGTCCCGCCAGTTGACCGCCCCGGTCGCCTGCTCCATCAGCATCCACGGACCGCCGGCCTGCGAACGCGTCATGTCCGCGATCATCGCGTTGTACTGCCCGCCGCGCGGGTCCCGCGAGTCCGGGTAGATGTCGACCGAGACGATGTCCTCCTGCGCCGCCCACGCCCAGGCGTCCTGCCCCGACCACAGCGGCATGAAGTTCGTCGTCACCGGGACGCGCGGGGTGTGCCGCGCGACGATGTCCCGCTCGGCGACGTAGCACTCCATCAGCGCGTCCGAGGTGAACCGCTTGAAGTCCAGCACCTGGGTCGGGTTCTTCATGTACTGCGCGGTGCGCGGCGGCAGGATCTCCGTCCACGAGTCGTAGCGCTGGCTCCAGAACGCCGTGCCCCAGGCCTCGTTGAGCTCCTCCACCGTGCCGTACCGGGCACGCAGCCAGCGCCGGAAGTGCGCCGCGGTCTCGTCGCACCAGCAGTGCGTGCAGTACTCGTTGTTGATGTGCCACACCGTGAGCGCCGGATGGTCCGCGTACCGCGCCGCCAGGTCCTCGGTCAGCGCGGCCGCGTACCGCCGGTAGACCGGCGAACTCGCGCAGAACTGCTGGCGCGAGCCGTACCAGACCACCGAGCCGTCCTCCGTGCGCGGCAGGGTCTCCGGATGCCGCGCCCCCATCCACGGCGGCGGCGACGCGGTCGGGGTGGCGAGGACGACGCCGATGCCGTGGGCGTGCATCAGATCCATCAGCCGGTCCAGCCAGCCGAACTCCCGTGCACCCGGGCGCGGTTCGATCCGCGCCCAGGAGAAGACACCGAGGGTCACGGAGTTGACCCCGGCCTCCTTCATCAGCCGGACGTCGTCCTCCCAGACCTCCTCGGGCCACTGCTCGGGGTTGTAGTCGCCTCCGAAGAGGATGCGGCCACGGGCTGCGTCGCGCAGGGACGGCATGGCGTCTCTCGTTCCTTACTCGGGTTCCGCGTACTGGATGCCGCGGCCGTTGGTGCCCAGGTAGACACGGCCGTGGACACGGGGGTCGCCGGTGATGACCTGACCGGTCCACCCCCACTGGTGGGCGTCGTCGTTGATCCGGACCCAGGTGGCGCCCGCGTCGTCCGAGCGCAGCACCGCCACGCCGTCGTACGCCGCCGGCACCCGCCCGGTCTGGAAGACGGCCGGGTAGCCGGATCCCGGCCGGCCCCGTCCGGCGCGCGGGGCGGCCTTGCCGAAGCCCAGCGCGTGCGAGGCCGTGCAGCCGGGCACCGGGGCGAAGGTCCGCCCGCCGTCGGTGGACCGCAGCAGCCCGTTGTCCTTCGCCGAGAGCCAGAGGTCGCCGCTGCGGCCCGGGGCCGCGGCCACCGTGAACTGGACGTCCCCGGACGGCAGTCCGTCCGCGCCCCGGCTGAAGGTCAGCCCGCCGTCGGTGGACCGGAAGAGCGCGCCGGTGTCCGTGTCGTAGACGTAGAAGCGCCTCGGGTCGACCGGGTCGGCCACCGGGGTGCCGCCCCTGGGGAAGCTCGCGACCTCCGCCCAGGTGGCCCCGCCGTCCGTGGAGCGGTGGGCGGGGTACTTGGTGCCGTCCCAGTGGACGAACGACCACAGCAGCGTCGCCCCGTCGGCCGAGACCGCGACCGGTCCCGGCGCGGAGGGCGCGATCTCCGGCTGTGCGGCGAACGGGCGCCAGGTGCGCCCGCCGTCGTGGGAGTGGGCCCCGGCGGCGTCCGAGCCGGAGGGCCAGCCGGTGCGCACCACGTACGAGGGCTTCAGCGCGGCCTGCGCGAGCCCGGTGGCCGTTCCGAACACCGGCTGCGAGGCCATGCCCCGCGAGGGGGACGAGGTCAGCGACTCGTGGTACATCACGCCGATGTCGCCGAGCCCGCTCAGCAGCCGGGCGCCCCCGGCCGGCGGGGCGATCAGGAAGCGCACCGAGGACTCCTCCAGGCCCCGGATCTCCGGCGCCCAGTGCACCAGGTCGCGCGTCCCGTAGACCGTGGCGCCCGTGCCGAAGACCAGGTGGTGCGAGTCGAACGGGTCGACGGCCACGGCCTGGATCCACCAGCCGAACTTGGCGCCCTCGCCGCCCCAGCGCAGATACGGCGTCTCCGCTACGTCGAGGACCGCGGAGTCCTTGAGCGAGGTCCAGGTGGCGCCCGCGTCCGTGGAGCGGAACACCGTGTCGACCTGCGCCCAGCGGTTGTTGGTGGTGACCACGAGGGTGTCCGCCCGGCGCGCGTCCACCGCGACGCCGCCGTAGCCGAAGCCGTCGCCGGCCGCCGCGTCGGGCGCCACCGGGGTGACCTCGCTCCAGGTGCCCGTGACCGTGTCCAGCCGGTGCACCGAACCGTCCGCCTGCCCGTTGGGGCCCGGGGCGTCCGCGTAGGTGACGTACAGCGCGCGGCCCCGGGCGTCGTACGCGGCCCTGACCGGCACCTTCACCGACGCGGCGCCGGACGGCTGTCCGGGCACGGCCTCCCAGCCGCCGGAGCCGTCGGTGCGGTAGAGCGCGCTGCCGCCGTCGCCCCAGCCCGCGTACACGGTGCGTCCCGCGGCGGCCAGGAACATCACGCCCTGCCCGCTCGCCGAGGGGGTCGCGGGGAAGGCGGCGGCGGACCAGGTCCGGCCCCGGTCGGTGGAGCGCAGCAGCCCGTCGTGCCGGGTGCCGAGCCAGAGCGTGTCGCTGTCCCGGGGGTCCACGAGCAGCCGCTCGCCGGCCCCGCGCCCGTCCTCGTTGGCGCCCAGCCGCACGGTCAGATCGGTGCGCTGCCAGGTGGTGCCGCGGTCCTCGGAGCGCAGCACGGCCCCGGGGCTCGCCCAGTCCTGGGCGTAGGTCCCGCAGGCCAGGTACAGCCGATCGGGGTGGGCCGGGTCGACGGCCATGGCCTCGATCCCGAGGAGGTTCCAGTCGTCCCAGCCGAGGTGGTCGGTGAGCGCGGTCCACCGGGCCCGCCGGTCGTCCCAGCGGTAGGCGCCGCCGATGTCGGTGCGGGCGTAGGCGAGCCCCTTCACCGCCGGGTGGAAGAGCAGTCCGGTGACGAAGCCGGTCCCGCCGATCGCGGCGGTGCGCCAGCGGTGCGGTGCGGGGGCCGGTCGGGGCCGGCCCGCCGGGGCGGCCGACGCGGTGCCCGCGAGGGGCAGGGCGGTGGCCGCGGCGACGGTGGCGGCGGCGCCGAGGACGGTTCTGCGGCTGGGTGTGGGCGCGGACGAAGCGCGCATGGCGAAACACCTTCCGGACAGAGGGGAGGGAAGAAGGGGGCGCGCCGGGCCGGGGGAGCGGCCCGGCGGCCACCGTGCGCGGTGCGGGGCGTGGTCAGCCCTTGACGGCGCCGGTGAGCATGCCCTTCTGGAAGTGCTTCTGGACGAAGGGCGACAGCACCGCGACCGGGATCAGGGCGAGGATCATCACGGCCATCTGCACGGAGAGGCTGTTGATCTGGCCGCTGCTGACGGCCGCGCCCATGGCGCCCGGCGGGACCTGGTGCTGGAGGACCAGCTGACGCAGGATCATCTGGAGCGGGTACTTGTCGCTGTCCTGGATGTAGAGCATCGCGTTGAACCACTGGCTCCAGTAGCCGACCGCGTAGAACAGCGAGATCACGGCGATCACCGCACGCGACAGCGGCATGATGATCTGGAGCAGGATGCGCCACTCGCCGGCGCCGTCGATCCGGGCGGCGTCGATGAGTTCGGGTGCGGTGTCCATGAAGAACCCGCGCAGGACCAGCACGTTGAAGACGCTGATCGCGCTGGGCAGGATCATCGACCAGTAGCTGTTGCTCAGTCCGATCCCGGTCACCAGGAGATACGTGGGGATGAGGCCGGCGCCGAAGAACATCGTCGCCATCAGCGTCATCAGCAGCGGGCGGTGCGCGTAGGAGTCGCGGCGGCTGAGCCCGTAGGCGCACAGGATCGAGACCACCATGCTCACCGCCGTGCCGACGGCGGTGAGGCCCACGCTGACGGCCGCCGCCCGGGTCACCGCGCCGCCGCTGAGCAGTTCCTTGTAGGCGACGAAGGTGATGCCCTTGGGCCAGACGACCAGACCGCCGGCGTCGTTGATCGCCTTGGTGTCGGAGAGGCTGGTGACGAGCACCACCCAGATCGGCACGATGATGACCGCGCAGATCGCGACGAGGCCGAAGCCCTTGAAGGCGAGGCCCGCCTTGGTGGGCTCCTCCTCCCACACGGGGCGGGGTTCGATGCGCAGGGCCCGCTGGAGCGGGGTCTCGGTGCGCGGAGCCGGTGCGGCCGGGTCCTTGCCGAGGTCCAGGAGAGTTGTCATTTCTTGGAGTACACCCCCTGCTCGCCCAGCATGTGGGCGACCTTGTTGGCACCCAGCACCATGGCGACGCTGAACAGTCCCTTGAAGATGCCGGCGGCGGCCGCGTAGCCGAAGTCACCGGTCTTGATGCCCGTCCACCAGATGTAGGTGTCCAGGATTTCCGAGGCGCCCGGTCCGACCTGGTCGCGCTGGAGCAGGATCTGCTCGAAGTCCAGGTTGAGCGCGCTGCCCACGCGCAGCACGAGCAGCAGGGCGATCACCGGCCGGAGCGCCGGCAGGGTGACGTGCCACATGCGGCGCCAGCGGCCGGCCCCGTCCACGGCCGCGGCCTCGTACAGATCGGTGTTGACGGCGGCGAGCGCGGCGAGGAAGACGATCACGCCCCAGCCGGCGTCCTTCCACACGGCCTGGGCGCTGACCAGGAACTTGAAGAAGCCCGGATTGGTCATCAGGTCGAAGCCGCCGTGGCCGTGTTCGCGCATCCACTGGGAGACCAGCCCGGCGCCGCCGAACATCTGCTGGAAGACGGTGACGACGAGGACCCAGGAGAAGAAGTGCGGGAGGTAGACGATCGCCTGCACCCAGGCCCGGACCCGAGTGCTCATGATCGTGTTGAGCAGGAGCGCGATGGCGATCGGGATGGGGAAGAAGAGGACGAGCTGGGTGAGGAAGATGACGAGCGTGTTGACCAGGACTTCCCAGAACCGGTAGTCCTCGAAGATCCGGGTGAAGTTCTCGAAGCCGATGAACGGGCTGCCGGTGATGCCCAGGTCGTAGACGTCGTAGTCCTGGAAGGCGACGACGTTCCCGAGCAGCGGGATGTAGTTGAAGATCAGCAGCAGCGCGATCGCGGGCAGCGTCATCAGGACGAGCGTGCGGTCGCGGCGCAGCCGGTGGCGCCAGGTGATGCCGCCCGGCTGCGGCGGGCCGGCCTTGGCCGCCTTCCGCGCTCTCCTCGTCCCTGTGCTGCGTCCGCCGCCGGACGCCCTGGTCCTGGCCGCCCCGCCGTTGTCCTCGCCGTCACCCTCGCCGCTGCCGCCGGCCGGGGCGCTCGCCCCGTCGGAGGTGCGGTCCGGGTCGGCCGTCACCGTGGCCCGTGGCTTCACCCTGTGCTCCCCATGTCGTTCTCTCGGCCCTGGGCCGCCGGGCGTCGGATGCCCGGCGGCCGTTCTGCTGTGGCGTGTACGCCGGCGCGCGGTGGACGCGTCAGTTGCCGGAGCCGTTCTTGTCGAGAATGTCCTGGTACCAGGCGCGCAGCTTCTCGCCGCCGCTCTTCTTCCAGGTGTTCACGGCGTCGTCGATGTCGCTGACCTTCTTGCGGCCGCGGCGGATGTCCTTCTGGAGGTCGTCGAACGGCGTGTAGAGGGAGGCGTAGCGCTGGGGCTCGACGACCTGCATGCCGAAGAAGAGGGGCTTCTTGACGTACGGGGCCTGGCGGGCCATCCAGCCGGCGTAGTCCTTGGCCAGCTGCGGCTGGTCCGGGTAGGCGATCGCGGTGGGCGGCGAGGCGACGAAGAGCAGGGTGGAGGGCTGGGCCTCCTCCACGCCCTGCGGGGTGTAGGTCGGGGCGCCGTCCTTGATCGTGTAGTGGGTGCCCTTGACGCCGTAGTTGGTGAGCATGAACTCCTCGGTGCCGAAGGGCGCCGCCGCGTAGTCCGCGATCGCGAGGAACTCCTCGATCTTCTCCTTGGGGAGCTTCTTGCTGAGGAAGGTGAAGATGCCGGCCGGGTCCGACTGCCACAGGACCGGCTTGCCGCCGTCGTCGTGGAAGAAGTCGAGCGCCTGCATGTCGAACTTCGGGTTGGAAGCGGCCTGTTCGGTGACCATGCCCTTCCAGCCACCGGTGCCGTCGTTGTACATGATGGTGTGGCCGCTGGTGAAGCGGATCTTGGCGTCGGCGTCCTTGCCGGCCTCGGCGTCCGGGTGGACGTAGCCGCCGTCGTGGAGCTTGCGGGCGAAGGCGAGCGCCTCGCGGTACTCCTTGGTCTCGATCTTGTGGACCAGCTTGCCGCCCTCCAGCTGCCAGTAGTGCGGGGCGTCGGGCAGCACACCGAAGATCATCTGGATGCAGACCCAGAGGTCGTCGAAGGCCCAGACCTTCTTCTTCGGGTTGGTGTACTCCTTGCCGAAGGCCAGCAGGTCGTCGGCGCTGGCCGGCACGGCGCCGGAGCCGGTCAGGTCCTTGCGGTAGAAGAGCGCGTTGCCGAGGATCGGGTTGGGCATGGGCAGGCCGCGAAGCTTGCCGCCGAAGACCGAGTACTGCCAGGCGCCGGTCGGGATGTTCGCCAGGTTCGGGTACTTCTTGACCGCGTCACCGGCCAGGAACGGGGTGAGGTCGGCGAACTTGGCGACGATCGCGTTGCGGATCTGCCCCTGCATGTTCCAGCCGGGGATGGTCATGGCGTCCGGGATGTCCGAGCCGGCGAGGACCGCGCCGATCTTCTCCTGGTACGTGTTGCCGTCCTGCGGGTCGAAGTCGAGGGTGGCGCCGACGGCCTTGTTCACGGCCGTGTAGTAGGGGTTGTTCTTCTTCGGGACGGTGCCCCACAGCGGGGTCATGACGCGGAACTTCGATCCCTTGCCCGGAACGGACTTCACCGAGACGGCCAGGGGGTCCGGCAGCTTCGTGAAGCCGGGGCTCGATCCGTTGACGCTCGCGATGTCCGGCTCGACCAGGTTCAGCGGGACGTAGTTCGGGACGACCTTCTTGAGCTCCTTGCCCGTCGTCGTCCCGTCCTTCTTCGCGGACCCGGAACCGCCGCACGCGGCGAGCAGCGGCACCCCGCCGGCCACGGCGACGGCGGCGACCGCGCCCGTGGCGAGGAAGCTTCTCCGGCTCGGGGCCGTGGAGGAGGGGATGGAATTCGGCGTCATTGCGTCAACCCTTCGAAGCGCACCAGGACGACACGTGGCGGACGGCCGCCGTTCGGTTCCTGTGTCTGAGGTGGGGCGTTGCTGGCTGGACCGGTCCGACCGGGTCCAGGTGAAGCGGTTCAACAGGGAAGCGGCGGATCCTGCTGCCGCCCCCGGAGATCATGGGCGCGAGGCGCCCCATCGAGACTTCGTCGAAGCGCTTCGATGTTGCAGCGAGGTTAAGTGAAGGGTTCCGGTCGCACAAGAGTCCGTTTCCAACTTCGTGACTCCCGTTTCCGAACCGTTTCCTGAGGTGATCCGAGTCTGTGCGGCACCTGGGGAGACGACGGGGCCTTGACACCTGCGGGGTTGGCCGTTGAGCATCGAAGCGCTTCGAAAGATCTTCCGGCGCCTTCTCGGTGTGCGTATGAGCCAACCGACCCGGAACACCACCCACCTCTCCAAGGGGATCCGCACGTGACGGAACAACCGCAGCCCTTCCGCGATCCGCAGCTGCCCTTCGCCAAGCGCATCGACGATCTGCTTCAGCGGCTCACGCTCGACGAGCGGATCGCGATGCTGCACCAGTTCGCACCGGCGGTCGACCGGCTCGGGCTCGCGCCCTTCCGCACCGGCCAGGAGGCCCTGCACGGAGTGGCCTGGATGGGACCGGCCACGGTGTTCCCGCAGGCCGTCGGTCTCGGCGCCACCTGGAACGACGAACTCGTGCGCCGCGTCGGCGAAGCGGTCGGCAACGAGGTCCGCGCCAAGCGTGCCGGGGACGACCGCATCGGCCTCAACGTCTGGGCCCCGACCGTCAATCTGCTCCGCCACCCGCTCTGGGGACGCGGCGAGGAGGGGTACTCCGAGGACGCCCGGCTGACCTCCGCCATCGCGGTCGCGTACACCCGGGGACTCCGCGGCGACCACCCGCTCTACTGGCGCACCGCCCCCGTCCTCAAGCACTGGCTCGCCCACAACAACGAGACCGGACGCGACATCACCTCGTCCTCCGTCCGCCCCCGGGTGCTGCGCGAGTACGACCTCAAGGCCTTCGAGGACGCCGTGCGCGCGGGCGCCGTGGCCGGGGTCATGCCCGCCTACAACCTGGTCAACGGCCGCCCCAACCACGTCTCGCCGCTGCTCTCCGAGCACCTGCGGGCCTGGACCGACCGCTCCCTGGTGGTCTGCTCCGACGCCGGAGCCCCCTCCAACCTGGTCGACTCCGAGCACTACTTCGACACCCACGAGGAGGCGACGGCCGCCGCCCTGCGGGCCGGCGTCGACAGCTTCACCGACCACGGCCAGGACTCCACCGTCATGACCGGCCGGATCAAGGGCGCCCTGGAACGCGGTCTGCTCGACACGCACGACATCGACACCGCCGTCCGTCGCCTGCTCGAACTGCGCTTCTCGCTCGGCGAGTTCGACCCCAGGAGCGATCCGTACGCGGACACCGCGGACTTCGACACCGAGGAGCACCGGGCCCTCGCCCTGGAGGCCGCCGAACAGGCCGTCGTCCTCCTGAAGAACGACGGCATCCTGCCGCTCGACCCCGGTGCCGGGAAGACCGTCGCCGTGGTCGGGCTCCTCGCCGACGCGTGCAAGCTCGACTGGTACAGCGGCACCCTGATCCACCGCTCCACCCCGCTCGACGGGATCCGCGAGCGCTTCGGCGCCGACCGCGTCGTCTTCGCCGAGGGCGCCGACCTGGTCCGGCTGAAGTGCGCGGACGGCTGGCTGCGGATCCCCGAGGCCGCCGGTGCCGAGGAGTCCGCGCGCGGCGCGGAGGGCGCGCTCGACCCGGCCCTGCTCGCCGGACGCACCGACCTGCCCCCGCTCACCTGCGGCGACACCCCGTCCGAGCTGGCCCTGATCGACTGGGGCAACGGCGTCCTGACCTTCCGGGAGCCCGCCGGCCGCTATCTCTCGGTCGCCGAGGACGGCTATCTGCGCGCCTCGGCGGACGAGCCGGGCGGCTGGATCGTCCAGGAGACGTTCCGCCTGGAGGCGGTGGAGGGTCACGACGGCGGTCACCGCCTTCTGCACATCGGTACGGGTGGGTACGTCTCTGTCGCCGCCGACGGCGTAAAGGTTGCCGCCCCGGGCGAAGAGGATTCCCGGACCGCCGGAACGGTCTTCGAGACCGAGGTCGCCGAGCGCGGCGAGGACGCCGTCGCCCGCGCGGCCGCCGCCGCCGACACCGTGGTCGTGGTCGTCGGCAACGACCCCCACATCAACGGCCGCGAGACCGAGGACCGCCCGACCCTGGACCTCCCCGCCCAGCAGGAACGCCTCTGGCGCGCCGCCCACGCCGCCAACCCGCGCACCGTCCTGGCGGTCACCTCGCCCTACCCGTACGCCCTCACCGACGCTGCCGCCACGCTGCCGGCGCTCCTGTGGACCGCGCACGGCGGCCAGGCCGCCGGCACGGCGCTCGCCCGGATCCTGTCCGGCGACGTCTCCCCGGCCGGCCGGCTGCCGCAGACCTGGTACACCTCCGACGCGGAACTGCCCGATCTGCTGGACTACGACATCATCGGCTCCCGGCAGACCTACCTCTACTACGAGGGCACCCCGCTCTTCCCCTTCGGCCACGGCCTCTCGTACAGCGCCTTCACCCACAGCGCCCTGACCGCCGCACGCGACGGCGATCTGCTCCGGGTCGCGTGGACGGTCACCAACACCGGCACCACCGACGCCGACGAGGTCGCCCAGCTCTACGTCCGCGCGGTCGCCCCGTCCGTCGTCCGTCCCGTGCGCCAGCTCGCCGGACACCGCAGGCTGCACCTGGCGGCCGGCGCCTCCGAGCGGATCGACCTCACCCTGGCCCTGTCCGAGATCGGGCACTGGGACGTCGCCCACGGCCGCTGGACCGTCGAGCCCGGCGCCTACGAGATCCAGGCCGGCGCCTCCAGCGCGGACATCCGGCTGATCGCCGTCGTCGACATCGACGGCGAACCCGCCGGTCCGCGCCCCGTCCTGGAACGGGGACTGGAGGCCGCCGACTACGACGAGCAGCTCGGCACCGAGATCGTCGACCGCGCGAAGAGGGACGGCGACGCCGTCACCGCCGTCGCCGAGGCCAACGAACTCCTCTACCGCCGCTGCGACTTCGCGGACGGCGCCGGGACCGCCGAGGTGCACGCCTCCGGCGAGGGCGCCGTCGTGCTCACCGTCGGCCCCGCCAACGTCACCGTCCCGGTGGCGCCCACCGGCGGCCCGTACGACTACCGCGCCGCGACCGCGCGCCTGGACGTCTCCGGCACCACCGATCTGCGCGTCACGCTGCGGGGCACGGTACGCCTGGCCCGGATCGCCTTCAGCGGGGCCGGCGCGTGAGCCGCACCGCCCGCACCCCCGCCCGTCCGCTGCCCCGGCAAGGAGTCCGCACATGAAGTTCACCGACGGGTTCTGGCTCATGCGTGAGGGCGTACGCGCCTCCTACGCGACCGAGATCCGCGATCTGCGCGCCGACGACGACCGGTTCACCGCCTACGCCGCCGTGAAGCGCGTCGCCGCACGCGGCGACACCCTCAACACCCCGCTCCTCACGGTCGACTGCTTCTCCCCGGCCGAGGGCGTCATCGGCGTCCGCACCACCCACCACGCCGGACGGGTCCACCACGGGCCGGACTTCGACCTGCCCGGACACGATCCGGCCGCCGCCGGTGCCCGTGTCCGGCGGGACGGCGCGGTCACCGAACTGACGAGTGGGCCGCTCACCCTGCGCATGGACGGCGACGGCCCCTGGGGCATCAGCTTCCTCGACGCCGACGGCCGCCGGCTGACCGGCGTCGACAGCAAGGGCACCGCCTTCGCGACCCTCCCCGACGGCAGCCACCACATGGTGGCCCAACTCGCCCTGGACGTCGGCGAGAGCGTCTACGGCCTCGGCGAACGGTTCACCCCGTACGTCAAGAAC
This sequence comes from Streptomyces sp. NPDC024555, assembly GCF_055559335.1. NCBI lineage: Bacteria > Bacillati > Actinomycetota > Actinomycetes > Kitasatosporales > Streptomycetaceae > Streptomyces > Streptomyces sp. NPDC024555. The sequence goes on from NZ_JBVHKV010000007.1 coordinate 245,404, forward strand.
GGCCAGACGGTGGACATCTGGCAGGCCGACGGCGGCACCAGCAGCGAACTGGCCTACAAGAACATCCCGTTCTACCTGTCCTCGCGCGGCTACGGCGTCTTCGTCAACCACCCCGGCAAGGTCTCCTTCGAGATCGGCTCGGAGTCCGTGGGCCAGGTGCAGTTCAGTGTCGAGGACCAGTCGCTGGAGTACTACATCGTCGCCGGGCCGACGCCCAAGGAGGTCCTGGCCCGCTACACCGCCCTCACCGGCCGCCCCGCGCTCCCGCCGGCCTGGTCCTTCGGGCTGTGGCTCACCACCTCCTTCTGCACCGACTACGACGAGGCGACCGTCACCTCCTTCGTGGACGGCATGGCCGAGCGCGAGATCCCGCTCTCCGTCTTCCACTTCGACTGCTTCTGGATGCGCGAGTACCAGTGGTCGGACCTCTTCTGGGACCCGGACGTCTTCCCGGACCCGGAGGGCATGCTGGCCCGGCTCAAGGACCGCGGGCTGCGCATCAGCATGTGGATCAACCCGTACATCGCGCAGAAGTCCGCCCTGTTCGCCGAGGGCGCCGAGCACGGCTATCTGGTGCGCCGGCCCAACGGCGACGTCTGGCAGTGGGACCTCTGGCAGCCCGGCATGGCGCTGGTCGACTTCACCAACCCCGCGGCGTGCGCCTGGTACACGGGCAAGCTCCGGGCCCTGCTCGACCAGGGCGTGGACTGCTTCAAGACGGACTTCGGCGAGCGCGTCCCCACCGACGTCGTCTGGCACGACGGCTCCGACCCGGAGCGCATGCACAACTACTACGCCCAGATCTACAACCGCACCGTCTTCGAACTCCTGGAGAAGGAACGCGGTCACGGCGAGGCCGTCCTCTTCGCCCGCTCGGCGACGGCCGGCGGCCAGCAGTTCCCCGTCCACTGGGGCGGCGACTGCTTCGCCTCCTTCACCGCCATGGCCGAGTCGCTGCGCGGCGGGCTCTCCCTGTCGCTCTCCGGCTTCGGCTTCTGGAGCCATGACATCGGCGGCTTCGAGGGCACACCGGACCCCGCCGTCTTCAAGCGCTGGCTGGCCTTCGGCCTGATGTCCTCGCACAGCCGGCTGCACGGCAACGTCTCCTACCGGGTGCCGTGGGCCTTCGGCGAGGAGGCGGTGGACGTCGCCCGCACGTTCACGCTCCTCAAGCACCGCCTGATGCCGTACCTGTACCAGGCCGCCGTCACCGCCCACCGCACCGGTGTCCCGGTGATGCGCCCGATGCTGCTGGAGTTCCCGGGCGATCCGACCACCCGGATGCTGGACCGCCAGTACATGCTGGGACCGGATCTGCTGGTCGCCCCCGTCTTCACGGAGGACGGACAGGTCGAGTACTACGTCCCCGAGGGCACCTGGACCGTCCTGCTGACCGGGGAGACGGTCACCGGACCGGTCTGGCGCCACGAGACGCACGGCTTCGACAGCCTGCCGCTCCTGGTCCGCCCCGGCGCGGTCCTGCCCTGGGGCGCCGACGACCAGCGCCCCGACGGCGACTGGCTGGACGGGCTCACCCTGCGGGTCTTCGGAGGTGCGCCCGACGGAGAGACGGTGTCCGTCACCGTGCCGGACCTGACCGGTGAGGAGGCCGCCGCCTTCCGTGTGGAGCGGGACGGGGAGACCCTGACCGTCACCGCCGAGGGCACCGGCCGTCCGTACCGCGTGGTCGCCGAGACGACCGGCGCCGAGGCACGGGGCGCGGGCACGGTGACGCTCGGCGGCGTCTGACCCGGTGGACACGGCGCGGGGGGGGGGGGGGGGGGGGGGGCCCCCCCCCCCCCCGGGGGGGAGGGGAAGCCCACCACAAAA
>NZ_JBVHKV010000007.1:247243-397193 GCF_055559335.1 Streptomyces sp. NPDC024555
GGGCCGCCGCCCCCGGGCGCCGGCGGCCGGGGGGGGGGGCGGGGGGGGGGGGGGCGGGCGCCCCGGGGGGCCCCCCGGGGGGGGGGGGGGCCGCGCCGCCCCCCCCCCCCCGCGCCGTGTCCACCGGGTCAGCGGGTGGCCGCCAGCGCCCGGTCCGCCGCGCCCCCGGTGGAGTGCCAGAGCGTGGTCACCGGCGACCAGACCCGGATGCCCGCGTCCATGCCGACCGCCGCGGCGGGGAAGGTGACCCCGTAGTGCCCCGGATCCGCGGCCACGGAGATGCTGCCGACCACGTGCCCCTGGTCGGAGCCCCGCTCCGCCGTCCGTACGGCGGCGTGGCCGCGCTCGCCCGGCGAGAGGACGTACGGCCCGCTCGTCGCGGGCGGCACGGGCTCGGCCGAACCGTCCAGGCCCTTGAACGTGACGGTCGGGATCCGGTCCACCACACAGCTCCGCGCGCCCTGGTTGGCGACGGTGATCCGCGCCGTGCCGGACTCCGCGCCGGGTGACGCGGTGATCCGCAGGACCTTCTCCGGGCAGGGCGCGGGGGCGGCGGACGTCCCGGCGGTGGCTGTGCCGACGGCACCGGTGGCCGTCAGGGCCAGGGCGGCCGCGGTGGTCAGCGCGGCGGTGAGGGCGGAACTCGGACGCATGATGCTGCTCCCCTTCGGATCGACAGCCTGCGAGCGCGGCCTGACGGCCCCGGTGGCCGGTGAGGGCCGACAGGAACAGTCTGAAGGGTATGCCCGATTAGTGGCGACAGGTCGGACATGTTCGTTATGCATCCGTGGTGATCCGCGCCGCATCCCCGGGAACGACCGCCTGCGGCGGCCGCCGCACCGGACGGGCCAGGACGCGGCGGGGCTACCGCGCCCGGACCGTCGCCAGCATCTCGCGGTCCGGCTGGAGGGTCAGCGTCGGGACCGGGTTCACCGTGCCCGGGTCGACGTCCAGGTCGAAGCGGCGGGCCAGCACCGCGAGGATCAGTACCGCCTCCACCATCGCGAAGCGGGTGCCCAGGCAGACCCGGGGGCCGCCGCCGAAGGGGAACCAGGCGTACTCCGCGATCTCCTCGCCCGACTCCGCGTCCCACCGCTCCGGCCGGAACGCCTCCGGCTCCGGGAACCACCGCGCGTCCCGGTGCGTCGCCCACTGGCTGCTCCACACCCTGGTCCCCTCCGCCACCGGCAGCCCGCCGATCCGGGCGCCCTCCTTGGCCACCCCGGTGACCAGCCAGATCGTCGGGTACAGCCGCAGCGTCTCCTTGACCACCGCCTGGGTGTAGGTGAGTCGCGCGTAGTCGTCGAAGCCGGGGTCGCGGTCGCCGAGGACCCGGTCCAGCTCCTCGGTGAGCGCGGCGCGCGCTCCCGGGGTGCGGGACAGCAGGTACCACGCCCACACCAGCGTCGAGCTGGTCGTCTCGTGGCCGCCGATGTACAGCGTGACGGTCTCGTCGCGTATCTCCCGGTCGCTCAGGCGGGCGCCCGTCTCGTCCACGGCGGTGAGCAGCCGGCTCAGCAGGTCCGGACGCTCGTCGGTGCCGTCGCGGTGACGGGCGACGACCCGGCCGACCTCGGCGTCGATGACGGCGGCGGCCTTCTTGATCCTGGCCCGCCCCGGCGTGGGCACCCAGTCCGGCAGCAGGGCGCCGATTCCCGCGAACTCCTTGCCGATCTCGGCCTGGGCCACGTCCATGGCCCGGCCCATCGCCTCGGCGTCGGCCGGGGTGTCCACGCCGAAGATCGTCCGGACCGCGATCTTCTGGGTGAGCGCCGCCATCTCCCGCTTGACGTCCACGCGTCGGCCGTCGGCCCAGGTGTCCGCCAGCTCCACCGCGCTGTCCGCCATGGTCGCCGCGTACGACTTCACCTGCTTGGGGCGGACCGAGGGCTGGACGAGCGAGCGCTTGCGCCGCCAGTCGGTGCCGCGTGCCACCACGACGCCGTTGCCCATCACCGTACGGAACGCGATGCCGAGCGCCGGCTGGTCGAAGGTGCGCTCCGTCTCGGTGAGCAGTTCGCCGATGCACTCCGGATCGGCGACGAACAGGCAGTCGTTCGGGCCGAAGCGCCACCGGACCAGGTCCCCGTGGGAGCGCAGCCGCTCGAAGAAGGCGAGGGGATTCTTGCCGAACTGCGGCATGTTCCCGAGGAAGGGCACCCCCCGGGGGCCGGGGACGATGCGGTGGCCGCGCGGTGCGGCGTCGACGGCCGGCCCGGTCTCCGTGGACATGGAAGGTCTCCGCTCTGACGGTCCGGCCGGGGCGATCGCGTGTCACCGGCCTTGTGGCGTACGTGAGTTGCCGAGCCTAGCCCGGACATGACACACCTGCCCCCCCGCTCCGGACGCATCCGGCCACCGGAACCCCCGACGGTCCGTGCCGCCTGAAGGATGCACCCGTTTGCCTAGACCCCTTAGGCACGCGCATGATGAGGGAGGAACGAGGCGACGGCGACGAGGAGGAGGCGATGGTGCGCGCGGGACTGACCCCGGACCGGCTGGCACGCGCCGGCGCGGAACTGGCCGACGAGGCCGGCTTCGACGCCGTGACCGTCTCCGCCCTGGCCCGCCGCTTCGACGTCAAGGTCGCGAGCCTCTACTCGCACGTCAAGAGCTCCCACGACCTCAGGACGCGCATCGCCCTGCTCGCCCTGGAGGAAATGGCCGACCGGGGCACCGCCGCCCTCGCCGGACGCGCCGGCAAGGACGCCCTCGCCGCCTTCGCGAACGTCTACCGCGACTACGCCCGCGAGCACCCCGGCCGCTACGCCGCCGCCCAGTTCCCCCTCGACCCGGAGGCCGCCGCCACGAGCGCCGGAGCCCGGCACTCCCGTATGACCCGTGCCATCCTGCGCGGCTACGACCTGGCCGAACCCGACGAGACCCACGCGGTCCGCCTCCTCGGCAGCGTCTTCCACGGCTTCGTCACCCTGGAACTGCGCGGCGGCTTCAGCCACAGCGCCCCCGACTCCCAGGAGTCCTGGGAACGGTCCGTGGACGCCCTGGACGCCCTGCTGCGGAACTGGCCGTCGACCTGAGGGAAATCCGCCCGGGGGATGACCGGGGGCGGGGAGCCGTCCTCCGACGCCTCCCCGCCCCCTTGTTGTCCCGGCGCGCCGTCAGACGCCCGGCGGGACGTGCGACGGGCGGCCCCGGCCGCGTGTCACGGAGTAGCCGAAGACGGCCGCGAGAGAGGCCAGGACACCGCCGCCGGCCGTCCACAGCCAGCGGCTCGTCCACCAGCCGCCGGCCCAGCCGTCCTCGGGCTCGGCGCCGACGGCGACCGGGGCGGGGGAGGCGACGGAGGCCGCCGTGCCGGTCGTGGAGATACCGGGGACGAGCGGCTGGGAGAGGTGGCCGTCCACATCGGTGGCGCCGCTCCTGTCGGAGGACGTGACCTCGACCTGGGTGCGCACGGGCAGGCCCAGGTCGGCCGAGGGCAGGTCGACGACCGTCAGGCGGACGTAGTAGCTGCCGGGCAGCGGGTCGTTCGCCCAGGGCTCGGACCAGGCCCGCACCGTCCGCAGCACACAGGTCAGTTCGACCGACGCGGCGTCGGCGGCGGCCTTGCCGGTCTGCTTGCCGTACATGCACGCCTGGCGGCGCCGCAGTCCGTCGTAGACGTCGATCTGCCAGGTCGAGGCACCGTGCCGGGTGGCGGCCTCGGGAAGGGTGACCGTGGCGCTGACCTTGGCCCGCTGGCCGGCGTCGGCCGGGAAGACCCAGTACAGGTAGTCGCCCGTGGAGGCGCCGGCGGTGGCGGTCTGCCCCTGCTCGATCGCCGTGGCGGTACGGAAGGCGGTGCCGGCCTCGGTGGGGCCGGAGCCGTCGCCGGAGGCGCTGGGGCTCGGCGACGGATCGTCCGCGACCGCGGCGCCCGCCCCGGTGAGCAGGGCCAGGCCGGACAGCAGCGCGCCCGCGAGCACGCGTCTCGTACGGAACATCAGTTGGTCCTCCAGACGGCGACGCGCCAGCGCGAGATCCAGCCCGTCAGCAGACCGGCGATCAGACCGGTGAGGGTGAGCAGGCCCAGCAGCCACCAGCCGTGGCCGAGCCCGAACGCGGCGGCGTCCGAACCCTGGTCGGGGGCGTCCACCAGGTCGATGGTCAGCTCGACCGGCAGACCGGGGGTGGTCTTCACCGAGGCGGCGGCGGAGAAGGAGTGGGAGACCTGGAGGCAGACCGTCTCGGCGGCCGGCTTGTCGTTGTCGTCCACCTCGGGCTTCGGGTAGCGCAGCCCGGAGGAGATGGCGTCGGCCCGTCCGGTGCCGGACTCGGAGCCCCGTACGATCTCGCGGCCGTGCACGGTCACCGCCCGCAGCAGCATCCCGTAGTCGTTGTTGACCGCGCGGTCGGCGAACACACTGGCCGAGGCCCGCAGTTCCTGGCCCGGCAGCACGTCGACGCGGTACCAGCGGTGCTCGGCGAACTTCGCGCGGTCGGTGTAGAGGCCCGGCTTCAGCTGCGGGGCGTCGGTGCAGCTGCCCGTGCCCTCGGTGGCGACCGGGGTGACCACGGGCTCGGCGGCCCGGTCCACCAACTGCTTCACACGGCCGGAGAGTTCGTCGGTGTGCTGGACGGCCGTGTAGGTGCCGCCGGTGGCCTCGGCGATGCAGGTGAGCTGCTGGCGGATCTTCGCGTTGGGCACCAGGCCCAGGGTGTCGATCACCAGGTGGATGCCGCGCGCCGCGATGTCGCGGGCGACCTCGCACGGGTCGAGCGGGCCGCAGGTGTCCTCGCCGTCACTGATCAGGACGATGCGGCGGGTGGACTCACCGCCCTTGAGGTCGTCGGCCGCGCCCAGCAGCGCCGGTCCGATCGGGGTCCATCCGGTGGGCGCCAGCGTGGCGACCGCCGTCTTGGCCTCGGTGCGGTCCAGCGGGCCGACCGGGTAGAGCTGCTTGGTGTCCTTGCAGCCGACCTTGCGGTCCTCGCCCGGGTAGTCGGCGCCGAGCGTGCGGATCCCCAGCTCCACGCTCTCGGGCACCGCGTCCAGCACCTCGTTGAACGCCTGCTTGGCGGCGGTCATCCGGGACTGGCCGTCGATGTCGCGGGTGCGCATCGAGCCACTGACGTCGAGCACCAGCTCGACCTTCGGAGCGGGCGGCGGCAGGGTGTCGTTGGCCGACGCGGGGAGAGCCGTGCCGAGCCCGGCGGTCAGGGTGGCGAGCAGCAGGCCCACCCCGACCGTCAGCCTTCTTCTTATGATCATCGCCCGGATAGTAGTGAACATCTGTTCGCTGACCAAAACGGCTGGTGGACCGGCGGACCCGGTGCACGGCGGGTCATGACGGCAGGTCAGTCCTGCCTGCGCAGGATGTAGAGGTCCCAGGAGTCCGGGTCGCCCCGGTACGCGTAGAGCTTGGGACGCTCCTCGGTGCCCAGGACGTACCACCAGGTGCCCACGTCGTCGCAGCCGGGGAGGGTGAGCGTCGTCTGCTGGGTGCTCGGGCCGTCGCCCGGGTCGAACTCCCAGCTGCCGGTCCCGTCGCAGTCGCCCGCCGGAGCTCCGAAACCGTCGTGCTCGTCGAGGCCGGACGCCGTGGCACTGCCGTCCGCCGCGAGGGTGAGCGTTCCGCCGTGCCCGTCGGACCAGCTCCCGGCCAGCGTGGCCGGGGACATGCGCGGGGGTTCGTAGACGGTGGCCAGGCCCGTCCCGTACGCCGTGGCCCAGGCGGCCACCGTCAGGGCGACGGCGGCGGCCCCGCCGCACGCGGTCCGCAGGAACAGACGCACCCCCCGCCCCCGCCAGGAGTCCCGCAGGGCGAGCCGGGCCGTCAGGACCGCCGCCGAGAGCGCGGTGGCGACGGCCGCCCAGCAGACGAGGGACGCCCCGGGGCCCGCACCGAGGAAGGCGGCCGCTCCCGCCACAAGACCCGCCTCCACGGCGGCCGTTGCCGGAACCGGCCACCGGGCGTCGGCCCGCCCGGTCGCGGATCGTCCCAGCCGCCTCGCCAGTGGGACGGTCGGCAGGACCACGACGGCCGACAGCACGAGGCACACGACACCGACGAACAGGGCCAGGAAGGGGAGCAGGATCAACCCCAACCCGATAGTGCCGATCACGTTCGGCGCCTCGTCCGACAGGCCGTCGAGGGACAACCACGCCCCGGCGACCGCCGTCGCGGACAGCAGCACCGCGGTCGACGTCCACAGGGCCGTGCTTCTCCGACTCGTGGTGGCCATGGCCGACCTCCCCCCCCCGGCTGTCATGGCACAGCCATCCGCAGGGGAATCTCTCACGGGCGGCCGAGCCGGTGCGGGGCGGGGTGGCGCAATGGGGGAGGGGGCTACCGCGCGGCCCCTCCCAGCAGCGGGCCCGCCGCCCGTTCCAGGACCGAGCCGACCCGCTCCCAGGTGGCGAGGTCCCGCTCCACCGCGGGCAGTTGCCTCTCCTCGCCGGTCTCCCAGCCGGAGGCGAGGGCCACCGGGTCCTCGCCGGTGGCCGCCGACGCGGCGAGGGCGGCGGCGCCGAGGGCGACGAGCTCGCCGGCGGCGGGCACGATCACCGGGCGGCCGGAGAGCCGCCGTACGGTCTCCACCCAGACGTGCCCCTGGGCGCCGCCGCCGATCAGGCGCAGCGGACGGGCCGCGACCTCGGGGTTCTCCGGGTCCAGTCCGCAGGCCCGCAGCAGCGCGTCGAGCGCGCGGAGCACGGTGACGACGGCGCCCTCGTAGGCCGCGCCGAGGAGCTGCCGGGCGGTGGTGTCGTGCCGGAGACCGGTCAGGAGCCCGGCGGCGGTGGGCAGATCGGGGGTCCGCTCGCCGTCCAGGTAGGGCAGCAGGACGGCTTCGCCGCCGGGTTCGGCGTCCGCGCGGTCCAGGCCCAGCAGCGCGGCCACCTTGTCGACGGCGAGCGTGCAGTTGAGCGTGCAGGCCAGCGGCAGATAGGTGCCGTCCGCCGCGGCGAAACCGGCCAGCGCGGGGGAGGCGGGCCGGGTCCGGGAGGCGCTGAAGACGGTGCCCGAGGTGCCGAGACTGAGCACCGGGTGGTCCAGGAGCCCGGCGCCCCCGAGCCCGAGGCCGACCGCCGCGCCCATGTTGTCCCCGGTGCCCGCGGCGACCGCGATGCCCGCGGGCAGGCCCAGCGCGGCGGCGGCCTCCTCGGTGAGCCCGCCGGCGCGGGCCGCGCCGCTCGGGGCCACCTCGGGCAGCAGCGCGGCGTCGAGACCGAGCAGGGCGAGCAGCTCGGGGTCGTAGGCGCCGGTGGCCGTGGAGTACCAGCAGGTGCCCGAGGCGTCGCCGGGATCGGTGACCGCGCGGCCGCAGAGCCGTTCGGTGAGGAAGTCGTGGGGGAGGCGGACGGCGGCGGTGGCGGCCGCGGTCTCCGGTTCGTTCTCGCGCAGCCACTGCCACTTGGACGCCGTCATCGAGGCGACCGGCACCGAGCCCGTCCGGGCGGTCCACGCCTCGGGGCCGCCCAGCGCCTCGGTGAGCGCGGCGGCCTGCGGGGCGGAGCGGGTGTCGTTCCAGAGGAGGGCGGGGCGCAGCGGGGCCCCGTCGGCACCGAGGACGACCAGGCCGTGCTGCTGACCGGCGACGGCGATCCCGACGACGTCGGAGGCCGCGGCACCGGACTCCTTCAGCCCTCCGGCGACCGCCTCGCACAGGGCCTGCCACCACACCTCGGGATCGCTCTCCCGCGCCCCGCCCTCGCCGGTCACGACGTGCGCGGCCCGGCCGACGGCGAGCAGCCGTCCGGTGGCGCGGTCGACGAACGCGGCCTTCGTGGACTGCGTGGAGCTGTCCACACCGATGACGACCTCGTGCGACGGCATGGCTGACCTCATTCTCGGGGTTCGGGGTCCCGGGCCGCGTACCCCGCGCCACGGGTATTTGATCGTACGCAAAACAAATTACGTGATCGCATCCGATCGGACCAGGGGGTGTCCCGGATTTCCGGTGCGTTCGAACAGGCTTCGCCGAGAAGGCCTCCGGATTGTCGATGCAGGGGGGTTACGTCGGACCGGGGGTCCGTGCATGATTAGTCATGACAGTGAACAAATAGAGGTTCGGCCGCTCGACCGGCTGCGGACCCCTGGCACCGAAGGCGGCTGGACCATGACGGAACGCTTCACGCCCACCCCCCAGGACAAGTTCTCCTTCGGTCTGTGGACCGTGGGCTGGCAGGGGCGCGACCCGTTCGGCGACGCCACCCGGCCGGCCCTCGACCCGGTCGAATCCGTCCAGCGGCTCGCCGAGCTGGGGGCGTACGGCGTGACGTTCCACGACGACGACCTCATCCCCTTCGGCTCCACGGACACCGAGCGCGAAGGCATCGTCAAGCGCTTCCGCCAGGCCCTCGACGCCGCCGGGCTCGTCGTCCCCATGGCGACGACCAACCTCTTCACCCACCCCGTGTTCAAGGACGGCGCCTTCACCGCCAACGACCGGGACGTCCGCCGCTACGCCCTGCGCAAGACGCTGCGCAACATCGACCTCGCCGTCGAACTCGGCGCCACCACCTACGTCGCCTGGGGCGGGCGCGAGGGCGCCGAGTCCGGCGCGGCCAAGGACGTCCGGACCGCGCTCGACCGGATGAAGGAGGCCTTCGACCTGCTGGGCGACTACGTCACCGAGCAGGGCTACGACCTCCGCTTCGCCATCGAGCCCAAGCCCAACGAGCCCCGCGGCGACATCCTGCTCCCCACGATCGGCCACGCCCTCGCCTTCATCGAGCGCCTGGAGCGCCCCGAGATCGTGGGGGTGAACCCGGAGACCGGCCACGAGCAGATGGCCGGACTCAACTTCCCACACGGCATCGCCCAGGCCATCTGGGCCGGCAAGCTCTTCCACATCGACCTCAACGGCCAGTCCGGCATCAAGTACGACCAGGACCTCCGCTTCGGCGCCGGCGATCTGCGCCAGGCCTTCTGGCTCGTCGACCTGCTGGAGTCGGCCGGCTACGAGGGACCGCGCCACTTCGACTTCAAGCCCCCGCGCACCGAGGGCTTCGACGGCGTCTGGGCCTCCGCCGCCGGCTGCATGCGCAACTACCTGATCCTCAAGGAGCGCGCCGCCGCCTTCCGCGCCGACCCGGCCGTGCAGGAGGCGCTGCGCGCCTCCCGGCTGGACGAGCTGGCGCAGCCCACCGCCGCCGACGGCGTCGCCGGGCTGCTCGCCGACCGCTCGGCCTACGAGGAGTTCGACGTGACGGCCGCCGCCGAGCGCGGCATGGCCTTCGAGGCCCTGGACCAGCTGGCGATGGACCACCTGCTCGGCGTCCGCTGACAGCGCGGCGGAGCAACAGGAGAGGGGGACGCGGCCCGAGCCGCGTCCCCCTCTCCTTGTGCTCCCGGTCTCAGACCGGGGTCCGGCCCGCGTACGCCGCGGGGTCGGCCAGCACATCCGTCATCACCAGGGCCGCCGCGCCCCGGGCCGCGTCGCCCGCCACGGACGAGGCGCGCAGCCGGCCGCTTCCCGGCGTCCAGAGCCCGGACACCACCCGGCCCGTCAGCTCCTCGTCGGCCGGCGGGGCCAGCCACGGCATCAGGCTCCGGTAGATCCCGCCGAGCACCACCGCGTCCGGGTCCAGCAGATTGACCGCGCCCGACAGCACCCGCCCGAGCATCCGGCCCGCCCCGGCGACCGCGTCCACCGCGCGCGCGTCCCCGGCCCGGGTGCGCCGCTCCAGTTCGATGACGCCTGCCCCGGTCCCGCTCTCCGGGATCCCGGCCGCCCGCAGGAGCGCCGCCTGACCCGCGTACTGCTCCAGGCAGCCGCGCGAACCGCACCGGCACTGCGGACCGGCCGTGTCGACCACGACATGGCCGATCTCCCCGGCGAAGCCGTGCGCGCCGCGCAGCAGCTCACCGTTGATGACGAGGGCGCCGCCGACGCCGATCTCACCGGTCAGATACAGGAAGGTCCGCACCCGCCCCAGCCCGCCGAACCACAACTCGGCCAGGGCCGCGAGATTGGCCTCGTTCTCCGAACTGACCGCCAGCGGCTCGTGCCCCGGGCGCTCGGCGGCCAGCGCGGCGGCGAACAGCTCCTCGGCCGGCACCTGGTTCCACCCCAGGTTCGGGGCCTGGCGCACCGCGCCGTCCGAGACCAGTCCCGGCAGGGCCAGGGCCACCCCGACCGGGTGCAGCTCCTGCTCGCGCGCCGACTCCAGGGTGCGCGCCGCGATCCGCGCGGCGCGTGCCAGCACCTCGCCGGGCGGCGCGCCCCGGTTGTCGAGGTGCTCGGTGAGCCGGACCCGGCCGGTTCCGGCCAGATCGACGACGCACACCGAGACGTAGTCGATGTTGATCTCGACGCCGAGCCCGGACGGCCCGGTGCGGGCCGTCTTCAGCGCGGTCCCCGGACGGCCCGCCTGGCCGCTGAAGGTCTTGCCCGATTCGGTGAGGAACCCGCTGTCGATCAGCTGCTCGACCAGCGAGGACACGGCGGCCCGGGTCAGCCCCACCCGCGCGGCCACCCCGGCCCGGGTGGCCTCGCCCTCGTCCCGGACGGCCCGCAGCACGAGGCTGAGATTGCTGCGCCGGACGGTGTCCTTGTCGGCCTTGGGCCCCAGCGGCGTGAGGTTGCTCTTCATATCGGTCCCGAGCCTATGCGATGCCGTACGCCAGTACGGGCGGGATGTCCCGGTCCCGGCCGCGTACGGCAGGGACCGGGACCGGGGCGGTGCTCAGGCGCCGGCCCCGCGCTCCTTGAGCATGTCCGCCATGAGCGCGATCTCCGACTGCTGGCCGAGCACCATGCCCGAGGCGAGATTGCGGATCTCCTCGGTCCGGGCCGAGGAAGCGGCGGCCCGCGCCATCTCCGCCCCGGCCTTGTGGTGCGCGGTCATCAGCCTCAGGTACATCACCTCGGCGGCCCGGCCCTTCGCCGCGCGCAGCGCGTCGAGTTCGGTGCGGGTCGCCATGCCCGGCATCAGCGCGCCGTCGCCGCGCGGTGTGAAGGTGTGCCCCATCCACTCCATGGGCGGACCGGGCGAGCTCTTCGCGCGGCCCCATGTCTCCAGCCAGCCCAGCATCATGCCGCGCTGGTTGGCCTGGGTGTTGATGATGTCGTACGCCAGCCGGCGCACCGCCTCGTCGGAGGTGCGGTCCCGGACGATGAAGGACATCTCGACGGCCTGCTGGTGGTGGACCGACATGTCACGGGCGAAGCCGACGTCCGCCGAGGACTCGGCGGGCGCGGCGGAGGACGAGGCGGCGGCCTTCGGCGCGGACGAGGACGCCGGGCGCGCCACCATCACCACCACCAGGACCAGGGCCAGCAGGAGCACCGCCCCGCCGGCCAGCAGCATCGGCCGCGAGGTGCGGTCGTCGGCCGTCACTGGGCGATCCCGCCGGTGCAGGCGGCGCCCGGCTCGGGGGTCTGCGCGCCCTGGACGTACTTGGTGAAGAACTGCGCCACCCGGGGATCGGACGCGCTCTTCACGGCCAGCTGCTTGCCCCAGGCGCTGAGCATCAGCGGCGATCCCTGGTCCTCCAGCGGGCTCATCAGCGAGTACGAGGTCGCCGACACCTTCTTCTCCAGCGCCTTCACATCGTCCGCGTCCGCCCTGCTGGTGTACGTGACCCAGACGGCGCCGTGCTCCAGGGAGTGGACGGCGTTCTCCTTCGGTATCTCCTTGCTGTACACATCGGCGTCGCAGTTCATCCAGACCGGGTTGTGGTCGCCGCCCACCGGCGGGTTCATCGGGTAGTCGACCTTCTTCTCGACATGGTTCTGGGTGAGCTTGTCCCAGCTCTTCTCGCCCTCGACGGGCGAGGCCTTGGCGGCCGTCTCGGCCTTGTCCTGCTCGTCGGCGGCGTTCATCAGATAGCCGCCCCCGACGACGAGGCCGGCCACGACGACGACGGCGGCGGCGATGGTGAGGACGCGGCTGCGGCGCTCACGGGCGCGCTCCTGGCGCCGCGCCTCCTCCAGCTTGGCGCGGCGGGCGGCGGAGGCGGAGTTCTGGTTCTTGGCGGAAGCCATGGGGGTTCCTCGGATTCGGTGACACGGACGGGACGCGGACGTGCGGCAGCGGTTCCCGGACAGCGGGGGAGGCGCCGCGGCGGTACGGGCGGGCGCGGTCCCGGAAGGGGAGCGCGGCAGGCCCGGACGCAGGTCCTAGATCCGTTGCACCTGGAGGGAGAGGCGGTCGACGTCGTCGACGGCGTCGTTCGACGGTCCGCGGACGGCCGAGGCCCCGGTGAGCGGTGCCGGGGCGAGCGGGACGGCGGCCGTGGGCAGGGCCACGGGTGCGGGCTGGACGGGCAGCACGACCGGGGCCGAGTGCTCGGCCGTCCCGCTGCACGAACTGCCCGGACCCCGCTCGCGCGGGGCGTCGATCACCACGATGTCCACGGCGTCCCCGTGCACCGGGGGAACGGCCCAGACGGACGCGGGGGCGAACCGGCCGTGCTCGGCGGTGGGGGCGGGGTGCTCCGCGTCGAGCGAGCAGCACATGAGCAGGGCGACGAGGGTGAACGCCCAGCCGAGCAGCGCGGACGCGCGGGCGCGCCGCCGTCGCTCGGTGCGTTCGCTCAGCCAGGTCACCCGCGCATGATACGTGGTGTGTGAAGTTTCAATCAGGGTGAGGGCGGGCCGGGGAACCTGTGGATCGCCGGACGGGGGGTTCACGTTTCGGCCGGGCGGGATAGTGTGCCCCGGTGACCACGCACTCGAACGTATCTGCGGGCTGGTATCCGGATCCGCACGGCGCGCCCCAGCTACTGCGCTACTGGGACGGCTCCCAGTGGACCGAGCACACCAACCCGGCCGGCGGTCAGCCCCAGGCCCAGGCTCCGGCGCAGACCGCCCAGCCGCAGACCGCCCAGCCGCAGGCGGCCGCGCAGCAGTATCCCCAGCAGCAGGCGCCCGCGCAGCAGCACGCGATGCCGCAGCAGGGTGTTCCGCAGCAGCAGGGCGGCGCCCCCGGTGCCGGTTCGCTCTTCAATCAGCAGGTCCTGGTGGTCAACCAGAAGGCCAAGCTGATCGAGGTGACGAACGAGTACAGCGTCTTCGACCAGCAGGGCAACACGATCGGCTCGGTCGTCGAGGTCGGCCAGAGCGCGCTGCGCAAGGTGCTCCGCTTCCTCACGAGCGTCGACCAGTTCCTGACGCACCGGCTGGAGATCCGTGACGCCTACGGGCAGCCGCAGCTCCTGCTGACCCGCCCGGCCAAGTTCATCAAGTCCAAGGTCATCGTGCAGCGCCCGGACGGACAGCCGGTCGGCGAGATCGTCCAGCAGAACGCCATCGGGAAGATCAACTTCGCGATGATGGCCGACGGCCGCCAGGTCGGTGCGATCAAGGCCGAGAACTGGCGGGCCTGGAACTTCGCGATCGTCGACCACAACGACGCGGAGATCGCCCGGATCACCAAGACCTGGGAAGGCCTCGCGAAGACGCTGTTCACCACGGCGGACAACTACGTCCTCCAGATCCACTACCAGCTCCCCGAGCCGCTGCTGAGCCTCGTGGTGGCGACCGCGCTGACCGTCGACACCGCCCTGAAGCAGGACTCCCGCGGCCTCGGCTGAGCCCGCGGCCCCACCCCGTACGCGACCGCCCGCGTCCCCGCCGATGAGCCGGGGCGCGGGCGGTCGCGTGTGCGGGGGAGGGCCGGGGGAGTCCACGCCCAGATGTTTTACAGGTGTAATACCTGTTAAAGTGTATGAGTGAGTGATACATCTACACGGTCCCGGCAGCCCTCCGTCCGACGCGTCCCGCTGGTGGCGCCGCTGCGCCTGGCCCGCCCCTCGGACATGTGGTTCAAGCCCGCGACCAGCGTGGTGGTCGCCACCGCCGTCCCCAATCTGGTGCTCTACTCCCTGGACCGCCTCGACCTCGTGATGTACACGATGGCGGGCTCGCTCTGCGCGCTGTACGGGCACAACCTGCCCTACGCGCGCCGTGCCCGGACGGTCGTCGGCGTCGTCCTCGGCATGATCGCCGGGCTGGCCGTCTCCCTCGTCACCGCCTCGCTGACCGGCTCGACCGCCGTGCTGATCGCGGTCGGCGCCCTCCTCGCCGCCGGGCAGAAGCTGCTCTGCGACGCCACCCGCGTCGGCCCGCCCGGACCGGTGATCTTCACCTTCGTCAGCTCCGCCGCGCTGTTCGCCCCGCAACGGCTCGGCCAGGTCCCCGCCCACCTCGCCCTCACCCTCGCCGCGGGCGCCGTCTCCTGGCTGGTGACCGTCGCCCCCGCCCTGGTCCGCCGGGAAGGACCCGAGCGCCGCGCCACCGCCCGCGCCCTGAACGCCGCCGCCGCGTACGCCGAGGCCCCCGGCCACCGCACCCGCCGCGCCGCCGTCCTCGCCGTGCACGCCGCCTGGCAGACCCTCCTCGCGGCCGGCCGGCCCACCCCGGTCCGCCGCGCTCTGGAGCGCCTCGTCGTCCACGCCGAGACCGGTCTGTTCGACGGCGACCGCACCGCGGACCGGGACGCCGCCGACGCGGCGCGCCTGCGCGACTGGGCCCGGCGCACCCGTGCCCGCGGCCCCGTCCCCACCCCCGAACCGGCACCCCGCACCGCCCAGGAACTCTTCGGCCTCGACGCCGAACGCGCCGCCCGTGCCGGATCCCCGCGCGCCCTGCTCCGCCGCCTCGCCCCCGGCTCCCCGCTCCTGCCGGTCGCCGCCCGCACCCTCATCGGCTGCGCCCTGGCCGGATACATCTGCTCGGCCGCCGGGGTCGGCCGCCCCTACTGGGCCATCGTGACCGCCGCCTCCCTCTACCAGGCCAACCTCACGCTCTCCTGGAACCGCACGCTCCAGCGCACCCTCGGCAATCTGATCGGCGTCCTCGTCTTCGCCGCGGTGCTCCCGCTCACCCGCCTCGACCCGCTGGTCCTGATCGCCTTCTGCCTCTTCTTCAGCTTCGCCGCCGAGGCCCTGATCACCCGCAACTACTGGCTCGGCTCCATCGCCGTCACCCCGATGGCGCTCCTCGTCCTGGAGTACGCCGGAAGCCACCCCGCCGGTGAACTCATCGGCGACCGGGTCCTGGACACCGTGATCGGCGCCGCCGTCGGCTTCCTCGCCGCGGCCCTGGTCACCAACCGGCGCGCCGCCGGACGCGTCGAACAGGCCCTGGCCGCCACCGAGCGCGCCCGCGCCCACGCCGTCCGCACCCTCGCCGAACCCACCGCCGGCCCCGCCGCGCTGGACGCCGCCCGCCGCCGGCTCACCGGCTCCCTCGTCGAACTGCGCGAGGCGGACGACACCGCCTCCGGCGAATGGTGGCAGCGCGCCCTGCCCGGCGAAGCGGTGCTCGCCGCCGAGCGGGCCGGACACCGTACGCTCGCGGCTACAGCGAACCGGCACGGGTCCACGGCCCCGGCCCAGGAGAACGGAGCGATGTGACCGACGACATCGTCGCCTCGGTGGTACGGCAGTGGCAGGCCGTCAATCCGGAACTCGACACCGGCCCGATGGAACTCATCGGCCGTATCAACCGCTGTTCCGCCCTGCTCCAGCAGGCCGAGGACGCACCGCTGCGCGAGGCCGGTCTGACCCGCGCCGAATTCGACCTGCTCGGTGCCGTACGCCGGACCGACCGCGCGCTGACCCCCGGGGAACTGGCCCGGGAGACCTTCTCCTCGGGCGCCGCCGTCACCAAACGGCTGCGGGTCCTCCAGGAACGCGGTCTGGTCGACCGCCGGGGCGACGCCCGCGACCGCCGGGTCGCCCATGTCCACCTCACCGAGGAGGGGCGCGCCCTGGTCGACGGACTGCTGCCCCGGCAGCTCGCCTACGAACGCGCGGTGCTGGCCGGGCTGGACGCCGGGACCCGCGAGCGGCTCAGCGCCCAGCTCAGTGAACTGCTGGTCCAGCTGGAGGGCCGTATCGGCGGCGCCCGCCGCTGAGCCCCGGGGCCGGCACCTCCTCGGCCGCGTCCGGGGCCGGCCCCGTTCCCTCCGCCGCGCGGGCCCGCCGCAGCTGTTCCGCCCGGCGCGCCAGTTCGCCGTCGCCGCCCCGGTGCGCCGGAGCGCACGCCGTCAGTGCCAGCCGGTCGCGCCAGGTGGCGCCGGTCAGGGGCACGGCGACCGCGTACACGCCGTCGACCGCCTCGCCCCGGCCGAAGGCATGGCCCCGCTCCCGGACCTCGGCGAGTTCGTCGAGCAGCGCCGACCGCGAGGTCAGGGTGCGGGGCGTCACCGCCTCCAGCCGTTCCGACGGATACAGGGCGCAGATCTGTTCGACGGTCATCCGGGAGAGCAGGAGCTTTCCGCCCGCCGTGGCGTGCGCCGGGCGCGTACCGGCGGGCTCGGGCGCCACCCGTACGGGATGGCCGGACTCCCGGGCATCGGTGACCACGATCCGGTCGCCGAGCAGCGCGACGCTCTGCACGGTCTCCCCGGTCCGCCGCACCGCCTCGTCGAGCACCGCGCCGGCCCGCTCCCGCACGGCCGGGTCGAAGCCGGCCGGACGGCCCAGCCGCACCAGCTCCGGACCGGGGCGGTAGCCCCGCGCCGAGGCGTCGCGGACCACGAAGCCCCGTCCCTCCAGCGTGCTCAGCACCCGGTGCGCGGTGGAGCGGCCGACGGCGAGGAGTCCGGCCGCCTCGGTCACGGTCAGTGCGTCGTGCGTGAGGAACAGACGCATCATCCGGAGCCCGGTGTCCAGCGATTCGATCGTGTAGTCCCGTGCCCGACCCATGAGATGTGTGTTCCCCTTCCCGTCCCGGACGCCCCCTGCCACCCCTGCGGTGGACAGGATTCTGTTCCTTTCGATCCGCTTCGATCACATGTGCGCTCGTCCCGTGGTGCGGGACGGAAGCGGTCGCACGGGCGTCGCGTACGTGCCGTATCACCGTACTCCCCAAGCGAGTTGGCCATTCCTCGTCCTGCTCAGCGGGACTCGTGCAGGTGATTTCTCCGCATCACCCGTTCCCGTCACTCCCCGCGCACGGATGTTGGCGGTCCGTGCAAAAACTCGTGAGTGTATTACCGCGCGCTGCCTCGCGCAGGGGGTTGGGTGAATGTGCCGAAGCACTGTTTCGATCTGACTAAGCTCACGCGCAGTGAAGTCGAGTTGGCACGAAAGTCGAGTGCTTGTTCCCTATGCGTCTGCACGCACCGTATGCCGCCGTACTTCATGTTTTCTTCCCGAATCAACCGCCAGAGGTTCTAGATGGCTCGTGTTGAATCACCGCCGACCGACGGGGGAACACCCGTCGTCCGTGCCCTGTTGCTGCCCGTGGTCACGGTGGCCGGAGCAACCGCCGCCGCCATGGCGCTGGTTGCCGGGGCCGCCCGCATACCGGTCGCCGTGTGCGGTGCCGTCACCGCCGCCGTGGTCGCCGTGCTCAGCTACCGGCTCGCCCGCCGGGCACGGACCATCCGTCGGCAGCGCGCCCACTACGAACAGCGCGTCACCGCGCTGGAGCGGCGCATCGCCACCCACGACGAAGAGACCGTGCGCATCAGCAAGGAGCTGCTGCCGTCCGCGATCCACCGGCTGCGCGTGGGCAACTCGCCGGACGAGGTGCTGCGCGACGTCGTGGACGGCGACCCGGTCTACCGCCATCTCCCGGACGCCCAGCGCTCGCTCGTCTACACGGTGCTGGACATCATCGACAACGAGGAGGCCACGCGTGACTCCGCGCAGCGCGCCTTCGTCAACGTCGCCCGCCGCGTCCAGGCGATCGTCCACCGCCAGGCCAGTGAACTGCGGGAGATGGAGGAGCACCACGGGCGCAACCCCGACGTCTTCGACGACCTGCTCCGCATCGACCACGGCACCGCGCTGATCGGCCGGCTCGCCGACTCCATCGCCGTCCTCGGCGGTGCCCGGCCCAGCCGCCAGTGGCCCAAGCCCGTCCCGCTGTTCAGCGTGCTGCGCGGCGCGATGTCGCGCATCCTGGAGTACCCGCGCGTCGATCTGCACTCGATCGCCAAGGTCGCCATCATCGGCACCGCGGTCGAACCGCTCATCCACGCCTGCGCCGAACTCCTCGACAACGCGACGCGCTACTCGCCCCCGCAGACCCGCGTCCACGTCACCGCGGTCGAGGTCCAGACCGGCATCGCCATCGAGATCGAGGACGGCGGCGTCAGCCTCAGCGAGGAGGCCCGCGCCCGCGCCGAGAACATGCTCGCCCGCGCCCAGGCCGGTTCCAGCATGAACGACCTCGGCGAGTCCCCGCGCCTCGGCATGGCCGTCGTCGGCCGGCTGGCGCGCATGTACGACCTCCAAGTCTCGCTGCGCCAGTCCGCGTACGGCGGTGTCCGCGCGGTGCTCATCGTGCCCCGCTCCATGATCACCACCGGCCCGGCCCCCGGCATCGCCCACGGCATCGGCGCCACCTCGCGGCCCACCAGCGACATCGACCTCGCGGACATCAAGCACGTCGTCCCGGCCCGCAGCACCCACCGCAAGCCGCGTCCCGCCGTCACCCGGCCCACCACCGGACCGGTCGCGTCCGACTCCCGCCCCGCCGCCCCGGCCACCCCGGCCGTCGCCATGGAGGACGACGTGCCCGTCGTCACGGAGTGGACCGCCGGCGGCCTGCCGCAGCGCCGCAGCCGCGGCCGCGCACCGCTCGGATCGCACAACCTCCCCGCCCAGGCCACGGACTCCGGCGCCGGCCGCACCAACGGCCACGGACGGAGCAACGGCCAGGACGGCGCCAAGGAGCCGCCGCCCGGAATCTGGCTGGAGGCGTTCACCAAGGCCGCCAACGGAGTGCCCCAGGAGCCCAAGGCGGACGAAGACTCTGACGATGCGTGGGACAAGGGAGACCTGAAGTGATCCAGCAGCGGGGCAACATGGACTGGATGCTCAAGGAGCTCGCCGACGACGTCCCGGACGTCCACCAGATCGTCGTCCTCTCCGCGGACGGGCTGCGCATCGCCCAGCACGGCGGCGACCCCGACGTCGCCGACCGGCTGGCGGCGGCCTGCGCCGGACTGCAGAGCCTGGCCGCAGCCGTCGCCTCGGAGATCCCGTACAGCGACGGCCGGATGCGGCTCGTCGTCATCGAGGTCACCGGCGGCTTCTTCTATCTGATGGCCGCCGGGGCCGGGGCGTACCTCGCGGTGCTCGCCGGGGAGACGGTCGACGCCGGGCTCGTCGGCGCGCGGATGCGCGACATGGTCGTACGCATCGGCGGCCACCTCACGAGCCCGCCCCGGCACGACGGGCAGACCGGATGAGCGCTCCCCGACGAGAGCGCCGCAAGGCCGACCCGGCACTGAGCGATCCGGAACGGCTGTACGTCATCACCGGCGATCCCGACGGCAGCGAGCGGGCCGCGCTCGACCTGGTCACGATGGTGGTGGCCAAGGCGCAGCCGAGCCCTACGGTCCAGCCCGAACAGGCCGTGATCCTGCGGCTCTGCCAGGCCCCGTTATCCGTCGCCGAGATCTCCGCCTACCTCGGTCTGCCCTTCAGCGTGGTGACCTCGCTCCTCACCGAACTCCTCGCCACGGAACTGATCGAATCGCGCGCGCCGATCGTCCGCGCGACCCTCCCGGACAGGTCCCTCCTCGAAGCGGTGATGCATGGACTTCAGAAACTCTGACACGATCACGGGCCCCCGCAGCGAGGACGTCCTGCCCACCACGGCCACCGCCGCGGTGAAGGTCGTGATCGTCGGAGGGTTCGGGGTCGGCAAGACGACCATGGTCGGCTCGGTCAGCGAGATCCGGCCGTTGACCACCGAGGAGACGATGACCCAGGCCGGGGTCGGCGTCGACGACAACTATGGGGTGGAGACCAAGACCGCCACCACTGTCGCCATGGACTTCGGCCGGATCAGCATCAGCGAGGAACTGATCCTCTATCTGTTCGGCACCCCCGGACAGGAGCGGTTCTGGTTCCTCTGGAACGGGCTCTTCGAGGGCGCGCTCGGCGCCGTCGTCCTCGTCGACACCCGCCGGCTCGAAGTCAGTTTCGACGTCATCGGACGGCTGGAGGAGCGCGGCGTCCCGTTCGTCGTCGCGATCAACACCTTCCCCGGCGCTCCGAACCACCCCGTGGAGGCGCTGCGCGCCGCACTCGACCTGCCGGACGAGGTTCCGATGGTCGACTGCGACGCCCGGCTGCGCACCTCCAGCCGCGATGTGCTGATGACCCTGATGCGTTATCTGCACAGCCTGGCCGTCCCCCTCGGCTGATCCCAGCCCCGGTGCGCGTGCCCCCACCGCGCACCCCCAACCGTTCTGACCCGCCAGTCCCATCCCTGGAGCGATCGTGACAACCCCCTTCCACTACGAGCCCGGCGAGGCCTCGGGCCCCTTGCCGCCACCCGGGTGCCCGGCCCACGACCTGGGCGTCGGCCCCGGCGGACTGCGCCGGTTCTACGGGCCGGAGGCCGAGCGCGACCCGCACGGCCTGTACGACAAGCTGCGCGCCGAGCACGGACCGGTCGCCCCCGTCCTGCTCCACGGCGACGTGCCGGCCTGGCTGGTCCTCGGGCACAGCGAGAACCTGCACGTGACCCGGACGCCCTCGCAGTTCTCCCGCGACTCCCGCCGCTGGCGGGCGCTGCAGGACGGCAGCGTGGCCCCGGACCACCCGCTGGCCCCGATCTTCACCTGGCAGCCGATCTGCGTCTTCGCCGACGGCGCCACCCACGAGCGTCAGCGCGGTGCCGTCACCGACTCCATGAACCGGATCGACACCCGCGGCGTACGCCGCCACATCAACCGGTACAGCAACCGCCTCGTCAACGACTTCTGCCGGAAGGGCCGCACCGACCTGGTCGCGGACTTCGCCGAGCGGCTGCCGATGATGGTGATGTGCGCGATCCTCGGCATGCCCGAGGAGTACGACGACCGCATGGTGCAGGCCGCCCGCGACATGACCCGGGGCACCGCCACCGCCGTCCAGAGCAACGCCTATGTGCTGGCCGCCCTCACCCGCCTCGTCGAACGCCGCCGGCGCGAACCCGCCGACGACTTCGCCACCTGGCTCGTCGAGCACCCCGCCGCCATGACCGACCAGGAGGTCGCGGAGCATCTGCGGCTCATCCTCATCGCCTCCTACGAGGCCACCGCCAACCTGATCGCCAACGTGCTGCGCATGGTCCTCACCGACCCCCGGTTCCGGGCCCGGCTCAGCGGCGGCCATATGACGGTCCCCGAGGCGGTGGAGCAGACGCTCTGGGACGAACCGCCGTTCACCGCGGTCTTCGGCCGCTGGGCCGTCGGCGACACCGAGCTGGGCGGCCAGCGCATCAAGGCGGGCGACGCCCTGATCGTCGGCATCGCCCCGGCCAACACCGACCCGGTCGTCCGCCCCGACCTCGACGCCAACATGGACGGCAACCGCGCCCATCTGGCGTTCAGCGGCGGCCCCCACGAGTGCCCCGGGCAGGACATCGGGCGTGCCATCGCGGACGTGGGCATCGAGGCCCTGCTGATGCGCCTGCCCGACCTCGAACTCGCCGTCGACGAGCGCGAGCTGCGCTGGGTCGGCAACATCATGAGCCGTCATCTCATGGAGCTCCCGGCCGAGTTCGGGGCGCGCGCCCCGCAGGACGACCGGGAACCGCCCTCCATGGGCAAGCCGTCCCAGTCCGTCCGCCAGGACTGGGAGGTGCAGTCCGCGGTGCGCCATCAGCCGCCGACCCCGGGCCGTGCCACGCCCGTCCCCGACCCGGCCGAGGCCGGTGCGGTCACCGCCCCCGCCGGGGTCACCGTCACCGCCGACGGCTCCTCCGACGGCTCCGCCACCGGGCTGATCCCGCAGCAGCGCAGGCCCGGCGCCCCGGCGCGGCTCTGGCGGGTCGTCACCCGCTGGTGGACCGGTTCCTGACCGGCTCTGCCGACCGGGCCCGGGGAAGGCGGGACGAGAACCCGCCGCCCCGGGCCCGTCGCGTCACGTCACGGCCGGCCCCGCCCGCCCCACGTACCATGCGGAAGCGTGAAGCTCACCATTCTGGGCGGCGGCGGATTCCGGGTTCCCCTGGTGTACGGAGCGCTGCTCGCCGACCACGCCGAGGGCCGGGTCACGGCCGTCACCCTCTACGACACGGACGCCGGCCGACTGGCCGCCGTGGCCCGGGTCCTCGCCGAACAGGCCGAGGGTATCGCGGACGCGCCCGTCCTCGTCGCCACCACCGACCTCGACGAGGCGCTGCGCGGCGCCGACTTCGTCTTCTCCGCGATCCGGGTCGGCGGTCTGGCGGGCCGGGCGGCCGACGAACGGGTCGCGCTGGACCTGGGCGTGCTGGGCCAGGAGACGGTCGGCGCGGGCGGGATCGCCTACGGGCTGCGCACCGTGCCCGTCGCCGTCGGACTGGCCCGGCGGATCGCGCTGCTGGCCCCGGAGGCCTGGGTCATCAACTTCACCAACCCCGCGGGCCTGGTCACCGAGGCGATGTCCCGGCATCTGGGGGACCGCGTCATCGGGATCTGCGACTCGCCCGTGGGCCTCGGCCGGCGTATCGCCCTCGCCCTGGGCGCCGATCCGGCCCGCGCCCGGATCGACTACATCGGCCTCAACCATCTGGGCTGGGTGCGCGGACTGCACGTCGAGGGGCGGGATCTGCTGCCCCGGCTGCTGGCCGACCCGGAGCTGCTCGGCACCTTCGAGGAGGGCCGGCTCTTCGGTGCCGACTGGCTGCGCTCCCTGGGCGCGGTCCCCAACGAGTACCTGCACTACTACTACTTCAACCGCGAGGCGGTCCGCGCCTACCAGGAGGCGGAGCGGACCCGGGGCGCCTTCCTGCGCGACCAGCAGGAGGGGTTCTACGGTCTGATGAAGGACCCGGCCACCCCCGCCCTGGCGACCTGGGACCGCACCCGTGCCGAGCGCGACGCCACGTACATGGCGGAGAACCGGGACGCGGCCGGGGCCGGGGAGCGCGACGACAGCGGGATGGACTCCGGGGGCTACGAGCAGGTCGCGCTCGCCCTCATGCGGGCCGTCGCCCGGGACGAGCGGACCTCGCTGATCCTCAACGTCCGCAACCGCACCACCCTCGCCGCCCTGGACGCGGACGCGGTGATCGAGGCGCCGTGCCTGGTCGACGCGAACGGTGCGCACCCACTGGCCGCCGACCCGCTCCCGTACCACGCCATCGGGCTGGTCACGGCGGTGAAGGGGGTGGAACGGGCGGTGCTCGACGCGGCGGAGAGCGGTTCCCGGGCCGACGCGGTCAAGGCCTTCGCGCTGCACCCGCTGGTCGACTCGGTCTCGGTCGCCCGCCGGCTGGTGGACGGCTACACCGAGGCGCACCCCGGTCTGGCCCATCTGCGTGCCTGACCGGCCCGGTCAGGGCGTCGGGACGACCCGGCGCCCGCCCGAGGGCGTCCAGGACGGTGCCACCCCGGTCACCTGGCAGACCATCAGGTACAGCGGGATGGGCGGGGTGTAGGGCGTCCGGCTGTCGGGCTGGTGGATCAGCCGGGGACGCACCGCGGGGACGCAGGCGCCCCGGGCGTACGCGGTCTGCGCGGGCCAGTCCAGGTCCTGGTCGGATCCGGCCGGGACGATCCACCACCACTGGTCGGCGTCGGCGAAGACACAGCCGGTGCGCGGCAGATGGGACATCAGCCGGAAGCCGTAGCGCGCGGGCACCCCGACCGCGTCGCAGCCCAGACTGGCCGAGAGGGTGTCCGGAACCGGCAGCCGGACCCTGCCGGGTTTCGATGGGCCGCCGGTCTCCCGGGTGCGCCGGGTGCCGAGCAGATGGGACATGGCGTTCTTCAGCATGAGTGCTCCGAGCCGTGCGGCAGTTCCGCCCAGACGATGCGGCCCGAGCCGCCCCGGGCGTCGCGGGACCCCCAGGCGCTGCACAGCGCGTCCACGAGCAGCAGACCGCGTCCGTGCTCGTCGTCGCCGCCCGCGGACAGCCGCGGGCCGCCGGGCTGGTGTCCTTGGTCCTGTACGGCGATGCGCAGCCCCCGGTGGAGGCGGTGCAGCTCGCACACGACGCGATCGCTCGCGGTGTGCACCACCGCGTTGGTGACCAGTTCGGACACGATGAGGACCGCGGCCTCGTGCGTGTCGCCGTCCAGCCGCCAGGCGTCCAGCCGGGCGCGGGTCAGACGTCGGGCACCGGCGACCGACTCGGGGTGCGCGGGCAGCGCGAAGCAGTACCGGAGCGCTTCGGTCCCGGGGCTGAGGTCCATGAGCCGGGGGATGAGCGCACTGCCAGGTGCCACGACCGATTCCTCACAGTGGGGGCTGTGTCACGCTTCGCGATCTTCCTGGAAAGGGCGGGGCATGACGAGTGAACTGGTTCACTCCCCAACTCTCCCCCTGTCGTGAACACTTGGCAAGGGGCACTCTGAAAATTCCAGAGTGGCTGTGTTCTTGGTGGCGGGCGCATGGCACACTGCTGCCAAACAGCGCATGGGGAGGTCTGAAGTGAGCGAACCGCGGTCCGCCCCGACCGTGGGCCAGGTCGTTCTCGGAAAGCGCCTGCAGGAACTGCGGGTCCGGGCCGGCCTGAGCCGCGACCAGGCCGCCAAGGTGCTGCGCGTCGCCCCCGCGACGGTCCGCAGGATGGAGACCGCCGAGGTCGCGCTCAGGATCCCCTACGTCCAGGCGCTGCTGAGGGCCTACGGGATCTCCGAGGAGGAGACCGACGCCTTCGTCGACCTCGCCGAGGAGGCCAACAAGCCCGGCTGGTGGCAGCGTTACCACGATGTGCTGCCCGACTGGTTCAGCATGTACGTCAGCCTGGAGGGCGCCGCCAGCCTGCTGCGCATGTACGAGCCGCACTTCGTCCCCGGACTGCTCCAGACCGAGGACTACGCGCGCTCCGTCATGCGCACCGGGGCGGTCGGCCAGACCAGGCCCGAGGACATCGAACGCCATGTGGCGCTGCGCATGCAGCGGCAGTCCCTGCTCACCCGGCCGGACGCCCCGAGGCTCTGGGTCGTGATGGACGAGACGGTGCTGCGCCGCCCCGTGGGCAGCCCGCAGGCCATGCGCGCCCAGGCCGACAAGCTGCTCGAAGCCACCGAGCTGCCCCATGTGACGCTCCAGATCGCGGAGTTCTCCACCGGGCACCACCCCGGTACCTACGGCCCGTTCGTCCTGTTCCGGTTCGCCGTCCCGGAACTGCCGGACATGGTCTACAGCGAGTACCTGACCGGGGCGGTCTACTTCGACGCCCGCCCCGAGGTGGCCTCGTACCTGGAGGTCATGGACCGCATGGCGGCCCAGGCCGCGACTGCACAACGCACGAAGGAAATCCTCCGGGACTTCCGCAAGGAGCTGTGAATGACACCCATATACAACGGCATGCCGGCCGCCGACCTCGGCGACGAGGGCTGGTACAAGCCGTGGAGCGGTGGCAACGGCGGCAACTGCGTCGAGGCGATGAAGCTCTCCGACGGACGGATCGCGATGCGCCAGTCCGCCGACCCCGACGGCCCCGCCCTCATCTACTCCCACCGTGAGATCGCCGCCTTCATCCAGGGAGCCAAGGCCGGACAGGCCGACTTCCTCCTGACCTGACGGGCGGTGCGCGCACGGTTCGCGCGTCCTCCACCCAGCCGTACGCCGACCACCGATCCAAGGAGCGCGCCATGACCGGGCACGAGCCCCCCGTCGAGATCGACACCAGCAAGCCGCATCCCGCGCGGATGTACGACTGGTTCCTCGGCGGCAAGGACAACTATCCGGTCGACGAGCAGATGGCCCGGCAGCTGCTCGCCCTGGACTCCCGGGGCCGCGACATGGCCCGGGTCAACCGGGCGTTCATGCACCGGGCCACCCGCTGGCTCGCCGAGGACGGCATCCGCCAGTTCCTCGACATCGGCACCGGCATACCGACCGAACCCAACCTCCACCAGATCGCCCAGCGCACCGCGCCGGAATCCCGCGTCGTCTACTGCGACAACGACCCGATCGTCCTGGCCCACGCGGCGGCCCTGCTGCGCTCCACGCCCGAGGGCGCCACCGAGTACATCCAGGCCGACGCGCGCAAGCCCGGCACGATCCTGGAGGCGGCCGGCCGGGTCCTCGACTTCGACCGGCCGATCGCCCTGTCGATGCTGGCCCTGCTGCACTTCATCGACGACGAGGACGGCGCCGCGGAGCTGGTCGGCCGGCTGGTCGACCAGCTCGCCCCCGGCAGCTACCTCGTCCTGTCGCAGACCACCGGCGACTTCGACCCGGCGGGCGCCGCCCAGGCGGTCGAGCTCTACCGGGCGCGCGGGATGGCGCTGCGCCCGCGCAGCCGGGCCGAGTTCTCCGCGTTCTTCGAGGGGCTGGACCTGGTCGAGCCCGGCGTCTCGCTCTCCGCCGACTGGCATCCGGAGCTGGGCGAGGTCATCGAGGTGCCGGGCGACGAGCCGATCCCGGGGTACGCGGGCGTGGCCCGCAAGCGCTGACCGGCCCGGCGGCGGGGGGAGCGGCCGGGACCGGGGACAATGGACCCATGTCCCGACGCACCGCACGCCCCCGCAGGCCCGCAGCCCCTCCCGCTCCCCGGATCACGGCCGTCTCACCGTGCCCCTGCGGGCTGCCGTCGTCGTACGCGGAGTGCTGCGGGCGGTTCCACGCGGGCGCCCCGGCGCCCACCTGCGAGGCGCTGATGCGCTCCCGCTACTGCGCCTTCGTCGTCCGGGACACCGGATACCTCCTGCGCACCTGGCATCCGGACCACCGTCCGGCCGTCCTCGACCTGGATCCCGAGCAGCGCTGGGAGGGGTTGGGGATCCTGGAGACGACGCAGGGCACCGCCTTCCACACCACCGGGACCGTCACGTTCCGGGCGCGGTTCACGGCCGGCGGGCAGGCGGACGAGCTGTACGAGAAGAGCCGCTTCGTGCGGTACGGGGGCGCCTGGGTCTACGAGACGGCCGTCTTCGCCGGCTGAGACCGGGGCCGGGCGCGGTCCCGGACGCCCGTCAGGCGGGCGCCCCGGCCGGGGTGACCGGGGCCAGCTCCTGGGCCAGGTCCTCCGCCAGCAGCCGCTTGGCGATCACGTCGACGGCGGCCCGCAGCCGGTCGTGGTCGGGGCGGCCGATGTCGTCGTCGCCGAGCTGGTCGTTGAGCCAGGACGCCCAGGCGTCCGTGATCGTCGCGGCCTCCCGGCGGCCCGCCTCGGTGTGGGTGAACAGATGGCCGTCGCCGGTCAGATAGCCCTCCTCGATCATCCGGTCGAAGACCGGGACCAGGACCTCCGGCGGGATCCGGTGCCGGGTGGCGATCAGCCGCAGCCCCGCGTGGCCGACCATCCGGGTGAACAGCTCCACCTGCATGACCGCCCAGGCCCCCGCCATGTCGAGCCGGGTGTCGGAGGAGGCGACGATCCGGCGCGCGGTGTCCGGGTCCACCCGGCGCAGGACCTTCGCCACGGAGAACTCCAGCAGCCGGGCGGAGTCGCCCGCGCTGGGGGAGGCGAAGCCCTCGCCCATGTCGGTCGAGCCGGCCCGGACCGTGTCCCGCAGCTTCACCTCCTTGAGGAAGAGCGCCACCACGAAGCCGATCAGCGCGACCGGCACCGTCCACAGGAACACGGTGTGCAGGGTGTCGGCGTAGGCCTGGGCCAGCGGCGCGGACTGGGTCTCGGGCAGGGCGTGCAGCCCCTCCGGGCTCTGCGAGGCCTTCGCCAGGACCGCCGGGTCGCCGCCCGCCCGTACCGCCTCCGCGATGCCGTCCCTGAGGTGCGGGCCGAGCGCGTTGGCGTAGATCGTGCCGAACACGGCCGTGCCGAAGGAGCTGCCGAGCGTACGGAAGAAGGTCACGCCCGAGGTCGCGGTGCCCAGGTCCGCGTAGTCGACCGTGTTCTGCACGGCGATCGTCAGCACCTGCATGGACAGGCCGATGCCGAGGCCCAGCACCAGCATGTACAGCGACTCCAGCCAGACCCCGCTGTCCGGGCCCATCCGGGAGAGAAGGAACAGGCCGAGCGCCATGACCAGGGAGCCGACGATGGGGAAGACGCGGTAGCGGCCGGTCTTGCTGACCACGTTGCCGCTGAAGATGGAGGCGGCCAGCAGACCGACGACCATCGGCAGCGTGCGGACGCCGGAGAGCGTCGCCGAGTCGCCGTCCACGTACTGGAGGTACGTCGGCAGGAAGATCATCGCGCCGAGCATCGCGAAGCCCACGATGAAGCTGAGGATCGAGCACACCGTGAAGACCGGATTGCGGAAGAGCCGCATCGGCAGCATCGGTTCCTTCGCCCGGAACTCCACCAGGCAGAAGGCGGCCAGGGCGGCCAGACCGAGGACGAACAGGCCGATGATGACGCCGGATCCCCAGGCGTACTCGTTGCCGCCCCAGCTCGTCGCCAGGATCAGCGCGCTCGCCCCGACGGTGACCATGGCGATGCCCAGGTAGTCGATGACGGGGCGGCCCGCCGCCTTCACCGCCGGGATGGTGCGGGCGGCGGCGATGACCACCAGGATCGCGATCGGCACATTGACGTAGAAGGCCCAGCGCCAGCTCAGATGGTCGGTGAACAGCCCGCCGAGCAGCGGTCCGACGACCGTGGAGACACCGAAGACCGCGCCGATCGCGCCCTGGTACTTGCCCCGGTCGCGCAGCGGGATGACATCCGCGATCAGTGCCATCGAGGTGACCATCAGACCGCCCGCGCCGATGCCCTGGAGACCGCGCCAGACGATCAGCAGCGTCATGTTGGTCGCGAGGCCGCAGAGGAACGAGCCGGTGATGAAGATGATCGCGGAGAGCTGGAAGACGATCTTCCGGCCGAAGAGGTCGCCGAACTTGCCGACCAGCACCGTCGCGACGGTCTCCGCGAGCAGATAGGCGGTCACCACCCAGGACATATGGGCGGCGCCGCCCAGGTCCGAGACGATCGTGGGCAGCGCGGTGCCCACGATCGTCTGGTCCAGCGCGGCCAGCAGGATCCCCAGCACGATCGTGGCGAAGACGATGTTGCGACGGCGCGGATCGAGCACGGCGGGTGCGGCGGCGCTCCGCGCGGCGGGGGCGGTCTCGCTGGCAGTGGTCACCCTTGCACCTTCACACCGCCCCCTGTCACCCGCATGCGGGAGGCGACCGGACGTGTCAGCCCAGCAGTTCCCTCAGCGAGACCGCCATCCGGGCCGCGAACGCCTCCCGCGTGCCGGGATCCACCCGGTCCAGCGAGAGGTACGGGTTCAGGTCCTCCAGTTCGACCAGGAGCAGCTCGCCGGAGGCCGTGCGGCAGGCGTCGACCCGCTGGATGCCGTGGTCGAGGGTGTTCCACTCGATGAACGCGCGCGCGAAGTCCAGATCGGCGGGGCTCGCCCCGTACGGCTCCAGCACCCACCGCCGGTCCGGGTGCGGCGCGTGCAGCGCGTACTGGAAGTCGTGGTCGACGAAGTAGAAGGACACCTCGTAGCGGAAGTCGATCCGGGGCTGGACCAGCAGTGTGCCGTCCGACCCGGGTTCCAGCTCCGGGGTGTCGGTGAACCGCAGCCCCACGGAGTCCGCGCCCAGCTTCGGCTTGACCACATAGCCCGCGGCCTCCGGCAGCAGCCCCAGGTCCGCCGCCCGGTCCACGGTCGGTATCACCGGGTATCCGGCCCGGCTCAGACCCACCAGGTACTGCTTGCCCGCCATGTCGCCCCGCCCGGTCAGCGGGTTGTAGACCCGGGTGCCGCGCTCCAGGGCACGCGCCCGGAAGGCGTCGTACGCCTCCTGGTAGTGCAGTACCGGACCGCTGTTGCGGACGACGACGCCGTCGAAGCCGTCCATCAGGGCCGCCGCGTCGCGCGGATGGCACAGCGCGAGGTCGACGTCCCGGCGCAGCCGCGCGGTGAGCGCGATGTCCTCGTCGCAGTAGCGGCGCCCGCGCGCCTCGTAGGCGAGGTCGGTCACGAACAGGACGGACGGGCGCGGACCGGCGGGCATGGCTCTCCAGGGGTTCGGCGGCGGGGGCGGTCGAGGTCCCGGCATTCTCCCGTCCGCCCCCGCCGTCGCCCCTGGCGGGGTGGTCATTCGATACGGGCGCAGACGTCGTCCACCGATCCGTGGTGCATGCGCAGGGTGCGGTAGCCGTCGGCGGCGATGTCCAGCGTGTACACGCCGTCGACCCGGTACTCCCCGCGCGGCAGGTTGCCCTGGTGCGCGCCGACGCCGAGGAGGACGGGCCCGACGGCGTGCCAGCGCTGCGAGCCGTCGGCGTGGTGGTCGACCAGCGCGCTGCCCCCGGCGTCCACGTCGGTGTACGCGCCGGTACGGGTGTTGGTGACCCGGATGAGCAGGGCCCCCTTGTAGGCGATCTCGGACGGGGAACCGTCGGGGTGGGTGGCGAGCACCTTCTGGACGACCTCGTCCACGAGCGGTTCGCCGTGAATGGGGGCGTCGCAGCGGGTGCCGGCCGGTGCGTCGAAGGGGGCCGTCGGCGCGGGCTCCCACCCGGCCGGGGCCGGGGCCGCCGAGGCGGGGGCGGCGGTGAGGAGCGAGGCGGCGAGCGCCAGGGCGGTCAGGACGGTGGTCCGGAGCATGCGGTCTCCCGGTGGCGGGGGCACCCGGACGGGCCGTGCGGCCGGTGGCCCCCGTGCACCGGCCGCCCGCTCACCGCACGAGCATGCACCCGCGCGGGGCGCGCGGTCCGGGAGACGCGCGAGGACGGCGTCCGTACGGGTGCGCCGCCCCGGTCAGCGGATGTGGCGTCCCGAGATCGCCCGCGCGATGACCAGGCGCTGGATCTCGCTGGTCCCCTCGAAGATCGTGTAGATCTTGGCGTCGCGGTACATCCGCTCCACCGGGTGTTCCCTGCTGTATCCCGCGCCGCCCAGGATCTGGACGGCCTTCTCCGTGGCGGCCACCGCGAGTTCGCCCGCGCGGAGCTTGGACATGGAGCCCTGTCCGGCGTCGAAGGTCCGGTCGTTGCGGGCCATCCACGCGGCCTGCCAGATCAGCAGCCGTACGGCCTCGATCTCGGTCCGCAGATCGGCCAGGGCGAAGGCGATCGACTGGTTCTCGATGATCGGCCGGCCGAACGCCTCGCGGGTCCCGGCGTACTCCAGCGCGTATTCGTACGCGGCGCGGGCGATGCCCAGCGCCTGGGCGCCGACGGTGGGGCGGCTGACCTCGAAGGTCGCCATCGCGGCCTGCCCCTTGGCGGTGCCGCCCTCGCGGGCGCGGGCGAGCCGGGCGTCCAGCTTCTCCCTGCCGCCGAGCAGGCAGTGACCGGGGACCCGGACGTCGTCGAGGAAGAGGTCCGCCGTGTGCGAGGCGCGCAGCCCCAGCTTCTTGACCGTGCGGCCCGCTTCGAGGCCCTTGGTGCCGGGCGGCACGATGAAAGCGGCCTGCCCGCGCGCGCCGAGCGCCGGATCGACCGAGGCGACGACGACGTGCACTTCGGCGATCCCGCCGTTGGTGATCCACGCCTTCTGGCCGTTGAGCACCCACTCGTCCTTGGCCTCGTCGTAGCGGGCCCGGGTGGCCATCGCGGAGACGTCGGAGCCGGCCTGTGGTTCGGAGACGCAGAACGCGGCGACCTTGGGGTCGTCCGCGTCGCCGTAGCACTGCGGCACCCACTCGGCGAGCTGGTCGGGGGTCCCGGAGGCGAAGATCCCGGCGACGGCGAGCGAGGTGCCGAACAGGGCCATGCCGATTCCGGCGTCGCCCCAGAACAGCTCCTCGTTGGCTATCTGGAGGGAGAGGCCCGAGGGGTCGCCGTACATGTCGGCCAGCGACTCGAAGCCGTAGAGCCCGATCCGGGCGGCCTCCTGGATGACCGGCCAGGGAGTCTCCTCGCGGGCGTCCCATTCGGCGGCGGCCGGGCGCACCACCTCGGCGGCGAAGCCGTGCACCCAGTCGCGCAGGTCCTGCTGCTCCTCGGTGAGGGCCAGGGAGAAGTAGCTCATCGGCTCATGCCTTCGGGATGTCGAAGTAGCGGGTGAGGCCCGAGGCCAGGCCGACGTCGCCGGCCACCTTCAGCTTGCGCATCATGAACATGGTGACGGGGTTGCCGTTGCCGGAGACCAGCTTCAGGAACTCCGTGTCCGCCATGACCAGCGTCGTACGCGGCTCGGCGTCCGAGCGGCCCTCGCTGATCGCGCAGACACCGTCGGCGATGGACGTCTCGTAGACGACGTCGCTGTCACCGGTGATCTTCCAGCGGATGAGCGCCGTGAGCGTGCCCGCCGCATCGGGGCGGAACTGCTGCTTCATCCGGGCGAAGACCTCGCCGAGCACCCGGGTGCGCAGATCGCCGTGCATGACCTCGCCGAGCTGCTTGGCGGACATGCCCTTCACGATCCGCGCGAACTCCGGCGGGGAGACGGCCGCGAAGTCGAGGGCGGCCAGTTCGCCGGTGAGGTTGCCGCTGCTGTTGTCGGCCACGCCAGTTCCTTACTCCGGAGTAAACTTACTTTTGAGTAAGGTAAGGGCAGGGCGCCGCAGCCGCAAGGCGACGGGGATCGCCGGGCGCGGGGGAGTGCGCGGGGGCGGTGCGGGCTACCAGGCGTCGCCCGGCCGCACCATCAGCCGCGGGTCGTGCGCGGCCAGCACCTTGTTGGCGCGGGCCAGCTCGGCGAGGGCCTGCTCCCGGTCGGCCTGGTCCTCGATGCCGAGCCGCGGGCCGCGGAACCGGCGGATCTCGCGCGCCGCGCACTCCGCGTCGAACTCCGCCTCCAGGATCCGGGCCGGCACACAGGAGCCGATCAGCGCGGCGACGCTGTCCGGGATGGGGACGGGGACGAGCAGATGTGAGGCGGTCATGGGGGGTTCCCTCTCGATGGTGGCCAGAAGGTCGGGCGCCGGGCCGCCTGGTGGGCGGCCGACTCCTCTCCATATAACGGGACGCAGTTCCGTGTTTCTCGTTGAGAACGTCTCCGTGTGGCAACCGTTTGGGAATGACCGGCTATTTCCCCTTACCAGCAAGTAGGTTGACTTCGCGTGAGCTGTTCGTCGGATCGAGGGCGCGTCGCGCTGTTCACAGAGGTGAGTCGTTGCTGCGGGCGCGCAGCTGCATGGCGCGGAGCACGGTCTCCGTCGAGAACCGCGCCTCCGGATCGACCAGTTGATCGCCGAAGATCGATTCCAGATTGCGCATCCGGTAGCGGACGGTCTGGGGGTGGACGTCGAGCAGCTCGCCCATCTGGGCGGCGGTGCCACGGGTTTCGAGCCAGATCCGCAGCGTTTCGATGAGCCGTTCGCGACGGTTGACGCTGATGTTCGCCATGGGGGCGAGTTCGCGGCGCGCGAGCTGGTCGAGCAGGACCGGATCGGAGAGCAGCCACAGGGTGATGAGGTGGTCGTCGCAGAGGATGGCCGGCGCGTCGTCAATGACGCCGGCGTCCACCAGTTCCAGTACCCGCCGGGCCCAGCGGATCGAATCGGACGCCAGGGAGGCGGGGACCGTCAGGCCGATGGCCGTCCGGCCTCCGGGAAGCGCGTGCTCCAGCATGCGTCTTCGCAGGTCGTCGAAGGGGCCCGGGATCAGTAAATGCGGTTGCGGATCGGTGAAGTCCACCAGGACGTCCCGGTCGATCGCCGGCCGGTCCAGATCGGGGGACGGCCGTACGGCGACGAGCGTCACCTCGTCGGGCAGTGTCCACCCCGTCTGCTCGCAGAGTTCGGCGATGGCCACCCGGGGCACCGGCGGTCCGGCCAGGATCAGATGCAGCAGTCTGCGCCGCAGGGTGTCCGTGTGGTCGTCGGTCGCCGACCTGACCTCCAGATACCCCTCGCGCGACAGCGCCTCCAGCTCGTCCACATAGGAGAACAGCGCGTCCGCGAACGTCAGCATCATCGTGGGGGAGAGGTTGTAGCGCCGGCCGATCCTCTTCGCCCGCCGCAGCGCCACCCGTGCGCCCAGCCGGTAGGCCCCCTGCAACTGGTCCATGCTCCGGCCCTCGTACGCCTCGAACCGGCCGAACCTGCGGCACATCTCGTCGCGCAGCGCGGAGGGCGCGGTCGGCTCGGCCACCTGGTCGACGAAGACCGAGATGCTCTGCTCGACACCGACCCGGATGCCCTTTCCGTACGGGCCCTCCAGGAGTCGCGCGTACTCGGGGTAGGCGCGGGTGACCTCAAGGCCGATCTCCTTGATGAGCCCGGGGAGTTCGGGCCGCACGATGGCGGCGAACTCCTGAGGCAGCGGTCCCAGTGGCTCTCCCAGATCCGAGGGTTGCGCAACTCCCGGCATACCTCTACCCCTTGCTCTTCGGCGCCCGATGGGGGGTGGGCGGACGGGAGAGCGCTCCCATCCGTCGTCAGGTGCGTAGCGACATCGGCTGTCGAAGATAGTCCACGTCATGTGGCCCTGAACACAGGCAGGACAAGACGAAATGTATGGGGCACGTATCGATCGGTTTCGGCCATCTGTCCGATCGGCCCCCGTACTCGGGAACGGCTCGTGAACCACTCGTGCCGTGTTGATCCGGGGGCCCGGATTCCGGTAATGCGGCGGTGGCTCCGGCCGCTGTTCCGGATTCCCCGAACAATGTCGTCCTCGCTCTGCGCGGTGAATTCCACTGTGAACCCGGCCGGAAGTCAAGAGGCCGGCCGGGCGCCGGAGGGTGGAGGCGCGGGCGGTGGCCGAACCTGTACGGCAGGGCTGTGACGTGGGGTGTTGGGCCGAGCCGGGGGGCGTACCGTCATCGGGTGAGCAACCCGCGGCCCCCGTGTCCGGCCGGAAGTACTCACTTCTGGATAAAAATCCGGAGGGCTGTACTCGCCGCGCAGCAAATTTCTCACCGACGGGGCCGATTACGGAGATTCTTTCTTCCCGTGTGTTGCGGAGCGACATTACCCGCCCGTAGCGTCATCGCCGAACGCAAGAGGTCGTGCAGTCCGTCAGGCCGGACTGCCGCATTCCTGTCCTGTGACCCCCGCTCCGGGGGCGCCACTGACCCGGCCGGAAGTGGCCCCCCGGAGCAGGTCGCGAACCCCTCGAAGGGAACTGGATCCGTGAACACCCTTGCACGTAGAGCCGCCATCGTCCTCACCGCTTCCGCCGCCGCCCTCGGCATGGCGGTGACCACCGCCTCCGCCGGTGCCACGTCCTCGTGGTCGGCGACCCCGTCCGGGGCGTACACCGCCCACGCGGACAACCCCACGCTGGACGTTCCGGCGGCCAACCTGGAGTGCGACTCCTCCGACGTGACCTCCGGAGTGGTCAACCCGACCAGCCCCGACGGCACGAACATGGCGACGATCGGCAACATCACCTTCACCAACTGCACCGTCGGCGGGCTCGACTTCGACGTTTCGATGACCGTGACGCCGTGGACGATCAATGTGGACCAGGTCGACCCGGGCAACGCCAACCACGTCCTGGGTAACGTCACCGGCATCTCCGCCCACATCGAGGGCTT
The DNA here is from genome assembly GCF_055559335.1 of Streptomyces sp. NPDC024555. Lineage (NCBI taxonomy): Bacteria > Bacillati > Actinomycetota > Actinomycetes > Kitasatosporales > Streptomycetaceae > Streptomyces > Streptomyces sp. NPDC024555. Next base: position 282,384 of record NZ_JBVHKV010000007.1, read on the forward strand.
CTCCTGCTCCGCCGACTTCACCGGCAAGGTGTACGGCTACTACGACAACAGCGCGGGCAACCTGGTCATCGACGGGTCGGGCGGCGATCTGCTCGCGTCCAACGCGGACTGCCTCGGGCTCATCAACGACGACGACGTGGCGTCCTTCAACGCCTCGTACCACGTGAAGGTCACCTCGACCGGTACGTCGCCGGTCATCACCACGCCGTAAGGCCGCTTGAGCACACAGGTACGGGCCGGCCGCGGAGTCTCTCCGCGGTCGGCCCGGCCTTCTCGTTATGGGCACCGTGCGTACGGTGCCCCGACCGTGAGGACGTGAGTGAGTGAAACGCAGTCTTCGAAGACCCTCCGCAGTCGCGGCACTTCTCGTCGCGGCCCTCGTCACCCCGGCCTCCCCGGCCTCGGCCGGGACCACCTCCGTGGAGACGCTGACACCTCCGGGGCCCTACACCGCGCATTCCGACGACGCGACGCTGGGCTCCATGACATGTGCCTCCTCCGACGTGAGCGGCTCGCTCTACGACACGGGTCCGGCCGCCGCCGACGTCGAACTCGTCTCGTTCACCGGCTGCGCGATGATCGGCATGAATCTCGATCTGACGGTCACGGGTCTCCCCTGGCAGGTCGTGGCCGGTGCTCAGAGCCCCTCGAACCCGAATGTGTACGACGTCACCGTCCAGGGGGTCGCGGTCCACGTCGTGGGCTTCGGCTGTTCCTTCGACGTCACCGGGCCCGTTCAGGGATCCTTCGACAACACCACCGACGACCTTGTCGTCGACGGCTATCTGATCGCTTCCCAGGCCGACTGCCTGGGCCTCGTCCTTGACGGCGATACGGTCCCCTACAGCGCCACGTATCACGTGAACGGCTAGGGGCGACCCCGGCATGAACCACCGCACGCACCCCGTGGAGGACAGGCCCGATATGTACACCCAGATACCTGTGACCCGTACGGGGCGCCGCTCCGTGAAGGTCGCCTCCGTCGCCGGTCTCGCTCTGCTCGCCGGGCTGTTGTCCGGCGGGGGCTCGGCGGCCGAGGAGAGCGCCGGGCCTGTCGGCCTGACCGTCGGATGCGGCACCGAGGACGGCGGCGAGGCCGCCGTGGCGGCCACGGTGGCCCTGTCGGTGGACGTTCCGGCGACCGGCGAGGTCGACCGTCCCGTGCAGCCGGGGCCTGTGTCGTTCGCCCTCACGCTCTCGCGCGCCGATCTCGCGGGGCTGTTGCCCGAGGGGGCCGAGGCCGTAGTCAGCCGGGCCGCCCTCAAGGTGAGGGTCGCCCAGAACGGCGAGTCGGCCGAGGCGCAGTGGGAGCTCAACGCGCCGAGCACGCCCCTTCCCGCTGACGGAGACGTGACGCTCGTCCACTCCGGCGAGGTGCCCTACGTGACATTCGGGTCCGCCGGAGATGTCGACTTCTCGGTGGGGGAGTTCACCGTCGAGCTACGGACCGCCGCAGAGGCTCCCGAAGCGGACGCACCGGCTCTGGCCTCGGTGACGTGCCGGCTGAAGGAGGGAGAGAGTGGACATGTCGCCACCACGCACGTGACCGAGGTCGGTGGCAACGAGCCCTCCGGGACCCCCACCACCCCGGCGGACGGTGCGGCCGGAGCGGGGGACGGGGACATCACCGTGGAGCGGTCGGCCGCCGCTGCCGCCGCGGAGGAGGATCCCGACTGGTGTCCTGTCGCACCGCCGACGGGAGAGATAGACGCGAGCGAGGCGCCGCAGCTACCGCCGGGCGCTCCCCCCAGGGTGGTCGAACTCCCCGGCGTCTTCATGTGTGCCAACGCGGTGGGCCTGGCCAACGTGCGGAAGCTGAACGGGGCGATGATCATCAATAATCCCGACGCCCCCGCGCTCATCAGTGTCATGTCGTCGAAGCGCTCGACAGCGCGGTCGGCGAAGGACGAGGGCGGCGCGTACGCCCGGATCGACTCGCTCGCGAACCTCGCCCTCCCGGACGCCGAAAGCACCTTTCTCACCTTCGGGTTCCAGCCGGTGACGGCGAAAGTGTCGTTCGAGAACGGGCCCATGACCATCTCCATAGGAAACGTCGGATCCGCGCCCAACAGGACCACGTTCTCCACGGTCTACTTCAAGCAGTCCCTGCGCCTTCATGACGTGAAGGTCAACGGCACGCCGCTGGACGTGGGCAGCGACTGCAGAACGGCGAAGCCGTTCAAGGTGGTGCTCAACGGGGGCGACAAGTACACGAACGTCGGCGTGGGCGGCCTCTTGGAGGGCGCCGTCGACATCCCGCCCTTCACCGGCTGTGGCACAGGCGGTGAGGACCTGAACCCGCTCTTCACCGCCTCCCTCTCGGGACCCGGGAACCGGGTCTTCATGAATCAGGCCTCGACCTGCACTCCGAGCAACCCCACCAGGTCCTACTGCCCGCCCCCTCCGGCGGAGCTGCCCGGAGCGAAGCCCGCCACGTAGTCCGGCCCGCACACCGAAGGGGCCGTCTCCTTGTGGAGGCGGCCCCTTCGGGCTTCACGGAGCGGGCGCGGCTACTGCGCCGCCGAGTGCCAGTACTGCGCCAGCAGCTTGCCCGCGTTGGGCGCCGTGTCGCGCGGCTTGTTCATCGTCGCCACGTAGGTCTGGGCGTTGTCCAGCGTGACGTTGTTGTTGCCGGAGGCCGACGGCAGGCCCGTCTTCAGGTTGACCGCCCAGTTCAGCGCGCCCAGGAGGCCGCAGCCGTTGGTGCCGGGCACCGCGAACGCCGTGTCGGTCTGGGTGGCGCCCAGAAGGTTGAGCCGGTTCATGGGGCCGGTCGCGTCCGGCGTTCCGTTGCCCGCGAACTTCTCGCTGGAGATGGCCGGCTGGGTCGAGTTCTGCGGCGTGAGCAGGATCGGGTTCGAGGAGGAGCCGATGTAGCACTTGTCGCCCAGGATCGGGTTCTCCAGGTGGATGCGGACGGGGAGGGTGATGATCGGCTTGCCGGTCGTCGTGCCCGCCACGAGCTGGAAGCCGGTCGGGGTGTTGACCGACTCTATGGTCGCCGTCACCCGGTTCAGGTTGACGTCGGTGAGCGTGTTGCAGATGCTGCTGACGACGGGCACGTCGTTCGGGCACATCAGCCCGAGCAGCCCGCCGGGCACCTTCGCGGAGTCGGCGACGAGCGCGCCGCCCGCCGGGGAGACCACGGTGGACGTGCCGCCCGGGTGGTTGACCACGCCGACCTGGAGGTCGCTGGCACCGACCGGCACCTCGGTGTTGCCCAGCTTGATGGAGCCGCTCGCCGAGTGGGACGACACACAGATGGCGGTGTCCACCGCCCCGTCGGCCGCCAGCATGGCGGGGTCGTCGACCGGGCAGCGGCTGAAGGGCGCCCAACTGCCGTTCAGCGTTGTGGCGGCCGTGGCCGAGCCGATCGACGCGACGGCGGCGAGCGCGGTGAAGGAGGCCAGCAGCCCCACACGTACCCGGTTCGAGCCAGTTCTCATGTCTTCCCCTTGTTTGGGATGGGAGGCGGCCGTCGTCGAGGTGCCCGGGTGAGTCCGGAGTTCTCGACGGACGGCGGAATTGAGCACGGAACACAGAAATGCGGAATGCGGGTGCCGGGAGCGCGTCGGACGCGACGGACACGGCCGGTGCGAAATCCCTTTCACCGAGCCGTGAGGTTACTGGCGGGAAACACCGCGACACAATCCCGGCGTATGAGAATCTGGGGGAGGGACCGGCATCTCCTCCGCCGATGAGTACGAGATCCGGCCTTCTTGTCACTTCCTGCGCAGCGCCCCGCGGGTGCCGAGGGTCGTCGCGCCGGCCACATATACGGAATGCTGTCCGCCGTTTGTGTATTCGAGCCGGTCCCGAGCGTGTCTCAGTCGTCCGGCCGAGGTTCCTGCCCCTGCCGGCCCGTAGAGGAACTTGTCATCAGGAGACAGGTTTTCCCGGCGCTCTGCTCAACCGGTGCGAAAGAACGGACCGCTTTGCGCTCTCGCGCGAAAACTTGATGACCTGGTATTGCGGGCCAGGTTACCCACCCGTAGCGTCGCCTCCGTCAGCAACGCGTCCGGCGCGCCCGGAGGTTGCTCACCCGTCGGGAGGGATTCCGGACGCATCCCCAGTGTCCGGTTCCCGGATCCAGCAGGGTCTCCCTCTCGGAATCTTCACACCGGCGGAGCTCTTCCTCCGGAACCCCACGGCGCAGGCCCCTCTGGGCCGCGGGGTTCCGGCCTGCACCGACGGACGGGAGTGCGCAGTACTTCACAAGATCGGGAACGGAATTTGTCATCCGATGACAAACGGGCCGGATCTTTGCGAATGGGCTGTTCAAGGGCTTGTCCTGGCGGTGTCGGTGAACTTAACGTGCGCCCCTCGGTGCACTTCTGTCACTTCGTGAGCGCATGCAGGAGGTGGGATGGGAATCGAAGTAGTGGTCGAAGGCCTCACCAAGTCTTTCGGCAAGCAGAACATCTGGCAGGACGTGTCGCTCACGCTTCCCGCAGGCGAGGTCAGTGTCATGCTCGGGCCCTCGGGCACGGGAAAGACCGTCTTCCTCAAATCCATCATCGGCCTGCTCAAACCCGAACAGGGCCGTGTTCTCGTCAATGGCGTCGACATGGTGAACGGCGCCGAGCGGGACATCATGGAAGCGCGCAAACTCTTCGGGCTGATGTTCCAGGACGGTGCCCTTTTCGGGTCGATGTCGCTTTTCGACAACATCGCGTTCCCCCTCCGGGAGCACACCCGCAAGAAGGAGTCCGAGATCCGCCGCATCGTCATGGAGCGGATCGACGTCGTGGGTCTGCTCGGTGCGGAGAACAAGCTGCCCGGCGAGATATCCGGCGGTATGCGCAAGCGCGCCGGCCTCGCCCGCGCCCTCGTGCTGGACCCGCAGATCATCCTCTGCGACGAACCGGACTCCGGCCTCGACCCGGTCCGCACCGCGTACATCTCCCAGCTCCTGGTCGACCTCAACGCGCAGATCGACGCGACGATGCTCATCGTCACCCACAACCTGGACATCGCCTCCACGGTCCCGGACAACATGGGCATGCTCTTCCGCCGCAACCTGGTGACCTTCGGGCCGCGCGAGGTGCTGCTGACCAGCGACCTGCCCGTCGTCTCGCAGTTCCTCGCCGGACGCTGCGAGGGACCCATCGGGATGTCCGAGGAGAAGGACGCCGCCACCCTCGCCGCCGAGGAGCGCAACGGCTACGGCCAGGGCATCAGCTCGGCCAACGCCCCGCGCACCGTCGTCCCCCAGCTGGAGCCCTCGGCCGGACTGCCGGTGCGCCAGGGCGCCCTGCGCCGCCGGGAGCGGGTCATGGCGATGCTCGGGCAGCTGCCGGAGGCGGCCCGTACCGCCATCCTCAACAGCTACAGCCCGGCCGCCGGCGGTGGGCGCCCATGACGGCCCCGATGCCGCTCCTGCCCCCGGGGCAGCCGGCGGACCAACCGCCCGCGCCGGCGGAGAAGGCCCCCGCGGCCCCCCGGCCCAGCAAGGCCCTCGCCCCGCTGCGCCAGACCGGGCAGCTGTTCGCGCTCGCCGGGACCGTCTGCCGCGACACCTTCCGACGGCCTTTCCAGGTACGGGAGTTCATCGAGCAGTTCTGGTTCGTCGCCAGCGTCACCATCCTGCCCGCCGCCCTCGTCTCCATCCCCTTCGGCGCGGTCATCGCCCTCCAGGTCGGCTCGCTCACCCAGCAGCTCGGCGCCCAGTCCTTCACCGGCGGGGCCAGCGTCCTCGCCGTCATCCAGCAGGCCAGCCCGATCATCGTGGCGCTGTTGGTGTCCGGCGCGGCCGGCTCCGCGATCTGCGCCGACCTCGGCTCGCGCAAGATCCGCGAGGAACTGGACGCGATGGAGGTCATGGGCGTCTCGCCGGTCCAGCGCCTCGTCGTCCCGCGCGTCCTGGCCACCATGCTCGTCGCCGTCCTGCTCAACGGTCTCGTCTCCGTCGTCGGCACCCTCGGCGGCTACTTCTTCAACGTGATCATGCAGCACGGCACGCCGGGCGCGTACCTCTCCAGCTTCTCCGCCCTCGCCCAGCTGCCCGACCTCTACGTCAGCGAGATCAAGGCGCTGATCTTCGGCTTCATCGCCGGGATCGTCGCCGCCTACCGCGGTCTCAACCCGCGCGGCGGACCGAAGGGCGTCGGCGACGCGGTCAACCAGTCCGTCGTCATCACCTTCATGCTGCTGTTCTTCGTGAACATGGTCCTCACGGCGATCTACCTCCAGATCGTCCCCGCGAAGGGGAGCTGACCCATGTCGATGCTCGGCTGGCTGGACCGCTCCGGCGACCAGCTCACCTTCTACGTACGGGCCCTGCTCTGGATCCCGCGCACCCTGCGCCGCTACCTCAAGGAGGTGCAGCGGCTGCTGGCCGAGGTCGCCTTCGGCAGCGGCGGCCTCGGGGTCGTCGGCGGCACCATCGGCGTGATGATCGCGATGACGCTGGCCACCGGCACCGTCGTCGGCCTCCAGGGGTACGCCGCCCTCAACCAGATCGGCACCGCCGCCTTCACCGGCTTCATCTCCGCGTACTTCAACACCCGCGAGATCGCCCCGCTCGTCGCCGGTCTCGCGCTCTCCGCGACCGTCGGCGCCGGCTTCACCGCGCAGCTCGGCGCCATGCGGATCAACGAGGAGGTCGACGGCCTGGAGTCCATGGGCGTGCGCTCCATGCCCTACCTCGTCACCACGCGCATCATCGCCGGGGTCGTCGCCATCATCCCGCTCTACGCGATCGGGCTGCTCTCCTCGTACGTCGCCTCCCGCTACGTCACCGTCCTGTTCAACGGCCAGTCCGCGGGCACGTACGACCACTACTTCAATCTCTTCCTCTCCCCGCAGGACGTCCTGCTGTCGGTGCTCAAGGTGCTCATCTTCTCCGTGATGGTGATCCTCGCGCACTGCTACTACGGCTACCACGCCAGCGGCGGGCCCGCCGGGGTGGGCGTGGCCGTCGGCCGCTCGGTGCGCAACGCCATCGTGCTGATCAGCGTCACCGACTTCTTCCTCTCCCTCGCCATCTGGGGCGCCACGACGACCGTGAAGGTGGCCGGCTGATGAGTAACCGGACCACGCGGACCGCCGGCCGCAGAACCGCCGGGATCGCCTTCTTCCTCGTCCCCGCCGTGCTGATCTGGGTCTCGGTCGCCGTCTACGACAAGAAGTTCACCGACGACGCGACCGTCACCGTCCGCGCCTCCAGCGTCGGCAACGAGATGCACGACAACGCCGACGTGAAACTGCGCGGCGTCGTCATCGGCCAGGTCCGCCGGATCGAGGCCGACGGAGACGGAGCCCGCCTCACCCTCGCGATCCAGCCCGACAAGCTCGACCGCGTCCCCGCCGACGTCACCGCCCAGATGCTGCCCACCACGCTCTTCGGCGAACGCTTCGTGGCGCTCGTCCCGCCCGCCGTCCCGTCCACGAAGACGCTGCGGGCCGGGGACGTCATCCCGCAGGACCGCTCCAGCAACGCCCTGGAACTGGAGCAGGTCCTCGACAACGTGCTGCCGCTGCTGACCGCCGTCAAGCCGGAGAAGCTCTCCGCCACCCTCAACGCCGTCTCCGAGGCGCTGAAGGGCCGCGGCGACAAGCTCGGCGACACGCTCACCACCCTCGACGCCCACCTCAAGAAGTTCAACCCCCAGCTCCCCACGCTCAACGAGGACATCAAGCAGCTCGTGAAGGTGAGCACGCTGTACGCGGACGCCGCCCCCGACGTCCTGGACGCCCTCACCGACTTCACCACCACGAGCGGCACCCTCGCCGAGCAGGAGGCGCAACTGGCCGACGTCTACGGGTCCACCACGGCCTCCGCCCGGGACTTCACCGCGTTCCTCCAGAAGAACAAGGACAACCTCATCCGGCTCGCCGCCTCCGGCAGGCCGACGCTGGAGACCCTGGCGAAGTACTCCTCCGAATTCCCCTGCACCCTGCGCACCGTCGTCGGCTTCGTCCCGGCCATGGACAAGGCGCTCGGCAAGGGAACGAACGAACCGGGCCTGCACGTCACGCTGAAGACCGTGCCCTCCAAGGGGAAGTACGTGGCCGGACGGGACACCCCCGTCTACAACGCCTCCGGCGGACCGCGCTGCTACTCCGTCCCCTACGTCGGTGACACCGTCCCCACCGCCGACGCCCGGACCTCCGCCGAACTGCGAACCTCCGGCGCGGACACCGAGGCGGCCCCGGAGGAAGTGCCCGCCGCGAACCCCTCGCTCGGCATGCCCAACTCCCCGCAGGAGAGCCGGCTCGTCAACGAGCTCGTCGCTCCCTCCCTGAACGTCCGGCCGCAGGCCCTGCCCGAGTGGAGCAGCGTGCTCATCGGACCGGCCTTCCGCGGTGTGGAGGTGAATCTCAAGTGAAGCGCCGCTCCCTCGCGGGACCGCTCGCGAAATCCCTCGTGTTCGTCGTGGTCACGGTGCTGGCCACCACGGTGCTCGGCCTGTCCATCGCCAACACCGGGGTCGGCGACACCCGTTCGTACCGGGCCCGGTTCACCGACGCCACCGGCCTCATCGTCGGCGACAGCGTCCGCATCGCCGGCGTCAAGGTCGGCCAGGTGAAGTCCGTCAGGATCGCCGACCGGCGGCTCGCCGAGGTGTCCTTCACGGTCCAGAAGGGCCGCAGTCTGCCCGCCTCGGTCACCGCGTCGATCAAGTACCTCAACATGGTCGGCCAGCGCTACATCGACCTCGGCCAGGGCACGGGCCCCGTCGGCGAGAGCTTCGCCCCGGGCGCCACCATCCCGCTCTCCCGCACCACCCCGGCCCTGGACCTCACCCAGCTCTTCAACGGCTTCCAGCCGCTCTTCGAAGGGCTCTCCCCGCCCGACGTCAACCAGCTGGCCGGCTCCATCGTCCAGGTGCTCCAGGGCGAGGGCGGCACCGTCGACAGCATCCTCCAGCACGTCGGCTCGCTGACCGGCACAGTCGCCGCCAAGGACAAGGTGATCGGCGAGGTGATCAAGAACCTCAACACGGTCCTGAAGACCGTCAACGACCGCGAGGCGGGCTTCGACGACCTCGTCGACACGCTCCAGGAACTCGTCACCGGCTTCGCCGGCGACCGCAAGCCGCTCGGCCAGGCCGTCACCGCGATGGGCGCCCTCACCACCGTCACCGCCGACCTCTTCCAGGACGGACGGGCCCCGCTCAAGAAGGACATCAAGGAGCTGGGCCGGCTCTCGAAGAACCTGGCCGACAACCAGCCCCAGATCGAGAACTTCCTGACCAGGACCCCGCAGAAGATGGCGGCGATCACCCGCCTCACCTCGTACGGCTCCTGGCTCAACCTCTACCTCTGCGAGGCCAAGGTCAGCGGTGTGACGACCAGCGACGGCAGCACCCCGCCCACCGGCATCGAGATCACCGATCCGGCGAGGTGCACCTCATGAGAATCAAGCCGCTGCGCCACCGCAACCCCGTCGCCGTCGGCGTCGTCGGACTGCTCGTGCTCGCCCTCCTCGGCTACGGCGCCTACCGCGCCGACTCGCTGCCCTTCATCGGCGGCGGCACCACCTACAGCGCCGACTTCACCGAGTCCGCCGGACTCGACGAGGGCGACGAGGTCCGCATCGCCGGGGTGAAGGTCGGCAAGGTCACCGGGGTCTCCCTGGACGGCGCCAAGGTGAAGGTCACCTTCGAGGTGAAGGACGCCTGGATCGGCAACGCCAGCACCGTCGGCATCGCCATCAAGACGCTCCTCGGCGACAAGTACCTCGCCGTCGACCCGCTCGGCGAGTCCCCGCAGAACCCGGACGAGCGCATCACGTCGAGCCGCACCACCTCCCCGTACGACGTCACCCAGGCCTTCAACGGACTGGGCGAGACCATCGGGGAGATCGACACCGAACAGCTCGCCAAGAGCTTCGAGACGATCTCCGCCACCTTCAAGGACTCCCCGCCCGACGTGAAGAGCGCCGCCCAGGGACTGTCCGCCCTGTCGAAGACCGTCTCCGAACGCGACGCGCAGCTCGCCACCCTGCTCAAGGGCAGCAAACAGCTCACCAAGACCCTCGACAGCAAGAAGAGCGGATTCGAGACGCTGCTCCAGGACGGCAATCTGCTCCTCGGCGAGATCCAGGCCCGCCGCGACTCCATCCATCTGCTGCTCACCGGCACCCGCGATCTGGGCACCCAGCTCACCGGGCTCGTCGCCGACAACAACAAGCAGCTGAAGCCCACCCTCAAGGCGCTCGGCCGGGTCACCGCCGTCCTGAACAAGAACCGCAAGAGCCTCGACAAGGTGCTCTCGCTGGCCGGCTCGTACAACCGGCTGGTCGGCAACACCCTCGGCAACGGCCGCTGGTTCGACAACTACGTCTGCGGCGTCGTCCCGAAGAACTACCTGCCCGCGGACACCCCGCCCGCCACCGGCTGCATGCCTCCCAAGCAGGAAGGCGGGAGCTGAGATGAGACTCACCCGCGTCATCGGGATCGGCGCCGGCCTCGCCGTCGTGGCCGTCGCGGCCACCACCGGGGTCATGGCCCTGGACGAGGAGGGCACCACCACCGTCACGGCCTACTTCGACCGGGCCACGGGCATCTACGCCGGCTCCGACCTGCGGATCCTCGGCGTCAAGGTCGGCTCCGTCGAATCGGTCAAGCCCCGCGGCAAGGAGGTCAAGGTCGTCCTCCGCCTCGACAAGGGCGTCCAGGTCCCCCGGGACGCCCACGCCGTCGTCGTCGCCCCCAGCCTCGTCGCCGACCGGTACGTCCAGCTCACCCCCGTCTACACCGGGGGAGCGGTCCTCGCCGACGGGGCCCAACTGCCCGCCGCGAACAACGCCACCCCCATCGAGGTGGACCAGCTCTACGAGTCCATCACCGAACTCTCCACCGCGCTCGGCCCCGACGGGGCGAACGCCCAGGGCGCCTTCGCCGGACTCCTGGACACCGGGGCCAAGAACCTCAAGGGCAACGGCAAGGACATCGGCGACTCCATCGAACAGTTCGGCAAGGCCACCAAGACGCTCGACAAGAGCAGTGGCAACCTCTTCGACACGCTCGCCTACCTCCAGTCCTTCACCACCATGCTCAAGGACAACGACGGCAATGTGCGCGCCGCCGAGGACCAGCTGAACACCGTCACCGGCTTCCTCGCCGACGACAAGCAGAACCTGGGCGCCGCCCTCAAGGAACTCGGCACCGCGCTCGCCCAGGTCAAGACCTTCATCAAGGACAACCGGGGCGAACTGAAGAAGAACGTGGACGCCCTCGTGCCGATCACCCAGACCCTCGTCGACCAGCGCGCCTCGCTCGCCGAGTCGATGGACGTCCTGCCGCTCGCCGCGGGCAACGTGCTCAACGCCTACGACCCGGCGAACCGCACGCTCAACGGCAGGACCGACCTCAACGAGCTCAGCATGGGCCGGCTCCCCGTCCTCCAGGGCCTCGAACCCGTGGACACGGCGCGCCAGGAGGACCTGCCCGTCCTGCCGCTGCCCGCCGTCGGCACGGTCTACGGCACACCGAAGGACGCCGCGGCGAAGAGCGGCGACGACACGAAGGGGGCCACCCGATGAACCGGACCCCGCGCCGGCCCCGGGCCCTGCCGGGCCTCACCCTGGTCACCCTCGGCCTGAGCTGCACCCTGCTCCTCACCGGCTGCGGCGCACCCAGCTTCACCGGCATCGAGGACATCCCGCTGCCCGGCGGCGCCGACCTCGGCGACCATCCGTACGAGATTACCGCCGACTTCGCGGACGTGCTCAGCCTCGCCCCGCAGTCCTCGGTGAAGGTCAACGACGTCGCCGTCGGCCGCGTCACCAAGATCTCCCTCGCCCCGGACACCTGGCAGGCCCGGGTCACCATGAAGGTCAACGGGAAGATCAAGCTCCCGGCCAACGCCTACGCCCACCTGGAGCAGTCCAGCCTCCTCGGCGAGAAGTACGTCCAGCTCTCGCCCCCCGCCAAGGGCACCGCCGTCGGCACCCTGGCCTCCGGCGACCGCATCCCGCTCGCCCGCACCAACCGCAACCCCGAGGTGGAGGAGGTGTTCGGCGCCCTGTCCATGCTCCTCAACGGCGGCGGCGTCCAGCAGCTCAAGACCATCACCACCGAGCTGAACAAGGCCCTGACCGGGCGGGAACCCCAGGTCAAGTCCATGCTCCACCAGGTCGACACGCTCGTCACCAACCTCGACGACCACCGCGGCGACATCACCGCCGCTCTCGACGGCGTCAACCGGCTCGCCACCACGCTCGCCACCCGCAAACAGGACGTCGGCACGGTCCTCACCAAGCTCAGCCCCGGCATGAAGGTGCTGGAGAAGCAGCGCGGCTCCCTGATGACCATGCTCCGCTCGCTCGACACCCTCTCCGGCGTCGCCGTCACCACCATCAACAAGTCCAAGGCGGACACCATCGCCGACCTGAAGGCCATCGCCCCCACGCTGCGGGCCCTGGCCGACTCCGGCAAGGACCTGCCCGACTCCCTCCAGGTGCTGCTCACCTACCCGTTCACGGACGAGGTGCTGCGCGGCGTGAAGGGCGACTACCTCAACGTGTACCTGGACCTCACCGCCGTACCGGGCACCCAGATCATCCCCGCCTACGAGCCGGACCCGGACACCCCGGCCGGCGCGAAGACCACGGCGGGCGGCGCGGCCCTGCCGCTGCCGCTGCCCGCCACCACGGCTCCCACCACGTCCTCGGCCCCGGACGGGAGCACCCGATGATCACCCTCGCCATCCGGCTGAAGAACCTCGCCTTCCTGATCATCGCCGTGCTGGTGCTCGGCTTCCTCGGCATCCGCTACGCCGATCTCGGCCACTACGTCGGCATGCGCGACTACTACACCGTCAAGCTGCAACTCCCGCGCACCGGAGGCCTGTTCACCCACTCCAACGTCACCTACCGGGGTGTCTCCGTCGGCCGGGTCGGCCCCATCGAACTCACGGACGACGGAGTCGAGGCCGAACTGCGCATCGACAAGTCCGCCCCGGACATCCCCGACGACCTCAAGGCCGTCGTCGCCAGCCTCTCCGCCGTCGGCGAGCAGTACGTCGACCTGAGGCCGGCCCGCAACGAGGGCCCCTTCCTCGCCAACGGATCGGTCATCGACCAGGCCGAGACCACCGTCCCCGCCCCGGTGACCAACGTCCTCACCAGCGTCAACGACCTCGCCTCCTCCGTCGACCTGGAATCCCTGCGCACCGTCGTCGACGAGTTCGGCACCGCCTTCACCGGCCGGGGCGACGACCTCCAGGTCCTCCTGGACACCGGAAGCGACTTCGTCCAGGCGGCCGACGACGCCCTCCCCGTCAACACCAAGCTCATGGAGGACGGCGAGAAGGTGCTGCGCACCCAGGTCGAACAGGGCCAGGCCCTCAAGGGCTTCGCCTCCGGGGCCAAGGAACTCGCCGAGCAGCTCAAGGGATCCGACACCGATCTGCGCAAGCTCATCGCCGTCACCCCCGACGCCACCGGCCAGATCAGCGGGCTGCTGCGCGATCTCGACCCGGCCTTCGGCGTGGTCGTCGCCAACCTCCTCACCACCTCGGACGTCGCCGTCACCCGGCAGCGCGGACTGGAGGAACTGCTCGTGAAGCTCCCCGCCGTCGTGGCCGCCGGCGCCAGCGCCGTCGACGAGGACGGAGCCCGGTTCGGCATGTCGATCACCTTCTTCGAACCGCTGCCCTGCACCTCCGGCTACGGCGGTACGACCTACCGCAACGGCCTCGACACCTCACCGGGCCCCGCCGTCAACACCAAGGCCCGCTGCGCCTCCTCGCCCGGCACCGGCATCAACGTCCGGGGCAGCGCCAACGCCCCGAAGGGCGGCCCGCTGCCCGCACCGGCCAGGCCCGGCACCCTGCCGCTGCCCGGCGACAGCGACCGGCTGCCCGGCGCGCTCGGGGTGACGGCGGACTCCGGCGCCCCGGTCGACGGCATGGCCGGACTCCTGGGCCTCGGCACGGGGAGCGGCGCATGAGGGCCGGCGGACGCGCGCTCGGCGGCTGGGCGGTGCTGCTCGTCGCGGCCCTGGTCTGCGGCCTCGGCGGCTGGTCGTACGCCCGCGCCCGGGGCGACGACGATCTGGCGTACGCCAAGAGCCGGGACGCCGCGCTCGCGGACGGCAGGGCGGGACTGGCCCGGCTCAACAGCCTGGACGGCAAGGACGCGGCGAGCGTCGACGCCGGACTCGCCTCCTGGCTGGACTCCTCCACCGGACCGTTCCACGACCAGCTCGCCCGCACCCGCGCCAAGGACGCCGCCGAGCTGAAGAAGTCCGGCACCACGGCCCGGGGCAAGGTCACCGACGCGGCGCTCACCGAGGTCGACGCGCGCAGCGGCACGGCTCTGATGATCGCCACCGTCGACATCGAGGTCACCCCGCGCGGCGGAAAGCCCGCCACCGAACGCAAACGCTTCGAGGCCACCCTGGCCCGGACCGGCGACGGCTGGAAGGTCAAGGCGCTCACGGCACTCGGCATAGGGAGCGGCGCATGAGCCCCAAGAGCGGAACCACGACCGACCTGGCGAAGGCATCGCCGGAGGAGCCCGTCGACGCCCCGGAAGCCGTGGACACGGAGCGGGAGCCGGATCCGGAGCCGGCCGCCGCCGAGGTCCCGGACGCCTCCGACACCTCGGAGGCCTCCGATGCCCCCGAGGCCGTCGACGCGGCCGACGACGAGGCCGGGGCCCGCCCCCGGCGTCGCTGGACGCGCTCCGTCGGCGCGCTGCTGGCGGTCGTCCTGCTCGCGGCCGGTGCCGTCTTCTACGTCGCGGGACGGCAACTGCGCGACACCCCCGCCACGGACAACCTCGCCCTGACCGACAGCGCGGCCACCACCCAGGTCGCCGGCGAGGTCACCAACGCGCTCGGCAAGGTCTTCTCCTACGGCCCCGGCGAGACCGCCGCCACCAAGGAGTCCGCCCAGCGCTATCTGGCCGGCAAGGCGCTCCAGCAGTACGCGGCGCTCTTCGGGCAGGTCGAGAAGCAGTCCGCCGACCAGAAGCTCACCCTCACCACCCATGTCGTGCGCGCCGGTGTCACCCGGCTCACCCGCGACAGCGCCCATCTCCTGGTCTTCCTCGACCAGGTCTACGAGCGCAAGGACAAGCCCGCCTCCCGCGCGGCGGCCCAGCTCTCCGTGACCGCCCAGCTCAGGGAAGGGCACTGGACGATCGTCGCGATCGACCCCCGATGACGGACGGGCGCCCCCCGGGGCACGTCAGCACAGACGCACAGTACGGAACGGCCGGCAGGAAGAGGCAGTGATGGCACGGGCACGGATGACGAGGAACCCGCTGACGGCGACGGCGATCGTGCTGACGCTGGCGGCGGCCTGCGCCGCGGGGTGGGGCGGAGTGTCCTGGTACCAGGCGGAGCACGACGACTCCGCGGCGTACGCGCGGGCCCGCGACGAGGCGCTGGCCGCCGGCGAGCAGGCCGTGCAGAACATGAACACGCTCGACCACGCCCGGGTCGCCCAGGGGCTCGACGTCTGGGAGGACTCCACCACCGGAGACCTGCACCAGCAACTCGTGGACGGACGCGACGGGTTCGTGAAGCAGATCCAGGAGGCGAAGACGGTCAGCACCGCCAAGGTGCTCTCCGGCGCGGTCACCGAACTCGACGAACGGGCCGGCCGGGCGGGCGTCATGGTGGCCCTGCGCGTCACCGTGACCGCCCCCAAGGGGAAGCCCGCGGTGAAGGAGAGCCGGATGCTGGGACAGCTCACCCGCACCCCCGACGGGTGGAAGCTCAGCGCCCTCGGCCAGGCGCCCGTCGGCAACACCGCCGGCTGAGCGGCCGCCGACGCCCCCGCCCGCCACCCCGCACCGAGAGGACCCCCGGACATGTCGACGACCCGTCACCTCGTCAACCGGCAGCGCCGTCTGGCCACCGTCGCCGCCGATCGCGCCGCCGCGCCCACCGCCCCGCACAGACCCGCAGAGCCGGACACCGAGTCCGGGACCACCCACGACGACACCGCCGCGGACGCGCTCGCCGGCCCGGACGGGACCGACGGCGACGACGCGCCCGCAAAGCCCGCGGACCCCGACGGGGAGAACACGGCGGAGAAGGAGGCCGGCGAGAAGAGGACCGGCCGCGCCCGGCCGCGTCTGCGCGTCACGCTGCCCGCCGTGCTCTGCGCCGCCACCGTGCTCCTCGGGGCCTTCGCCGCCTGGGCGTTCACCGAGTCCGGCAGCCTGCGCGACGATCCGAGCCGGCAGAACACCGCGCTCACCGACATCAGCCGCACCAGCGAGGTGAAGGGCCAGATCACCGAGGCCGTCGGGGCCGTGTTCTCGTACGACTACGCCTCACCGGCCAAGTCCGAGGCGGCGGTGAAGAAGTACCTGACGGGCAAGGCGGTCGGGCAGCACACCGACATGCTCGCCGCCGTCCGGGCCCAGGCGCCCAAGCAGAAGCTGGTCCTCACCACGACCGTCACCGAGAGCGGCGTGGAACTCCTGGACGGCGACCGGGCCCGGCTCCTCGTCTTCGCGGACCAGCGCAACACCCGTACGGGCACGTCGGAGGAGACCACGTACGCGGCGGCCATGTTCGCCGTGGACGCCGTTCGCCGGGGAGGCACCTGGCGGATATCCGCCATCGATACGTTCACCCGGTGACCCGGGGGAGAGGAGAGCACGCATGAGGTTCAACGGCACCATGCGCCGCGGACTCGGCGGCACCGCGGCCGCCGTCGCCGCGATGGCGGCGCTCACCGCGTCCCAGGCACCGGGCACCGCCGCCCACGAGGACACGGCGCGGCGGCAGAACACCGGGACGGACGAGGTCCGCTGGTCCGAGGTCCCCAACGACGACTCGTACCACACCGAACTCCCGCCCCTGAAGAGCCCGGAGCCGCCGAAGCCGGGGGCCAAGCAGAACAAGGCTGCCGTCCAGTCGTGGGCCCAGGCGGGCATCCCGTCCACGGTGCTCGCCGCCTACCGGGACGCGGAGAGCCGGCTGCGGCGCGACGACCCCGGCTGCCGGCTGCCCTGGCAGCTGCTGGCCGCCATCGGCAAGGTCGAGTCCGGGCACGCGGCGGGCGGCCGGGTCGACGCCCGGGGGACCACCCTCACCCCGATCCTGGGCCCGGTGCTCAACGGCGTGGGCTTCGCCGAGATCCCGGACACCGACGGCGGGGCGTACGACGGGGACAAGACGTACGACCGGGCGGTCGGCCCCATGCAGTTCATCCCCTCGACCTGGGCGCACTGGGCGAGGGACGGGAACGGCGACGGGATCAGCGACCCGAGCAACGTCTACGACGCCTCGCTCGCCGCGGGGGCCTACCTCTGCGCGGGCGGCCGCGATCTCGCGGTCTCCGCCGACCTCGACCGTGCGGTCCTGAGCTACAACCACTCGGACACCTATCTGCGGACCGTGCTGTCCTGGCTGGAGTTCTACCGCAGCGGTGTCCATGTGGTGCCCGACGGCAAGGGCGTCGTCCCGAGGAGCCCGGGGGCCGGCGGCCCCACCGAGCCCGAGCACGCGGTGGGCGGCCCCGGCACCGAACCGGCCCAGAGCGGCAGTGGCGGCGGCATCCAGGTCGGCCCGCAGCCCGGCCACCCCACGCGCCCGACCACCCCCGGCACCGTCGACCCGGGCACCGGCCCCTCGGCCGGCACCGAGTCCCCGGAACCGGGCAACCCCACCGGCCCCGGCACCCCCGACCCCACGGACCCGGGCACCCCGGACCCCACGGACCCCGGCACCCCCGATCCCACCGACCCCGGCACCACGCCCGACCCGGGCACCACCCCCGATCCCGGCACGACCCCCGACCCGGGGGAGACCGGCTGCCCGTCACCCGATCCGACGGACACCACCGGAACGACCCCCGACCCGTCGGCCGACCCCACCGGAAGCACGGAGCCCTGCCCGACGGAGACGCCCGCCGCCTGAGGACGCGCCGGGCCGCCGTGCTCAGCCCGAGAGCACCGAGGCCAGGTCGTAGCGCACCACCTCTTCCAGCTGCGCGTAGGTGCAGCCGGAAGGGGTGCGGTCCGGGCGCCACCGGCGGAACTGGGCGGTGTGCCGGAAGCGGTCGCCCTCCATGTGGTCGTACGCGACCTCGCAGACCCGCTCCGGACGCACCGCCACCCACGTCATGTCCTTCTTCCCGGACCAGCGGCTCGGGGCGCCGGGCATCCGGGAGTGCTCGTGCGCCTCGGCGTCCGCCCACGCGCCCCAGGGGTGGCCGGCCGCGTCCGTCACCAGCGGCTCCAGTTCGGTGACCAGCTCCGCGCGCCGTTTCATCGGGAAGGCGGCGCAGACGCCCACGTGCTGGAGGACGCCCGCGTCGTCGTACAGGCCGAGCAGCAGCGAGCCCACGACCGGGCCGCTCTTGTGGAAGCGGTAGCCGGCCACGACGACGTCGGCGGTCCGCTCGTGCTTGATCTTGTACATCGCCCGGGTGTCCGGCCGGTAGGGGAGATCCAGCGGTTTGGCCACCACGCCGTCGAGCCCCGCCCCCTCGTACCGTTCGAACCACTCCCGGGCCACTTCGGGGTCGGTGGTCGCCGGGGCGAGGTGCACCGGGGGGCCGGACGCCGCGAGGGCGGCCTCCAGCACGGTGCGCCGCTCCGACTGGCGCATCCCCATCAGCGAGTCGTCGCCGAGCGCCAGCAGATCGAAGGCGACCAGGCTCGCCGGGGTCCGCTCGGCCAGCAGCCGCACCCGGGAGTCCGCGGGATGGATGCGCTCGCTCAGCCGGTCGAAGTCCAGCCGTCCCTCGTGCGCGACGACGACCTCGCCGTCCACGACGCACCGGGGCGGGAGGTGGTCGCGGACCGCGGTGACCAGCTCGGGGAAGTAGCGGGTGAGCGGTTTGCCGGTCCTGCTGCCGATCACGACCTCGTCGCCGTCCCGGTGCACGATCGCCCGGAAGCCGTCCCACTTCGCCTCGTACTGCATCCCGGGCGGGATCTTCTTCACGGCCTTGGCGAGCATCGGCTTCAGAGGCGGCATCACCGGCAGGTCCATGCCTCGATTGTGGACCGTACGGCCACCTGAGTCCTCCGATATGCGGCATATGTGTGCCCGGCCTAGCGTGGCCGACATGGCAGCAGCGGGCAGAGCGGTGGAGCTGGACGCGGCCGGGCGGGCGGTCCGGCTGTCCAACCCGGACAAGGTCTACTTTCCGGCGAAGGGATACACCAAGCGGGACGTGGCGGAGTACTTCCTCGCCGTCGGCCCGGGAATCCTGCGGGCCCTGCGCAACCGGCCCACCACCCTCCAGCGGTTCGTGGACGGCGTCGAGGGCGAGTTCTTCTACCAGAAGCGCGCTCCGAAGAACCTCCCCGACTGGATCCCCACCGCCGAGATCGCCTTCCCCAGCGGGCGCACCGCCCACGAGATCTGCCCGACCGAGGTGGCCGCCGTCCTCTGGGCGGCCAATCTGGGCACGCTCACCTTCCACCCCTGGACGGTCCGGGCCGACGACACCGACCACCCCGACGAACTGCGCATCGACCTCGACCCGCAGCCCGGCACCGACTACGCCGACGCCGTCGCGGCCGCCCGCGAACTGCGTTCCGTGCTGGAGGACCACGGGCTGCGCGGCTGGCCCAAGACCTCCGGCGGACGCGGCATCCACGTGTTCGTGCCCATCGAGGCGCGCTGGACCTTCACCGAGGTCCGCCGCGCGACCATCGCCGCCGGGCGCGCCCTGGAACGCCGGATGCCCGACCGGGTGACCACCGCCTGGTGGAAGGAGGAGCGGGGCGAACGGATCTTCGTCGACTTCAACCAGACCGCTCGGGACCGCACGATCGCCTCCGCGTACTCCGTGCGCCCCCGCCCGCACGCCCCGGTCTCGGCCCCGCTCAGCTGGGACGAGATCGACGACGTCGAGCCCCGCGACTTCGACATCCGCACGATGCCGGCGCGGTACGCGGAACGGGGCGATGTGCACGCGGACATGGAGCAGGAGGCGTTCCGGCTGGACGCGCTGCTGGAGCTGGCCGACCGCGACGAGAAGGACCGGGGGCTGGGCGACATGCCCTATCCGCCGGAGTACCCCAAGATGCCGGGCGAGCCGAAGCGGGTGCAGCCCAGCCGGGCCCGCCATGAGGACGAGGAGACCGGGGACGCGAGCGCATGAGCGGTCCGGAGCCGGGGGCCGACGCGCAGCACGGCCCGGAGAGCGCCGGCCCCCACGGTGCGCACGGCCGGACGCCGGACGCCCGCCAGAGGTGGGCCTCCTTCAAGGCGTCCCCGTACTTCCCGGCGACGGTCCTGCTGTTCATCCTCGCGGCCGCCGCCGGACTGTTCGCCGGCTCCTACACGTACGCCATGGCCAACCCCACCCCGCACCGCATCCCCACCGCCGTGGTCACCGATCCGGAGACCGACCGGGGCCGGGAGTTCGTCGCCGGGATGGACAAGGCGCTCGACGCCTCGCTCGTCATCCATGTCTTCGCGACGCCCGAGGCGGCGCGCGAGGCGCTGGAGGAGCAGGAGGTCTTCGCGATCGTGCGCTCCGGTCCGGCCGGGGTCTCGCTCCAGGTGGCCGGGGCCTCCGGCGCGGCCGTCGCCCAACTGCTCGCGGAGTCGGCCGTCAAGGTCGGGGACACGCTGGGACTGCCGGTCGCGGTGACGGACGTCAAACCGCTCCAGAAGGGCGACCCGCGCGGGCTCGCGCTCTTCTACATCTCGCTCGCCGCCGTGATCGTGGGGTTCGTCGGCTCCATCCAGCTCAGCGTGCACGCCCGCGGCCTTGTCCCCCTGGAACGCATCGCGTTCACCGTCGCCTACTCGCTGCTCGGCGCCTTCGCGATCGCGGCGGTGGTCGACTGGCTGCTGGGCGCCGTCGATCTGCCGTTCGCCGAGTCCTGGGCGATCCTCGCCTTCACCATGTTCACCTCCGGCATGGTCTTCACCATGTTCAACACCCTGCTGGGCCGCTGGGCGATGCTCCCGACCTGGGGCGTCATGGTGTTGCTGGGCAACCCCTCCTCGGGCGGGGCGGTGTCCTGGCCGCTGCTGCCCTCGCTGCTCGGGCACATCGGCCGCTGGCTGCCCCCGGGCGCCTCCGTCAACGCCCAGCACACCGCCGTCTACTACCAGGGCCACCAGCGGCTCTTCCCGTACCTGGTGCTCGCGGGCTGGTGCCTGGTCTCCTGCACCGTCTTCTGGGTGTGGCGCCACCGCCACCCCGGGGGCCGCGACCGCGAACCCGAGCACGCGGCCCCGGCAGGCTGATCCCCGACGACCGTTTCGCGACTCGCCCATGTCCGTTCCAGGCGGAAACGGACAGATTCCTTACGGTGGGTGAGCAATGTGCCCCGGGCTGTTCACGGCCCGTCGCGGAACCCCGGGCGTGCTCGCCCGGCAGTGGGGAGTTCGACATGGACCGTAGAAGCTTCAGCCGGCGGATGCTCATGGGCGGCGGCGCGGCCGCGGCGGCCGGGGTGACGTCGCTGGCCCTCCCCCGGACGGAGGCGGCCGCCCGGCCGCACCCGCCCCGGCGGGCGGGCGCCGGGGGAGCGGTCCGGCGGATGCGGATGTACGTGGAGCAACTGCCCGACGGCCGGATGGGCTACGGGCTGGAGAAGGGGAAGGCGACCGTACCGGGGCCCCTCATCGAGATCGTGGAGGGCGACACCCTGCACATCGAGTTCGTGAACACCCTGGACGTCCCCGCCGGGCTGCACGCCCACGGCGTCGACTACGACACCGCGAGCGACGGCACCCGGATGAACCGGAGCACCGTCGAACCGGGCGCCACCCGCACCTACACCTGGCGCACCCACACCCCCGGCCGCCACCACGACGGCACCTGGCGGTCCGGCAGCGCCGGCTACTGGCACTACCACGACCACGCCGTCGGCTCGGACCACGGCACCGGCGGCATCCGCAAGGGGCTCTACGGCCCGCTCGTCGTCCGCCGCCGGGGCGACCTCCTGCCCGACCGGACGATCGCCATCGTCTTCAACGACATGTCGATCAACAACACCCCGGCCGGCCACACCCCGGACTTCGACGTCACCCTCGGCGAACGCCTCGAAGTCGTCATGATCACGCACGGCGACTTCTACCACACCTTCCATCTGCACGGTCACCGCTGGGCCGACAACCGCACGGGCATGCTCACCGGCCCCGACGACCCCAGCCGCGTCGTCGACACCAAGATCGTCGGACCGGCCGACTCCTTCGGCTTCCAGGTGATCGCGGGCGAACACGTGGGCCCCGGGGCCTGGATGTACCACTGCCATGTGCAGAGCCACGCCGACCGGGGGATGGGCGGCATGCTGTTCGTGAGGAACCCGGACGGCTCGATGCCCGGCCACGAGGCGCAGACCGCCCCCGCGCCACCGTCCCCCGAAGCGTCCGCGTCCCCCTCGGGACACCGGCACTGAGCCCCTCCGGTCAGCCGGACCCGAGGCGCCGTTGCTCCTCCTCCACGATGCGCCGGGCCAGCGAGCCGTCCGAGACGTCCACCGCGTCCGGCGTCGTCTCGGCGACATCGCTGCGCCGCGCGTAGGCGTCGAACAGCCGCTCCTTGCGGGCCAGGATGTCCAGCATCCGCTGGTCGACGCTGTCCGTCGCGAGCAGCCGGTGCACCTGGACCGTCCGTATCTGGCCCATCCGGTGCACCCGGGCCACCGCCTGGTGCTCGGTCGTCGGCTTGAGCTGCGGCTCGCACAGGATCACCACCGACGCGGCCTGCATGTTCAGCCCGACGCCGCCGGCCTGGATCTGGCTCAGCAGCACCGCGTGCCCGCGCGCGTCGGCGAAACCGTCGATCAGCCGCTGCCGCCGCCCCGCCTCGACACTGCCGGTCAGCGGCCCGAACACCCCCTCGCCCAGCGCCTCGCGCACGGTCTCCAGCACCTCGCGGAAGTACGAGAACACCACGACCTTCGCCCCGTTCTCCGCGGCCTCCGCGACCAGCTCGCGCAGCCGCTGGAGCTTGGCGGAGCGGTCCGGACACGCGTACGCCGCGCGTCGCATCCCCATGAAGTGCCCGGCCGCCACCGCCTCGTGATAGGCCGCCCGGTCCGCCTCGCTGAACTCCTCCCACTCGTCCACCTGGACCAGCGCCGGGAGTTCGGTGAGCACGTCCTGCTGGTTGCGGCGCAGATAGGCCGGGGCGACGGCGCGGCGGAACGCCTGGGAGCCGGCCGCGCCGTGCGTCGGGGTGACCGCGGGCGCCAGCTCGGGCCGCAACTGGCGGACCAGGCTGCGGAACTCCTCCACCCGGTTCTCCATCGGCGTGCCGGTCAGGAACAGCACGTGCTCGGTCCGCCGCGACCAGCCGGCCACCGCCCGGGACCGCCGGGTCTCCGGATTCTTCACGTAGTGCGCCTCGTCGACGACGAGCATCCCGGGCCGCACCCCGCCCGGCTCCAGGGTGTGCAGCCCGTCGAAGGTGGTCAGCGCCACCCCGCCGGACGCCCGCCACTCGGCGAACGCCGCCGCGCGCTCCGGCCCGTGCACCGGCAGGGCCCGCAGCGTGGAACGGGCCCGGACCTCCCGCGCCCAGTTGATCAGCACGCTCGCCGGGCACACCACCAGGAAGTGCGTCTCCCCGCGCGCCGCCAGATGCGCGAGCGCGGCGATCGCCTGCACGGTCTTGCCGAGCCCCATCTCGTCGCCGAGGATCACCCGCTTCTGCGCCAGCGCGAAACGGGCGCCGAACGACTGGTAGCCGCGCAGCGACACCCGCAGCCGGGCGTCGTCCAGCCGCAGCCCCCGCACCCGGTCCGCCATGCCCGACGGCAGGAAGCCCTCGGCCGCGTCCCGGTCCGGCCCGGTGCCCGACAGCTCCGCCAGCAGGCTGTAGTACTCCGCCGACCGCAGCTCGAAGTCCACCCACGCGGCGACCGGCGACTCCGGGTCCCGCAGCAGATCGACGGAGACCTGACCGAACAGCAGCGGCAGCTCCCGCTCCCGCGCGTCCGCCACGGCGTCCCGCACCGAGGCCACGGCCTCCAGGGCGCCGGCCCGCACCCGCCGCCGGGCGAAGACCAGCCGCAGCCGTCCCCGCGCCGGAGCGGCCGCGGTCAGCAGCGGGCCGAGCCGGTCGGAGAGCCGCCGCGCCCCGTCCACCGCCCGCCGAACGTCCGGGCCCGCGGCCACCAGCCGGTACACGGCGGTGACCAGGGCCGTCGTGGCGTCGTCGGGGGCGTCCACGTCTATCCGCAGGGCGACGGTGTCCCGGACCGCGTGCGCGATACGGGCCGCGGCGGCCAGCGTCTGGTCGGCGGTCTGCGCACCGACCCCTGGGATCTGGCGGAGCTCGTAGCGACTGGCCGCGTACACCTGGCCGACCGTCGTGAAACCGGCCTGCTCGACCGCGCCGATCCGCAGCCGGCCCTCCGTGACGTCCTTCAGCCGGGACACCGGGATGGCGGCCAGATC
Organism: Streptomyces sp. NPDC024555; assembly: GCF_055559335.1. Classification (NCBI taxonomy): domain Bacteria; kingdom Bacillati; phylum Actinomycetota; class Actinomycetes; order Kitasatosporales; family Streptomycetaceae; genus Streptomyces; species Streptomyces sp. NPDC024555. The sequence continues at coordinate 306,680 of NZ_JBVHKV010000007.1, forward strand.
CTGCCGCACCAGCGCGTCCAGCAGCGGATCGAGGGCCGTGCGCACGGCCGCGACCGCACGCTCGTGGTCCGCCAGCACCGCACGGGCCGCCGCGAGGAGTCCGTCGGCCCGCGTCAGCAGCTCCCGGGCCGCCCGCCCGGTCGGTGCCCCGCTGTCCGTGGACCCGCCCTCAGCCATGTACGTCCTTACCGTCCCCGCACCTCGTGCCGCCGCTGTGCCAGGCGACCGCCCGGAGCGCACATATCGTCCCATGCGGCGCGGGCCGGGGCGGCGGAGGCCCGGTCAGCCGGCGGGCGGCCGGCGCTCGCCCGGGGGCAGCAGCAGCACCTCCAGGGCACGGGCGCAGGACCGGGCCCGCGCCAGGAACCAGTCCCGGCGCGCCTCGGTGATCACCGACGGGGTGGCCCGCACGGCCAGGGCGAAGCGGGCGTACCCGGCACCGTCCAGCACCGGCACCGCCAGCGTCCGCACGCCGTACGCGGACTCCCCGTCGTTGACCGCGTGGGCCGCCGCCCGGACCCGGGCCAACTCGGCCTCCAGGGCGGCGGGTTCGACGATCGTCCGATCGGTGAACGCGGGCAGCGGAGGCAGTGTGGCGGGCCCGCCCTCGCCCGGCCGCGCCCACGCCAGCAGGACCTTGCCCAGCGCGGTCGAGTGCAGCGGCCGGCGCAGCCCGACCTTCGGCGTCACCGAACCGCCCGCGACGATCACCGCGTGCGGACCGCTGCGCAGCGCCAGATCGGCGGTGGCCCCGGTGCGCCCGGCGAGATCGGCCAGCTCGGGCGCGGCCAGATGCAGACCCCGCTGGTGGTACGAGAGCCGGCCCAGCTCCGTCACGGCCGGACCGAGCCGGTACCGGGAGGTCCGGGCGTCCTGCTCCAGAAAGCCGGCGCCGAGCAGGGTGCGGGCCAGCCGGTGCGCGGTCGACGCCGAGAGCGAGAGCCGGCGCGCCAGGTCCGACGCGCTCAGATCCGGGCCGTTGTCGTGGAAGCAGTGCAGGACGTCCAGGGCGCGCCGGACCGCCTGCGCCCCGGCGGGCGCGCGCTCTGCCGCGGCCTCGGTCATAGGTCACTCTCCGCTCGCGTTCATGGGGTGGGGAGGTCTCGACCGTGTCATATGGCGGCAGCCGCACCGGGCCGAAACCCCCTGGTGAAACACTGTGTTCACGCCCGGTCCCACATCATGGGAAGCGAGTTGTGGGCGTGCGCGCCGCCGTGGCAGGCTGCGGTCCGTCACCACCGACGAGCAGAAGGGAGCAGTGCCATGGCCGGCCGCCGGTCCGCGTCACCCGCCCGCACCGCCCCGCTCCTCCTCGCCCTCACGCTGCGCCGTCACATCGACCTGGCCCGCGTGTCCAGCGCCGCCTGTCGCTGACCCTTCCCGCACCGCCCCCGGCCGGTCCCGTCGTCTGACGCGTCCCGCCGTACGCACCCGCACCCCCGTCCGCGCACCGGAGCGCCGCACCGCGCGCACCCGGAGGTGACGGTCCGCCGCGCCCGTACGCCGTGCCGCGCCCCGCCGTGCCCGTCGCCGTCCCCGCCCCGCCGAACTCCCGGGAGGACCCATGCCGTCCGCCGCCCTGCCCGACACCCTCTGGTTCACCCGCTGTCCCGTACCCACCGCCACCGGCATCGCGGCCGACCGGCGGTGGTTCACCGAGGAGTTCGCCGCCGACGGCATCTCCGTACGCTCGCTCCAGGACGCCGCCCCCGGCGCCGACCGCGCCGCGCACTACACCCACGCGCTGCCCGGCCTCTTCCGGGAGGGCGGCAACGTGCCCGCGCTGTGGGCCCGTTCACGCGGGGAGCGCACCCGGCTGATCGGCCTCACCTGGATCGAGGAGCGGCAGACCGTCCTGGTCGCGCCCGGCTCCGGCATCCGGGGCGCCGAGGCGCTGCGCGGACGACGGCTCGCCGTGCCCCGCCACGATCTGGCCATCGACTTCTGGCGCGCCATGGCGCTGCGCGGATTCGAGGGCGCGCTCGCCTCCGCCGGACTGACCTGGGAGGACGCCGTCCTCGTCGAGGTGCCCGCCGACGGCCGACCCGGCCAGTGGGCGGCCGAACTGGAGGCGCTGCGACGCGGCGACGTCGACGCCGTGTACGTGAAGGGCGCACTGGCCGTCGAGGCGGCCCGCCGGGCCGGGGCCGAGGTCGCCGTGGAACTCGACGCGCTGCCCGACCGCCTCCACCGCGTCAACAACGGAACCCCGCGCCCCCTCACCGTCCACCAGCGGCTCCTGGACGAACACCCCGGCCTGGTCGACCGCTTCCTGGCCGTCCTGCTGAAGGCCGCCGACTGGGCGGCGGGACAGCCCGGCGAGGTCGCCCGGATCCTCGGCGCCGAGACCGGGGCCGGCGCCGACGGAGTCGCCGGCGCCTACCGGCCCGGCACCCATCTGACCCTCCACCCCGATCTGTCCGCCGACCGCCTCGCCCTGCTCACCGCGCAGGAGGCCGGGCTCCGCGCCCACGGCTTCCTGCCCGAGCCCGTCGACATCGCCGCCTGGGCCGACCCCGGCCCCCTGCACCGCGCGGCCGGGCTCGCCCGTGCCGCCACCGCCCCACGAGACCAGAGGACCCCCTGACCATGCATCTCGCCCGCTCCCCGCGTACGGCCGCCGCCGCGGCCCTCCTCACGGTCTCCGCGCTCCTCGCCCTCACCGCCTGCGGCACCTCCGAGGCCGACAGCGCCCAGGACGGACCGGGCGGCCGGGCCACCGTGACCGTCCGCATCCCCGACCCCGGCAACTCCGGAGTGCTCGCCCGGGGCAAGAAGGACGGCAGCCTCGACAAGGCCCTCTCCAAGGTCGGCGCCGAGGTGAAGTGGACCGGCAGCGCCGGCCCGTTCGCCCCCGCCGCCCAGGCGATGAACGCCGGTCAGCTGGACATCGCCACCGGCTCCATCACCTCCGGCATCACCTCGCTCGCCCAGCGCCCCGGATTCAAGTTCTTCACCGCCGTCGCCCCGGACGCCGCCGGCGAGGGCATCCTCGTGCGCGACGGCTCCGGCATCCGCTCGATCGCCGACCTCGTCGGGAGGAAGGTCGCCGTCAACCAGGGCGGCACCGGGGAGTACCTGCTGCTCAAGGCCCTCGCCAAGGCCGGGATCCCGGCCGACCGGGTGACCCGGGTCTATCTGCGGCCGGACCAGACGGCGGCCGTGTTCAACGCGGGCAAGGTCGACGCCTGGGCCGTCTGGGCCACCTACGCCGTCGCCGAGATCGGCGGCGGCAAGGCCCACTTCGTCGCCGACGGCGCGGCGATCGGCTCCGACAACTACAGCCTCAACGCCGTCCGTACGGAGTTCGCCGCACAGCACCCCGAGGTCGTCAAGGCGCTCTACCGGTACCTCCACGACGCCAGCGCCGAGGAGAAGCGGAACCCCGCCGCGTACCTCAATGTCTTCACCGACGTCGGCCCCACCGCCGTCACCGGCCGGGCCGAGGAGGTCCAGACGGAATTCACCGCCAAGGGCGGCACCGTCGACCCCATCGGCCCCGAGGACATCACCCGCTTCAAGGCCGTCGCCGCCTTCTACGCCGAACAGAAGGTCACCCGCACCGAGGTCGACGTCGTCGCGCACCTGCTGGACGTGGAGACCCTGGGATGAGCGGCCCCGCCATCGGTCCGAAGACCGGAACCGGCGTGCTGCCGGGCGACGGAGGGCGCACGGAGCCGGACGCCCTCGCCGGGCTCGTCCGGCCCCGCCCCCGCACCGGCCGGCCGCGCGGACGCGCCTACGCGGTCACCGTCCGCGCGCTCGGCCCCGTCGCCCTGCTGGTCCTGTGGTGGGCGGCCTCCGCCACCGGACTGCTCACCCCCGACGTCCTCGCCTCGCCCGCCGACGTCCTGCGCGCGGTACGGGAGCTGTGGGGCAACGGGCAGTTGCCCGACGCCCTCACCACCTCCCTCACCCGCTCCGGCCTCGGCCTCCTCGTCGGACTCGCCGCCGGACTGACCCTCGGCATCACCACCGGCTTCACCCGCCTCGGCGACGAACTCCTCGACTCCTCGCTCCAGACCCTGCGCACCATCCCGTTCCTCTCCCTGGTCCCGCTGTTCATGGTCTGGTTCGGCATCAACGAGACGGCCAAGATCCTCCTCATCGCCGTCGCCACCACCTTCCCGATGTACGTGTCCACGGCGAGCGGGGTGCGGAACACGGACCCGAAACTCGTCGAGGCCGTGCGCAGCTTCGGGATGGGCCGGCTCGCCCTGGTCCGCGAGGTCGTCCTGCCCGGCGCCCTGCCGTCCCTGCTCGCCGGACTGCGGCTGTCGATGACGCTCAGCGTCATCGCGCTGATCGCCGCCGAGGAGATCAACGCCACCGCCGGCATCGGCTATCTGATGTCCCAGGCCCAGAGCTACGCCCGCACCGACGTCCTCGCCGTCTGCATCCTCGTCTACGGACTCCTCGGGCTCACCGCCGACATCGTCGTACGGCTCCTGGAACGCCTGCTGATGCCGTGGCGCACCCGGAAGGGAGCGGTCCGATGAGCTCCGCCGCCGTCCACGTGCGGAACCTGAGCCGGGTCTTCGACGGCCGGGCCGTCCTCGACGGGCTCCGGCTCGACATCGCCCGCGGCGAGTTCGTCGCCCTGCTCGGCGCGAGCGGCAGCGGGAAGACGACCCTGCTGCGCATCCTCGGCGCCCTCGACGGCGCCGACGGGGGAGAGGTGCTGGTCCCCGAGGCCCGCACGATCGTCTTCCAGGAACCGCGCCTCGTCCCCTCCAAGCGGGTCCTCGCCAACGTCACCGTCGCGCTGCCCCGCGGCCGGGCGGCCGACGGGCTGCGGGCCCTGGCCGAGGTCGGCCTCGAACGCCACGCGACGGCCTGGCCCGCCACCCTGTCCGGCGGCGAGGCCCAGCGGGTCGCCCTCGCCCGCGCCCTGGTCCGGGAGCCCGAACTCCTGCTGCTCGACGAGCCGTTCGCCGCGCTCGACGCGCTGACCCGGCTGAAGATGCAGGACCTCGTCGGGGAGCTGTGCCGCCGCCACCGGCCCGCCGTGCTGCTGGTCACCCATGACGTGGACGAGGCCGTCCGGCTCGCCGACCGCGTCGCCGTCCTGCGCGACGGCCGGCTGGTCACCGACGAACCCGTCACCGTCGCACGCCCCCGCGACCCCGGCGACCCCGCCTTCGCGGCCCTGCGCCGCAGGCTCCTCGCCGACCTCGGCGTCGAGACCGCACCGACGGCCCGGCCGCCCGCCGGACCGTCCACCGCACCACCCGTCCCGCCGTCCCCCGAACGAACCGAAGCCGGAGTGATCTGAATGACCCTCACCATCGGTGTCCACAGCAGCAACCCGTCCCTCTACTACCTCTACCACCTCTCCCGTCTCGGCTTCGCCCAGGAGGAACTGGCCCCGCTCGGCGAGACCGTCGTCTTCCACCCGTACACCAACGGCGTCCGCACCGGAGAGCTGCTGTCCCGGGGCGTCATCGACTTCGGCGGCACCGGATCCACCCCGCCGGTCACCGCCCAGGCCGCCGGACACGACATCGTCTACACCGCCGTCTCCGCCCCGCGCCCCGAACACGGCGCGCTCCTCGTCCCCGAGGACAGCCCCCTGACCTCGGCCGCCGACCTCAAGGGCACCACCGTGCACCTGGCGATCGGCTCCTGGCAGACCCATCTCGTCGCCAAGGCCCTGGACGACGCGGGACTCTCGTACGCCGACGACATCACCGCCGTCCGCTCCGGCCCCGACAGCGAGCGGCTGCTGCGCACCGGCAGGATCGCCGCCTGGGTCGCCCAGGGCGCCGAACTGGCCGCGGCCCGCCGCACCGGCGGACTGCGCACCCTGATCCGCACCGGCGACGTCATCAGCGACCGCTCCGTCTTCTTCACCCGCCGCGAGCTGGCAGAATCCCGCCCCGAGGCCGTCGAGGCGCTGACCCGGGCGCTGGAGCGCGCCGACGCCTGGGCCGCCGCACACCCCCGGCAGGCGGCCGAGATCGCCGCCGCGGACCTCGGCGGCTCGGCCGACGACTGGGAGACCGCGCTCGCCTCCCTGCCCTGGGCGATCGAACCCGTCGGCGACGCCTTCCTCGCCGAGCAGCAGGAGGCCGCCGACATCTTCCACCGCACCGGGTTCATCGACCGCCCGGTCACCGTCGCGCACGCCCGCGCGCGGGCCGCCACCGACAAGGCGGTATGACGACATGGCGACAGAAGTCCTCTGGTACGTCATCCCGCGCGAGGGCGCCTATCCCTGGGAGCCCGAGGGCAGACGCCCGGTCGACCTCGGCTATCTGACCCGGCTCGCCGGAGCCGTCGAACGCCTCGGCTACAGCGGGGCGCTCCTGGCCACCGACCTCTACGACGTCTGGCCGCTCGGCAGCGCGCTCGCCGCCGCCACCAGCACCCGGTTCAAGCCACTGCTCGCCGTCCACCCGGGGCTGATCGCGCCCACGCTGCTGGCCAAGACGGCCCTCACCTTCGACACGCTCTTCGGCGGCCGGCTCCGCTTCAACGTGGTGAACGGGTCCACACAGGCCCTGCGGGAGTACGGACTCCACGTGGAGCACGACGAGCGGTACGAGCTGAGCGCCGAGTACTGGTCGATCGTGAAGCGGCTCACGGCCGGCGAGGTCTTCGACCACAAGGGCCGCTTCTACGACCTGAAGAACGCCGGGGCCTCCTTCGGGGAGCTGAAACCCGTCCAGGACGGGCCCGTCCCGCTCTGGTTCGGCGGCTCCTCGGACCCCGGCATCGAGATGGCGGCCCAGCACGTCGACGTCTTCCTCACCTGGGGCGAGCCGCCCCATCTGCTGAAGGAGAAACTGGCGAAGGTGCGGGCCAGGGCCGCCGCGTACGGCCGGACCCTCCGCATCGGGCTGCGGCTGCACCTGATCGTCCGCGACACCGAGGACGAGGCCTGGGCCGCGGCCGACCGGCTCCTCGACGTCACGAGCGAGGCGACGTACGCCCGGCAGCTCGGCGACCGGGCCGGCGAGGACGGGGTGGGCTGGCAGCGGCAGTTCCGCCAGCACGGCGGCAAGGTCCCCGCCCGCGCCCGCGAACTGGAGGTCCACCCGAACATGTGGCCGGGCATGAGCCTGTTCCGGCCGGGTCCCGGCACCGCCGTGGTCGGTTCGACGGCCCAGGTCGTGGAGCGGCTGAAGGAATTCGAGGACCTGGGCGTCGACACCTTCATCCTCTCCGGCAATCCGCTGCTGGAGGAGGCCTACCGGGTCGCGGAGACGGTGCTCCCGGCCCTCGGCGTCACCCGCTGAGCCGCGGCCGGAGGCGTACGGCCCCGTCCCGTACGCCTCCGGTTCGCGCGGTGCCGTCCCCCGTTCCGCCGACGCGCCATGGATCGTTGATCAGTCGTTTATCGCGGCACGGCACTGTATGGCCCATGCTGATCAACACCGCGGCCGACCCCGCTCGCGCCTGGCAGGAGACGGCGCTGTGCGCGCAGACCGGGCCCGAGTTCTTCTTCCCCGCTCCCGGCAGCTCCACCCGTGAGGCCAAGCAGCTCTGCAACGCCTGCGAAGGACGCCAGGCCTGTCTGGAGTACGCACTCGACAACGACGAGCGCTTCGGCGTCTGGGGCGGTCTCTCCGAGAAGGAGCGCGACCAACTGCGCAGAGTCACCAACGCCTGATCCGCCCGCCGCGCGCACCGGGCGGGTGTGAACCGCACCCGCCCGTGCGAGACTTCGGCCTTCCGTACATCGTCCCGCGGGTCCCCGGCCGCACCGGCGGCCCGCGACGACCGCGAGGAGAAGCCGAGTTGAGCGAGTACGACTGCATCGTCGTCGGAGCCGGATCGGCCGGCTGCGTGCTGGCGGCGCGGCTGTCCGAGGACCCCACCGTCCGGGTCGCGCTCATCGAGTCCGGCGGCCCCGACCGCGGCACGGAGATCCGGATCCCCGCCGCCTTCCCCAAACTCTTCAAGACGGCCTACGACTGGGACTTCACCACGGCGGAGCAGCCCGCGCTCGGCGGCCGGGAGCTGTTCTGGCCGCGCGGCCACACCCTCGGCGGCTCGTCCTCGGTCAACGCCATGATGTGGGTACGCGGCCACCGCGACGACTACGACGCCTGGGCCGGTGCCGCCGGAGCCGCATGGGGCCACGAGGCGTTCGTCCCGTACTTCCGGCGCGCCGAGCACTGGACCGGACCCACCGGGCACGGCACCGTGTACGGCACCGAGGGCCCGCTCTTCGTCTCACCGCCGCGCGCCCCCTCCGCTCTGACCGGCCACTTCCTCGACGCCTGCCAGGACGACGGACTGCCGCTGCTGCCCGAACTGAACGCGCCCGACCACAGCGGTGCGGCCGTGACCCCGGTCAACCAGCGCCGCGGCCGCCGCTGGAGCGCGGCGGACGGCTACCTCAAACCGGCCGCCCGCCGCCCCAACCTCGACGTCCTCACCGGCACCCGGGTCACCGCCCTCGCCTTCGACGGCACCCGGGCCGTCGGCGTCCGCACCACGGGCACCGGCCCCGCCACCCTCACGGCCCGCCGCGAAGTCCTCCTTAGCGCCGGCGCCGTCGGCTCCCCGCATCTGCTGATGCGCTCCGGCATCGGCGACCCCGAGGACCTGGGACGGGCCGGGATCGAGGTGCTGGCCGCCTCGCCCGACGTCGGCCGCAACCTCCAGGACCACCTGTCGTACGCGGTGACCATGCACTGCCCGCGCCCGGTGACCCTGACCGGCGCCGACACCCCGGCCAACATCGCCCGCTATCTGCTGGCCCGGCGCGGCCCGCTCACCTCGAACCTCGCCGAGGCCGTCGCCTTCGTCCGCAGCGATCCGGCCCTCGCCGCCCCCGACCTGGAACTCATCTTCGCCCCGGCCCCCTTCATCGAGCACGGGCTGACCGCCCCGACCGAGCACGGCCTCACCATCGGCGTGGTCCTGCTCCAGCCCGCGAGCAGCGGCCGCATCACCCTGGACCCCGACGGCGGGGACCACGGCCCCGGCATCCGGATCGATCCCGGATACCTGACCGATCCGGCCGACCTGCCCCGGCTGATCGCCGGGGTGCGCCGTGCCGAGACCCTGTTCGCCTCGGGGGCGCTGGCCCCGCACACCTCGGGACCGATGGCCCCGTACCCCGGACCGGTCGACGACGACCGCCTCGCGGAGTCGGTCCGCGAGGCCGCCCAGACCCTGTACCACCCCGTGGGCACCTGCCGGATGGGCGAGGACGACGCGGCGGTCACCGATCCGCGGCTGCGGGTGCGCGGGGTGGACGGGCTGCGGGTCGTGGACGCCTCGGTCATGCCGCGCATCACCCGCGGCCACACCCACGCCCCGACCGTCGCCCTCGCCGAGAAGGCCGCCGAACTGATCCGGCAGGACGCACGGGCCTGAGGAGCGGCCCGGCCGGGGCGGGGCCGGGGCCGGATCAGGACGGGAGGCGGAACGTCTCGCCGTACACCTTCCAGGTCAGCGGAGTCTCCAGGGACAGGTTCCCGTCGTCGAGGAACGCGCGCTGGGCGGTGTCGATGCGCGAGGTGTCCTGCTGGTTCTTCTTCGACTTCATCACGGCACGCGCCGCGTCGAGGAACGCGTCCAGGTACACCGACTCGTCGCCGCCCTCCTCGACCGTGTCCGCCTCGGCGAGGGCGGCCCTGCGGATGCCGTAGAACTCGTCGGGCCCGGTGCCCGGCCCTTGGAGGACCATCGCGTCGAAGTAGATGTACTGGCCCAGGGTGCCGAGCCCGTCGAGCTTCGCCAGCCGGACCGCGGGGACGAAGTAGTCGTGCTCGCGCACCCGGTCCTGCGCGGCGCGGAACTCCGGGTCCTCGGCCGACTTCTTCCAGGCGGCCGTGAACCCGGGGTCCAGACCCTCGTGCGAGGCGGTGCCGTCGACCTTGCGCAGCGCCGGGAGGAACGGCGCCAGCGGACTGTCCGGGTGGTCCTTCGTGAAGGACTCGACGAACGCCAGCATGTCGTGGGTGCCGGAGCAGAAGCCGACGATTCCGGCGTTGTACCCGGTCCCGTCGTTGTTGTCCTCGATCGTGGCGTACTGGCTGCGCCAGTCCAGCGTGGAGCCCTCCGCACTGGCGAACAGCTTCCAGGCGATCTCCCGCTCCTTCGGCGCGGCGAGCCCCGCGGGCATCTTCGCGACCCGCGCGTCCATCTCCGCGCGCTCCTCGTCGTCCGCGGCGGCGTACGGATCGGCCGGCTCCGCGGACGCGGCGGCCGACGCCTCGGCGGTGGGGGAGTCCTCCGGCAGCCCGGAGTCGCCGCCGCTGTTGAAGAGGATCGAGGCGGCTATCGCTATCGGTATCCCGAAGAGCACCACGCGGGTCACAGGTTTCACCCGCCACAGCGTACGGTCCGTAAAGCGCTGGGGAGCGCCCGCCCCCGCACGGCACAATCGCCCCCATGACCGAAGCCCTGCTGAACGCGCTCGATCCGCTTCCGTACCCCGCGCGCATGCGCGAACTCGCGGCCCGCGCGCGTGCGCTGTCCGCCTCGGGAGAGCTGCGCGCCGTGCTCGACGCGCTGGACGGGGGCGGCCCCTACGAGCGGGGGACCGCCGTCGTCGCGGCCGCCGTCGGCGGGGACACGGAGTGGATCGGCGCCCGCGTCGGCGACCCGGACCCCTTCGTCCAGGGCCATGCGCTGAGGGTGGCGCGCAGCCTCGGCGTCCCGGACGAGGCGTACGAACGGGCCCTGGACGACCTGCCCGCCACCGCGCGGCGCCGGCTGCTCCGGGCCGTCGTCACCGACGGGCGCGGCGCGCTCGCCGCCCGGCTGATCGACCGGGTGCGCGCGGAGTGGGGCGACGAGGCGGCCACCCTGCTGCTGCCGGGCTGCCCGCCCGCGACGGCCGCCGCCCTGCTGCCGGACCTGCTGCACGCGGTGGCCGGCTGGAGCGCTCTCGTCCGCAGCCACCCCGACCTCCTGCTCGACGTCGTCGACGCGCAGCTCGCCGCCCTTGCGGCACCCCAGCGCGCCCTGCGCTGGCAGCGCGACGCGCCCGGCATCGCGGCCTGCGCCCGCGCCCGGCCGGACCGCGTCCTCGACCTCCTCGAACGCCTCGGCCCCGACGCCCTGCCGCGGCCCCTGCTCAGCACTGTCGGCACCCTCGCCGCCGCCGACCCCGCCCGCACCCTGCGCCTGCTGCTGCGCCCCGGCACCCGGCCGCTGCTGACGGGCGGCGCGCCGGCGCTCGGCCGCGGCACCCTGGTCCGGCTGGCCCGCACCGCGCCCGACGGGCTCGTCGTGGAACTGGGCCGCGCGCTGGCCCGGGACTCCCGCGCCCTGGCCCGGCTGCTCGCGGCCCTGCCGCCCCGCGGCCGCACCGCCCTGTACGCCTCGGTGACCGAGGGGCACGGACCGGGCAGGAACACCGTGGACCCCGTCGTGCTGGACGCGCTGCCCCGCGGCGGGGTCGCGGACGTGGCCCGCCGCGCCGCCGAACGGGCCGAACGGCAGGGCGAGGCATGGTCGACCGTGCTGCTCGCCCGCTCGTACCTGCCGGTGGCCGAGGTGTGGGACGACCTGCTCGCCGCCACCCGCCGGCCCCTGGCCGCCGACCGCGCGTTCGCCTGGCCGCTGCTGGTCCGCAACGCCGCACGCACCGGGGAGCCCGGCCCCGTCGCCGTCCTCCTCGACGACATGGCCCGGCTGCGCAACGAACAGGACCCGGTCCGCTCGGCCGCGCTCACCGCGCTGAGCACGGTGCCCGCGCCCCTCTTCACTGCGGCGGCCGAACCCGCCCTGGACCGGATCGCCACCGACGCCGTCGAGGCCCGCGACTCCTCGTACACGACCCGGCAGGCGCTCACCGCCCTCGCCGTGCGGCTGCTGCGCGAGCACACCGTCACCGGCCGGCACGCCCTCGTCAGCTGGGCCCTGCGCACCCTGGTGCGCATCTCCGGGAACACCGGGGGCGCCGACCTCGGACGGCTCGACCGCACCCTGCGCCGGGGCCAGGAGCACGCGGTGTTCGACGCGCTGCGGCCCTGGCTGGAGGCGGGCGCGGAGAAGAGCGACTACGGGCTCGTGTTCGCCCTGACCCGGGCGCTCGGCCGGCGCGCCGCCGGGCTGCCCGAACTCCAGGACCTGCTGTGGCAGGCGGTCCGCTTCGGCACCGCCGCGACCGCACGGACCGCCGTCGCCCTCTGGCTGGAGCCTGCCGCGACCCGGTCCGAGCGGGTGGAGCGGCTGCTCGCCCTCGACGCCTCGGCCGGCACCGTGCCCGAGGTGCTGCGCGTCCTGACCCGCGTCCGCACGGATCTGCTCGATCCCCTGCTCGCCACCCTGCCGCCGCACGGCCGCTTCCTCGCCCCCGGTGCCGCCTGGACCGTCCACCCGGGGCCCGAGGTGCGCCGCTGGGTGCCGCGTCAGCACCGCGCCGCCGCCCGCGCGCTGCGCCGCGCGGCCCGCGACGAGAAGCTGCCGCTGTACGGCCGCGCCGCCGCGATCGGAGCCCTGGCCTCCGTACCCGCGCTCGGCACCGACGCCGTACGGGAGTGGGCCGCGTCGGACGACGTCGTGCTGGCCGAGGCCGCGCTGACCGCCCTCGGCCGCACCGACCGGGCCGCCGATGTGCTCCCGGAGCTGCTGGCGCTGAGCGGGGACGACCGCGCCCGGGTCGCCGTCTTCGCCGCCGGACGGGCCTCCCGGAACGTCCGGCCCTCCGTGCTGGCACCGCTGCTGCGGGCCCGGCTGGCCCCCGGCACCGGAAAGGTGACCGCGCGGAAGGAGGCCGTCCGGCTCGCCGTGGTCCGGCTGCCCCGGGAGACCGCCGCCGATCTGGTCGCCGAGGCCTACGGGGCGCCCGGACAGCACGAGGACGTGCGGGCCGCGTGTGTGGCGGCCGCCGTGGAGCTGCTGGGCGACGCACGGATGTGGCGGATGCTGGCCGAGGCCGCGTCCGGCCCGGCCGTGCTGCGCGCCGCCGTTCTGGACGTGTGGCCGTTCTGCCTGCCCGCGGCGCACCGCGCCGGATACGCGCGCCTGGTCCGCGAGGTGTGCGCGACGGACGACGAGGAACTCGCCGCCTCCGCGCACGCGGTCGCCGCCCACTGGATCGCGTGGGAACCGGAGCTCGGTGCGGTCCTGGCGGACGCCGTCACGGATCTGGGGCGCCGCTCCTGGCAGGCGGCGGCCGGTGCGCTCGCCAGGGCCGCGTCCGCCGACTCCGGGGAGGCGGCGCGGGCCCTCCTGGGGGCTCTCGCGACGCTCTCGGACGCGGTGGCCGTGGAGGACGCGGACAGCGACCGCGACCGGCCCGCCCGGCAGCGCGTCGTCCACCTGGTGAACCGTCTCGTCGTGGGCGCGCGGACCCCCCTCGGTGCCCCGGACGGCGCCGTTCTGACCGACGCCGGCGAACTCCTCGCCCGCCACCGCGACCACATACCCCAGGCCGCCGCCCTGCTGGTGGAGACCGTGGATCCGCAGAGCGGACCCGAGGAGCTGTACACGGCGCTGGACCGGCTGGCCGGGCTGCACACGGGCCGGGCCGTCCTCGCGGCGCGCACCGCCGCGCGTTTCGGCGCGCGCGCCCGGGTGCACGTGGGCGAGGACGGCACGGCCGGTCTGCTCCAGGTGGCGGGGCGGCTCGCCGAGGACGGGCGGCTCGCCCACGGGCTGCTGGCGGTGAGCCTGGTCGCCACGGGCGGCCGGCACACCGGCTGGACCGGTCCGTGGCGCACCCAGCTGCGGCTGCTGCGGCGCCACCGGGAGGCCGAGGTGCGCGACGCCGCGTACGCGGAGGTCACTGCGCAGGAATGAGCCGTGGGGCCCGTGCCCGGCCGGCCACGGGCCCCACGGGCGTGTCCGGGGTCAGCCCTGGGCGCGGGCCGCCATCCGCGCCTTGCGCGCGGCCAGCTTCTCGTCGAACGTGGACGCCTCGCCGTCCAGCCCGTTCATGTACAGCCCCAGCTCCTCCTGGGCCCGCAGGCCGTCCGGGCCGAGTCCGTCGATGTCGAGGACCTTCAGATAGCGCAGCACGGGCTGGATCACGTCGTCGTGGTGGATCCGCAGGTTGTAGATCTCGCCGATGGCCATCTGCGCTGCGGCCCGCTCGAAGCCGGGCATCCCGTGTCCGGGCATCCGGAAGTTCACCACGACATCGCGCACGGACTGCATCGTCAGGTCCGGGGCGAGCTCGAAGGCCGCGCCCAGGAGGTTGCGGTAGAACACCATGTGCAGGTTCTCGTCGGTGGCGATACGGGCCAGCATCCGGTCGCAGACCGGGTCGCCCGACTGGTGGCCGGTGTTGCGGTGCGAGACCCGGGTGGCCAGCTCCTGGAACGCCACGTACGCCACGGAGTGCAGCATCGAGTGGCGGTTGTCGGACTCGAAGCCCTCCGCCATGTGCGCCATGCGGAACTGCTCCAGCTTGTCCGGGTCCACGGCGCGGGAGGTGAGCAGATAGTCCCGCATCACGATGCCGTGGCGGCCCTCCTCGGCCGTCCAGCGGTGCACCCAGGTGCCCCAGGCGCCGTCGCGGCCGAAGAGCGAGGCGATCTCGTGGTGGTAGCTGGGGAGGTTGTCCTCGGTGAGCAGGTTCACCACCAGGGCGATCCGGCCGATGTCCGTGACCTTGGACTGGTCCGTCCGCCAGGCCTCGCCGTCCTCGAAGACGCCGGGGAAGTTGCGTCCGTCGGAGAACGGGACGTACTCGTGCGGCATCCAGTCCTTGGCGACCTTGAGATGGCGGTTGAGCTCCTTCTCCACCACTTCTTCCAGCGCGTACAGCAGCTGGGCGTCGGTCCACGCCGGTGAACGGCCGAGGTGGGCAGAGGTGATCGTCACGGGGAGCTCCTGGGGACGGGAGAATTACCTACGGCTTCGTAGGTTACGAAACCGTAGGTTAAAGCCGGGGTAAGGCTCTGGCCAAGCCCGTCCCGGCGACCACTCCTCACGCGGTGTCATCGCCCCAGGTCAGCTGTGTACGGGGAGTGTGCGGCGGCCGGGCCGGCCCCCTGTGGCGGGAAGCTCCGAACAGTCGGCGTACTCGGAGCGCGGGCGCACGGGGGGCGCGGTCGGGTGGGCCGGATCAGAGCAGATGGTCCGCCGCTCCGGACTTCACGGCGGAGATCAGCGCCCGCAGGGCCTCCACCGAGTCGCTGACGTAGGCGGCGGTGTCGGTGGTCGAGCCGATGTAGGCCCGGCCGTGCTCGTCGAGGCCGAACCGGAAGCAGTTCGCTCCCTCGCTGCAGAAGGCCTCGTCCCAGCAGATGTCGTTCATGCTCTCTCTCCTCATAGGTCCTGCGCTATGCGCCGGATGAAGTCGCGCGACTCCTCCACGGGCAGCGCGAGTGCCCGCAGTCTTTCCAACAGGCCGCGGTAGCGCCTGAGTTGCATGTCCGCGTCCAGCAGGATCGAGCCGTGCGACGAATCGAGCTGCACGGTATCGAGCTGCGGGACGGCCGCGCCGACATAGGTGAACGACTGACCGGCCCCGGGGAAACCCCCTGCGGAGAACGGGATCGCCCGGACCGTGATCCGGTCGCGCTCGGACTGCTGGAGGATGTGCTCCAGCTGGGCCCCGCTCACCTTCGGCCCGCCGAACTGCATGCGCAGCGCGGCCTCGTGGATCAGCGTCTCGTACAGCGGCGGGCGGTCCCGTTCCAGCACCTCCTGGCGGCGCAGCCGCAGCGAGAGCCGGGCCATCAGATCGGGTCCGGGCAGCGGGGGGACGGCGGTGTCGAAGACTGCGCGCGCATGCTCCTCGGTCTGCAGCAGGCCGGGGATGTGCGTGGTGGTGGCGGTCGTCAACTCCACGGCGTGGTATTCGAGTTCGGCGATGTCCAGCAGGCTCGGCAGCAGCAGTCCGCGGTGCTCCTCCCACCAGCCCCTGGCCCGTTCCGTCGCCATCTCGGCGAGCAGGTCGACGAGTCCGGCGTCCGGGCAGCCGTAGTTGAAGGCCAGGGTGCGGACCCGTTCGGCGCTGATGCCGAAGCGGCCCGACTCGATATTGGGGATACGGGTGCGGTCCACGCCGAGCAGCGCCGCCGCCTGCTGTGCCGTCATCCCCGACTGCTCGCGCAACTTGCGTAGTTCGTACCCGAGTCGTTGTTGTCGTGCGGTAGGTGTACTTCGGGGTGGCACGGTGTGGTTCCTTCCGGGGCGAGAGTGGCGAAATGCCGGAACCACACAAGTAGTAGCACTGTGCTCCGGTCGTACGCTACGGTCGGTAGTGCCAGTCTCACACGGGGCGACCGCGCCGCTGTGTGATCGTCACCACACGTATGAGAAAGACGAGTCCCCTTGATGAAAGGCGCATTGCGTTGCCTTCCGGCCCCCGTGCCGGCGGGCCCCACCCCGCCGGAGGCGGACAATCTGAGCTATTCCTTCGCTCTGCCCGGCGGCGCCTTCTGCGCCGGTCTCGCCCGCCGCTCCGTGAGCGAACTGCTCACCCGGCACGGCCTGGACGAACTGCGCGAGACGGCGGTGCTCGCCGCCTCCGAACTGGTCGCGGCGGCCTACCGGTTCACCCCCGACCGCGAGATGCTGCTGCGCGTCCACTGGCAGTTCGACGCACTGCGGATCATCCTCTACGACCAGCATCCGGCGCACGAGTCGCCGGAGCGGTCGGAGGAGTGCCGCGAACACCGCAGCGCCAGCATGTGGCTGCTGGCCGCCGCGGTGGACGCGCACGGAGGGGACTGGGGGCTGACTCCCGCGCTGACGGCCTCCGGCGGCACCAAGGCCTGGGCCTTACTCCACCGGTGACCGCGTCCGCGTCCTGAGCCCCCGTCCCCGTACCGCCTCCCTCACACCCCCGGGCGCACCTCCTCGGCCGACGTGGTCCGCAGCCCGTCGTCGAGCAGCAGCCAGCGCGTGATCCCCAGCGATTCGAGGAAGGGCACATCGTGGCTCGCCACGATCAGAGCCCCCTCGAACGCGTCGAGTGCCGCCGTCAGCCGGCGCACGCTCGCCATGTCCAGATTGTTCGTCGGCTCGTCCAGCATCAGCAGCTGAGGCGCCGGCTCCGCCAGCAGCAGGGCGGCCAGAGCGGCACGGAACCGCTCACCGCCCGACAGCGTCCCGGCGGCCCGGTCCGCGCGCGCCCCCTTGAACAGGAAATGGGCCAGTCGCGCCCTGATCCGGTTGTTCGTGGCCTCCGGGGCGAACCTCGCCACGTTCTCCACCACGCTCAGCGTGTCGTCCAGTACATCGAGCCGCTGCGGCAGAAACCGCGCCGGCACCTGCACACACGTCGATCCGGACACCGGCGCCAGCTCACCGGCCAGGGTCCGCAGCAGCGTCGTCTTGCCCGCGCCGTTGCGTCCCACGAGGGCGATCCGTTCGGGGCCGCGGACCTCGAACCAGCCCGGGACCCGCGCCCCGTACAGCAGTTCCAGCTCCGTCGTCCGCAGCACCTCGCGGCCCGGGGGGACCTTGGTGTGCGGCAGTTCCACCCGGATCTCCTCGTCCTCCCGCACCGCCTCGACCGCCTCGTCCAGGCGCTCCCTGGCCTCGGCCAGCCGTTCGGCGTGCAGGATGCGGTGCTTGCCCGCGGACTCCTGGGCGGAGCGCCTGCGGGCGCCCATGACGATCTTCGGTTCGCGCTTGTTCTCCTGCATCTTCTGCCCGTAGCGCTTGCGCCGGGCCAGTTTGACGCCGGCCTCGGCGAGTTCGCGCCGCTGGCGGTGGACATCGGCCTCGGCGACCCGCACCATGCGCTCGGCCGCCTCCTGCTCCACGGCCACCGCCTCCTCGTACGCGGAGAGGTTCCCGCCGTACCAGGTGACGGAGGAGTCCCGCAGATCGGCGATCTGGTCGACCCGCTCCAGCAGTTCGCGGTCGTGGCTGACGACGAGGAGCACCCCGTGCCAGGCGTCGACGGCCGCGTGCAGCCGGGCGCGGGCGTACAGATCCAGATTGTTCGTCGGCTCGTCCAGCAGCAGGACGTCCGGCCGGGCCAGCAGCAGCGCCGCCAGCCGCAGCAGCACGCACTCGCCACCGGACATCTCGCCGACCGTGCGGTCCAGCCCGAGACGACCGAGACCGACCTGGTCGAGCATGGCCCGCGCCCGCTCCTCCACGTCCCAGTCGTCGCCGACGGCGGCGAACGCCTCCTCGCCGGTGTCACCGGCCTCGATGGCGTGCAGCGCCGCCCGGGTGCCCGCGATGCCCAGGGCCGCGTCGACGCGCAGCGCGGTGTCCAGGACCAGGTTCTGCGGCAGATAGCCGATCTCGCCGGCCGTGGTGACGCGGCCGTCCAGCGGGGCGAGTTCCCCGGTGACCAGCCGCAGCAGCGTGGACTTGCCCGAGCCGTTGAGCCCGATCAGTCCGGTGCGGCCGGGGCCCACGGTGAGGTCGAGGCCGTCGAACACCTGGGTGCCGTCCGGCCAGGAGAAGGAGAGGGAGGTACAGCTGATATGGGTGAGAGGGGTGGACACGAGGAGACTCCCGGTTGCGTGGAAGGGGCGTGGGCAACGGGGCGAGACACCGGCCACGGGCCTTCCACGGAAGGGATGTTCCTACGGTGGAGAGAGAAGCCCAGGTCGCGGAGGACGGCTCGAAGAGCTGAGGTCACACTCGGGCACGCGGACATGAGGACATGGCACGGCGTGCGACACGGTGTCTCGGGACCTCAGACGAACAACGTCCTGCTCCGATCGGCGACGACAGGGACGCGTACGACGCTACGGGCGCGCCGGGGGCGGGGCAACCGATTTGAGCGGCCGGCCTCCGCGCGGGCCGGGGCGCGCCCCGCTCAGCGCGGTCCGTCCAGCAGCCGCGCCAGACCCCGGTCCAGTTCGAGGAAGCGGTGCTCGTCCCCGGCCGGGACCAGCTCCTGCGCGCGCCGCAGGAACCGGCGCACCTCGTCCGTCCGTACGTGCACCATCGCGATGCCCTCCGCGGCGTGGAACTCCAGCACCGTGCGGTCGTAGCCGAAGGGCCGCACCCGGACGTCGCCGAGGCCGGCCGGGGTGTCCATCCCCGCCGCCAGCAGCTCCCGGGAGAACTCCCAGAGCACCGCCGTGCCCTCCAGCGTCGCCGGCGCGGGGAACGCCATGCGCACGGCGAACGGATCCGCCGGGTCGTAGCTCAGCACGGCGGGAAGCGTCTCCATCCGCGGAGCGGATGCGACCATGCGGGCCTGTACGGACTGCTCGATAACGGTGGACACGACCTGCTCCCTCTCGCGACCGGACGGACGGTTCCCGGCACTGATACAGACGACCGAACACGCGGTTCCGTGCACCGGGACGCGGCGTGAGCTGCGTCACCGCGCACCGCACACCGCTCCTGCTCGGGTGCCCCGATCCACGTCCCGCACCCTGGACGGGGCGCGGCCCGTGGGTTAGCTTCCAGCGCCATGAGGGCCAAGGGGAAGACGCGACGACTGATGTCTCTGGGAATGTGCGGGGCGGCGCTCGCCGCCGTGCTGTCCGCACCCGCCGCCCACGCGGCATCCGGGACACCGCACCGGACCGGCCACGCGCCGGACTGGACGGCCACCGACACCGGGACCGACGCCCGCTTCCGCGGCCTCGCGGCCGTCGACCGCCGCACGGCCTGGCTGGCCGGCTCCGGGGGAACGGTGCTGCGCACCACCGACGGCGGCCGCCACTGGGCCGACGTCTCGCCGCCCGGAGCGGCCGAGGAGGCGCTGGAGTTCCGCGACATCGAGGCCTTCGACGCCCGGCGGGCGGTGGCGCTGGCCATCGGCGAGGGCGAGGCCTCCCGGGTGCTGCGCACCGACGACGGCGGAAAGACCTGGAAGGAATCCTTCCGGAACACCGACGCGCGGGCCTTCTACGACTGCCTGACCTTCTTCGACAGCCGCCACGGCCTCGCCATGAGCGATCCGGTGGACGGCCGGTTCCGCATCCTGGCCACCGACGACGGAGGACGCCGCTGGCGGGTCCTGCCCTCCTCGGGCATGCCGGAGGCGCGGCCGGGCGAGGCCGGATTCGCCGCCTCGGGACAGTGCCTGGTCTCCTCCGGCCCCCGGGACGTGTGGCTGGCGACCGGCGGTGCGCAGACCGCCCGGATCCTGCACTCGGGCGACCGGGGCCGGACCTGGACCGCGACCGCCGCGCCGATCCGGGCCGGGGACCCGGCCCGCGGCGTCTTCGGCCTCGCCTTCCGGGACCGCGCCCACGGCATCGCGGTCGGCGGCGACTACCGCGCCGACCGGCCCTCGCCCCGCGCCTCGGCCGTCACCTCCGACGGCGGCCGCCACTGGAGCGCCGCCCGGACCCCGTCCCCCGACTACCGTTCGGGCGTCGCCTGGCTGCCGCACAGCCGCTCGGCCGCGCTCGCCGTCGGCCCGACCGGCACGGACCTCACCACGGACGGCGGCCGCACCTGGCGCACGATCGGCACCGGCTCGTACGACACCGTCGACTGCACGGCCGACGGCGGCTGCTGGGCCGCGGGCGAACACGGCCGCGCCGCACGGGCGTTCGTCGGATGAGAGGCGGTCAGACCCGCTGACGGTACGGCGCCAGCGCGTCCGAGGTCTTCGTCGCGATGAACTCCGTGACCCGGTACGCGCAGACGCCGTGCACGGCGAACGGGTCCGTCTCCGTGAGCCGGACGATCGTCTCCCGGTCGTCCCCCACGGCGAGGATCACCCCGCCGTCACGCGGGTTCTTCCGCCCCGACGCCACGAACACCCCGGCCGCGTACTGCGCGTCGAGCCAGGCGACATGCTCCGCCATGACCGCGTCGACACGGTCGAGCGGGGCGGTGTAGGACAACTCCAGTACGAACATGATCACCACGGTACGGGAACGGCCCGTCCGCCCCGCCCGCCCGGACGGGTCGCTCCGGCCACCCCCTAGGCTGGGCGCCACCATGACTGCTTTCCGGATGCCCGCGGACGAGGCCGAGGCCCGTGCCGTCCAGGACGATCTGCGCACCCGTGTCGTGCTCGACGAGCCGGGGCCCGAGCCGGGCACCGGCCGGGTCACGGGGGTCGACGTCGCCTACGACGACGAGCGGGACGTCGTCGCCGCCGCGGCCGTCGTCCTGGACGCCGCGACCCTGGAGGTGGTGGCCGAGGCGACCGCCGTCGGCCGGGTGACCTTCCCGTACGTACCCGGACTCCTCGCCTTCCGCGAGATCCCCACCGTGCTGGCCGCCCTGGAATCCCTGCCGGCCGACCCCGGACTCGTCGTCTGCGACGGCTACGGCCTGGCGCACCCGCGCCGTTTCGGCCTCGCCAGCCATCTGGGCGTACTGACCGGACTGCCGGTCATCGGCGTCGCGAAGAACCCGTTCACCTTCACGTACGAGCAGCCGGGGCCCCGGCGCGGGGACCGGTCGCCGCTGCTCGACGGCGGCGAGGAGGTCGGCCGGGCACTGCGCACCCAGGACGGCACCAAACCGGTGTACGTCTCGGTCGGACACCGCACCGGCCTGGACAACGCCTGTGCCCACACCCTGCTGCTGGCCCGGGACTTCCGCCAGCCGGAGACCACCCGCCGCGCCGACGCGCTGTGCCGGCGGGCGCTGCGCGAGGCCACGGCCTGAACGCCCCGGGGCGGCCGGCCGGTCAGGCCGGCGAGAAGACGTGGTTGCTGATCAGCCGGGTGGCGCCCACCACCCCGGCGACCTGGCCGAGTTCGCCCAGCACGATCGGGAGGTTCCCGGTGGCCAGCGGCAGCGACTGGCGGTAGATCTGGGTGCGGATGCTGGCCAGCAGATGGTGTCCGAGGCCGGTGAGCCCGCCCCCGATGACCACCAGACCGGGGTTGAAGAAGCTGACGAGACCCGCGATGACATGGCCCGTGCGGGTGCCGCCCTCCCGGATCAGGTCCAGCGCCTCGGTGTCCCCGGCCGCCGCGGCCGCCGACACGTCCTCGGCGCTCAGCGTCCCCGCCGCCGCGAGCCGGGCGGCCAGCGGCTCCGAACGGCCCGATCGGGCCAGCTCCGTCGCGTCCCGCACCAGCGCGAGCCCGCTGAAACACGCCTCCAGACACCCCGTGTTGCCGCACAGGCACCGCGGCCCGTCCGCCACCACCTGGATATGGCCGATGTCCCCGGCGCTGCCCGTCACGCCCCGGCGCACCTCGCCGTCCACGACGATGCCGCAGCCGATGCCCGTCCCCAGCTTCACACAGAGGAAGTCCCGCACCGAACGGGCCACGCCCGCCTGCTGCTCGCCCAGCGTCATCAGGTTCACGTCGTTGTCGACGAGGACCGGGCAGCCCAGTTCGCGGGTCATCTCCTCGCGGACCGGATAGCCGTTCCACCCCGGCATGATCGGCGGCGCCACGGGAACGCCCTCCGGGAACCGGACCGGCCCGGGAACACCGATCCCGGCACCGTCGAAGTGCTCCACCGACGTGGTCCGCCGCAGCTCGGCGACCAGCTCGCGCACCTGCGCGAAGACCGCGACCGGCCCGTCGCGCACATGGAGCGGGGCGGCGAGATGGCCCAGGATCTCCAACTCCGCGTTGGTCACCGCGACATCGACCGAGGTCGCCCCGATGTCCACACCGAGGAAACGCATCGACGGGGCCACCCGCACGTTGTACGAACGACGGCCCCCGCGCGAGGCGGCCAGGCCGTCCGGGACGATCAGTCCGGCCTCCATCAGCCGCTCGATCTCGAACGCGAGCTTCGAGCGCGACAACTCCACCAGATCGCCCAGCGCGACCCGCGACTGCGGTCCGTGGTCGCGCAACAGGCGCAGCAGCCGGGCCTGATGCAGATTGGCCGGTCGGACCGTGGAACTCCTCACGCCGCCCCCGAGATGGTGAATGCCGTGTCCCCGGCTCGTGTTCGGGCGGGGATTCCGTCGGACGGTAGCATCGTGCCGCCGATGGTAAAAGAAACTTATGCGCCGTGCCGCGGGTCTTTCCATCGGGGATGGACAAAGTCGTGGGGCGCCGGTGCGCCGGGGCCCCGCCCTCCGCACGCGGGCGGGCCCGGCGGGGGAGTCCACGGACTCCCCCGCCGGGCCCGGTACGCAGTTCACGCCGTCCGGCCGGTCACGGTTCAGCGGCCGTGGGGGCCGCGATCCCGCATCCCGACGTCGGACCGGGCGGCGGCCTTCTTGATCGTCGCGGCCTCGCGCCGGTCGATGACTCCCTCCTTCTTCAGTGCCTTGACGACCTTTCCGACGTGGGAGACGAACGCGCCGTGGTTCTTCCACGGCCGGTGGTCCTCGATCAGCTCGTTGATCGTGCAGCCCTTGGCCGTGACACGGTTCGGGACACCGGTGTCCACCAGACCGGTGAAGACGGTGGTCCGGCCGTCCTTCTCGGGGCAGCCGGCCGGCGGCCTGCCGTCGACCACCGTGACGGACAGCCACTGCGGCACGGACGTGTTGCCGGCCTTGTCGCTCGCCCGGTAGAGGACGGCGTGGCTTCCCGACCGGGTGATCCTCACCGGACCGTCGTACGTCAGATAGGGACCGCCGTCGAGCGAGTACTCGATCCCGGCGACCCCCGACTCCGTGTCCGTCGCGGTCACCGTGAGCGTGGCGCTGCCGACGTACGCTCCGGCGTCGTTCCTCGTCCCGGAGACGGTCGCCGACACGTCCGGCGCGGTCTCGTCCGCGGACGGGGCGGTCACCACGGTGAACGTCACCGACTGGGCGGGGGAGGTGTTTCCGGCCCGGTCGGTGGCCCGGAACCCGAGGGTGTGCTTCCCGGCGGCGGCGACGGCGACGGGCGCGGTGTACGGCTGGTAGTCGGCGCCGTCGAGCGCGTACTCGATGGTGCCCACGCCCGATTCGGTGTCCGAGGCCGTCACGGTCACGGTCGCGGTGTCGATGTACTCACCGGCGTCGTTCTTCGTTCCGGTGACCGTGGCGGAGGTGTCGGGTGCGGTGGTGTCCTCGGGGGGTGCGGTCGTGGCGACCGTGAAGGCGACCGTCTTCGCGGGCGCGGCGTTGCCCGCCTTGTCGGTGGCCCGGTAGGCGAGGGTGTGTTCACCGGCCGTGGTCACGGTGACCGGCGCGGTGTACGGCTGGTAGTCGGCGCCGTCCAGTGCGTACTCGACGGTGTCCACGCCCGATTCGGTGTCCGTGGCGAACACGGTGACCGTCGCGGTGTCGATGTACTCACCGGCGTCGTTCTTCGTCCCGGCGACCTCGGCCGAGGTCTCGGGCGCGGTGCCGTCCTCCGGCGTGGCGGCCGCGACGGTGAAGGTGACCGTCTTCGCGGTCGCGGTGTTGCCCGCCTTGTCGGTGGCCCGGTAGGCGAGGGTGTGCTCACCGGTCGCGGTCACCGCGATGGGGTCGGTGTACGCGGTGTAGGCGGCGCCGTCGAGTGCGTATTCGACGGTGTCCACGCCCGAGTCGGTGTCCGTGGCGGTGACGGTGACGGTCGCGGTGCCGACGTACTCACCGGCGCTGTTCTTCGTTCCGGTGACGGCCGCCGAGGTCTCGGGTGCGGTGGTGTCCTCGGGAGGATCGGTCGCGGCGACGGTGAAGGTGACCGTCTTCACCGCGGCGGTGTTGCCCGCCTTGTCGGTGGCCCGGTAGGCGAGGGTGTGTTCACCGGTCGCGGTCACCGCGACGGGGTCGGTGTACGCGGTGTAGGCGGCGCCGTCGAGTGCGTATTCGACGGTGTCCACGCCCGAGTCGGTGTCCGTGGCGGTGACGGCGACGGTCGCGGTGCCGACGTACTCACCGGCGCTGTTCTTCGTTCCGGTGACGGCCGCCGAGGTCTCGGGCGCGGTGCTGTCCCCGCCCGGTGCGGCCGTGACGACCAGCTCCCCGACCATCATCTGGTGGCCCGGCATGGCGCAGAAGTACCGGTAGACGCCCGGCGTCAGCGTGACCTCCGCCGTGTGCCTGCCTCCCTCCGAGTCGAAGGGGCTCGCCAGGATGTTGAGGCTGACATCGTTGTTGTAGTCGCCGTTGGCCGTGTCGAACGTCAGGGTGTGCGTCAGCCCCGTCGTGTTGCCGGTGGCGGCGCTGCTCTCGAACACGATGGTCGCCTTGCCCGCGACCGCCGTGGCGGGCGCCGACGTGTACTTCGTGTAGTCGTCGCCGGCCGTCCAGGTGAGCACCTGGTCCTCCGCCGGAGCCGCCGCGGCCGCCTGAGCCGGACGGTCGGCAGCGGCGTAGGCGGCCGGCACGGCCAGGGAGAACACGGTGAACACCACGGCCATCAGTGCCATCAGCACCGGATGCTCGCCGAACCGGACACGTGGCGCGGATCTTGAGGGGGGCGGATCCGTCTGGTCATGGAGCAGTCTTCTGGACACTGCTGCACCTTTCGGGAATTCGCTGGTGCGGCACCGCATGGGACTCACGGCCCCGCCTGCTGGACGATCAGTCGCCGTGATGAGCGCGTTCCGAGACATGTGCGTATGAGTGCTCACCGGACCGGTCACCCCGGCCGTAACGGGGGTGCGCGCAGCCTCCTTCAACGTGGCAACGTCGGGAAAGTAGCGGCTCTTTTGACTATTCGCCAAGACCTATGACGAGAATCCAACCAACTTTGACCTGAGTCTGGAAAAACTGGAGCCGTGCCCGCTACGGTGTCCAGCGTTCCGAGGTGACCCCCTCCACCCAGTCGGTTCCGTCCGGCCCCCGCCGGCCGAGCCGAGTCAGCGAGCTCACGTCAGGTCCTGGCCGAGTCCGACCGCCCCTGCCGAAGTCCGGCGCGGAGACCGTCCCGCCCCCCGTTCGGGGGCCGCACGCCAGGCGCACCACGCGTACCGCCGTGACAGGAGAGCCGCTGTCGCGGCGGCTCAGACCACGACCACGAAACGACCGCGTGCACCTGCGCGTTTCGAGGATTGGAGAGCGATGTTCGACTCAGACGCAGGTACGGGACGCCACTTCTCCCGACGGGCGTTCGCCACCGGCGCCGCGGCCGCCGCGGTCGTGCCCACGGTGCTGGGCGCCACCGCGGCCGTACCGAAGGGCAACGCCGCCGAGAACAACGGCAAGGGGAACGGCAAGGGCGGCGTGCGCAAGCTGACGCTGTACATGGAGAACCTGCCGAACGGGGAGATGGGCTACGGCCTGGAGCCCGGGAAGGCGTCGATCCCCGGACCGCTGATCGAGATGACCGAGGGCGACACGGTGAAGATCGAAGTCGTCAACAACCTGGACGTCGCCGCGAGTCTGCATGTGCACGGTGTGGACTACGACGTGGCGAGCGACGGCACCCTGATGAATGACAGCGTTGTCGAACCGGGCGGCCGCCGGACCTACATCTGGCGCACCCACGCCCCGGGGCGCAGCGCGGACGGCACCTGGGAGACCGGCAGCGCCGGCTACTGGCACTACCACGACCACAACGTGGGCACCGAGCACGGCACCGGCGGCCTCAAGAAGGGGCTGTACGGGCCCGTCGTCGTCCGCCGCAAGGGCGACGTCATCCCCGACAGACAGTTCACCGTCGTGTTCAACGACATGACGATCAACAACAGGGCCCACCACGACGTCCCGACGCTCAAGGCGGTCGTCGGCGAGCGGGTGGAGTTCATCGTCATCACCCACGGAGAGTTCTTCCACACCTTCCATGTGCACGGGCACCGCTGGGTGGACAACCGCACCGGCATCATGCAGGGCCGCCAGGACGAGACCCGGGTCATCGACACCAAGACCGTCGGCCCCGGGGACTCCTTCGGATTCCAGGTGGTGGCGGGTGCCCGGGTCGGCGCGGGCAACTGGATGTACCACTGCCATGTCCAGAGCCACGCGGACATGGGCATGGTCGGGATCTTCCAGGTCGCCGACGCCGACGGCAACGTCCCCGGCGGCACCGGCGGGATGGGGGACATGGCGGGGATGGACCACCACTGATCCCTCGCACCACCTGTGGCACCCCGGCGGGCGCCCTTCCTCGGCCCCGCCCCCGAATCCACGCCCGCCGGGACCGGCCGACGGCCCGACGGGCGTGCACGGACCTGCCGTCGGTCGGTCCCCCTGCCCGCCAGGACCGGAGGCGCGCCCGCGCCTCCCGCTCCGGCATCCGTCCTCCCGGGCATCGTGAACGCCTGCCGAACGCCGTCCCGCCCGCTGCACGCACCGGTCGGGGCCCGGCGGCAGCCCATCCCTGAACGCTCTTCCGGTTCCGGATCGAGTCAAGGAGTAAGCATGGGCAAGAGAGACCGCTTCACAGGGTCGAGGCGGAGCGGAGCCCCGCCCGCGTACGGCGGGCGTGTCTCCGGGCGCGCCCGCCCCTGGCGCCGCGCGGTCGTCATGGTGTCCAGTGCCGCGCTGGCCCTCGGGCTGTCGACGCTGCCGGCCGCATCCGCCCCGAAGCAGCCGGCCGATGCCGCCGGAGGGAAGCAGAGCGCCGCCGCCAAGGCCCCGGTGAGCGTCCTGGTCTTCCACGGTCCCGCCGCCGAGCAGGACGACCCGGTCAAGAAGGCCGTGGCGGCGATCGGGAAACTCGGTGACCAGAACGGGTTCAAGGTCGTGGAGACCGAGGACCCGCACGTGTTCAGCGCCGCCTACCTCGCTCCGTACCGGGCGGTGGTGTTCCTCTCGGCCGACGGTGTGACGCTCAGCGCCGAGCAGGAGGCCGCGTTCAAGGCGTACATCAGCGGCGGCGGCGGCTTCGTCGGCGTGCACGACGCGGCACGGGCCCAGCCGGACTCCTCCTGGTTCACCGGGCTGATCGGCAGCCGCCCGGCCCTGGGGCTGCCCGATGCCGAGAAGGTCGTCGAGAGCGATGCCAGCGGGGACAATCCGCCGAACGAGTCGAAGGACAAGCTGTTCGACGGGAAGAACACCACCAAGTGGCTGACGTTCGACTCGACCGGCTGGGTCACCGCGAAGCTGGACAAGCCCGTCACGGTCGTCAACTACGCATTGACCTCCGGCGACGACTACGTGGGGCGCGACCCCAAGGACTGGAAGCTCCAGGGCTCGGAGGACGGCAAGACCTGGAAGACGCTGGACACCCGGAGCGGCGAGACCTTCACCTCGCGCGGCCAGACGCGGCAGTTCCAGTTCACCAACAAGGACGCGTACCAGAACTACCGGCTGGAGATCACCGCCAACAGCGGTGAACCACTGATCCAGCTCGCCGAGCTGCGGCTCTTCACCGCCGACCCGACACCGCCGCAGGACTCCAAGGTCCAGAAGGCCGTCGTCGACGTGACGGACCGCCAGCACCCGGCCAACAAGGGGCTGCCCCTCAACTGGACCCGCTCCGACCAGTGGATCAACTGGGACCCCAACCCCATCGGCAAGGTCCACACGATCGCACAGGTCGAGGAGCACACCTACAAGCCCGGTCTCAGCGCCAACGGCGCCTTCCACCCGGTCTCGTGGTGCCGCGACTACGAGGGCGGCCGCTCCTTCTACACCGGCATGGGCCGTACGGAGGAGAGCTACACCGACGACGCGAAGTTCCGGAGCCATCTGCTCGGCGCCATCGAGTGGACCACCGGCATGGTGCGCGGCGACTGCCAGGCGACCATCGCGTCCAACTACACCACCGAGCGGCTGACCGCGCAGAACCAGGCCGGGCAGCTCGACCAGATCGGTGAGCCGCACGGACTGACCATGGCCCCCGACGGCAAGGCCTTCTACATCGGCAAGGCCGCCTGCCCCTCCGGCGCGATCGTCGACTGGAACGACCCCAAGGTCGGCCTCGGCTGCGGCACCATCCACCAGTGGGACCCCAAGACCAAGAAGGTCAAACTGCTCACCACGCTCGACGTGATGGGCAACCGGGGCAGCGGCGACGAACTCGTCAAGAACGAGGAAGGCCTCATCGGCATCACCCTCGACCCGGCGTTCGAGAAGAACGGGTGGATGTACATCTTCTGGATGCCGCACGACTCGATCGACCGCGACAAGCGGATCGGCCAGCGCACGGTCTCCCGGCTCACCTACGACTTCGCCTCCGACTCCATCGACCAGGGCACGCGCAAGGACCTGCTGCACTGGGACACCCAGATCCACAGCTGCTGCCACGCGGGCGGCGGCATGGCCTTCGACAAGGACGGCAACCTCTACATCGGCTCCGGTGACAACAACTCCTCGGGCGGCTCCGGCGGCTACTCCGGGAACAACTGGACCGAGGACTACAAGGGCGTCTCCTTCCAGGACGCCCGCCGCACCTCCGGCAACACGAACAACCTGAACGGGAAGATCCTGCGGATCCACCCCGAGCCGGACGGCACCTACACCATCCCCAAGGGCAACCTCTTCCCGCCGGGCACGGACAAGACCCGTCCCGAGATCTACGTCATGGGCGTCCGCAACATCGCCCGGCTCGCCATCGACCCGGAGCACAACTGGCTCACCGCCGGCTGGGTCGGCCCGGACGCGGGCGCGCCCGACCCGGAGCTGGGCCCGGCCAAGTACGAGACGGCCACCGTCATCACCTCCGCGGGCAACCAGGGCTGGCCCTACTGCATGGGCAACAAGCAGCCGTACCGCGACCGCAGCAACACCGACGCCAAGCAGCTCACCGGCTGGTACGACTGCGACCACCTCAAGAACGAGTCGCCCCGCAACACCGGTCTGACGGACATCCCGCCGGCCCGCGACAACATGATCTGGTACTCGCCCCAGGGCGGCGGCCCGGTCTACCCCGAGCGCTCCGACGGCAGCGGACTCCCGTCGTACGTGGAGAGCGAGGCGACCTACACCGAGCCGTACCTCAAGGGCGGCGGCCAGGCCGTGATGTCCGGTCCGACCTACCACCGCTCCCAGGTGGACACCGGCAGCGGCGTCGCCTGGCCGGCGTACTGGGAGGACAAGTGGTTCATCGGTGACGAGTCCAACGCCAACAACCGCGTCGCGGTGACGGTGGACCCGGACCGCGTCAAGGACGCCGGCGCGCCCGCCTTCGGCGAGGACCTGCGCTCCATCATCGCGCCCGGCGGCGGCGCCACCCAGCTGCAGAGCTGGATGGACGCCAAGTTCGGTCCCGACGGCGCGCTCTACATGCTCGACTACGCGGGCGGCTTCTTCAGCCTGCACCCCAACCAGAAGCTCATCCGCATCAGCTACAACGGCGGTCCCGCCACCCCGAACCCGCAGGCCGCCGGGGCACGCGTGGTGAAGCAGAGCAAGCCGAGGACGGTGGCGTTCTCGGACACCCGCGTCGGCGGTGTCGCCTGGACGTGGGACTTCGGCGACGGCAGCGCCCCCTCGCACGAGGCCGCACCGACGCACACCTACGCCGGCTACGGCACGTACCACGCGAAGCTGACGGTCACCTACGCCGACGGCGAGAAGGCGACCGCGACGATCGACGCGCGGACCGGCTGCGCCGCTCCGGACGCCCGCAAGACCGTCCGGCTGCTCGACACCGACACGGGTGTGGCCAACCGCGTCTCCCGGGGCGGCTGCACCGTCAACGACCTGATCGACGACGAGGCGTCCTGGCCCAACCACGGGGCGTTCGTCCGGCACGTCGAGAGCGTGATCAACGAGCTCCGCAGGCAGTACGTGCTGGGCGACAAGCAGGCATCGGCGATCCGCAAGGCCGCCGCGCGGAGCAAGATCGGCAAGGTCCCCGGATACCGTCCGCTCTTCGACGGGACGGCGGGCACCCTGGCCGACTGGCGGCAGGCGGGCCCGGGGAAGTTCTCCCTCCAGCCCGACGGCACCCTGCGCACCTCCGGCGGGATGGGGATGCTCTGGTACGCCGAGAGGCCGCTCGGGGACTTCTCCGTGAGACTCCAGTTCCGTGATGTGGCGCCCGGCACCGCCAACGCCAACACCGGGGTCTTCATCAGATTCCCCGATCCGCGGACCCCGCTGGCCGACCGGCCCGAGGGCAGCTGCGGAACGGTCGGCTCGGCCCGCACCGCCCAGGAGTGGCTCGCCGTCTACTGCGGACAGGAGATCCAGATCTACGACGGAGCCACGGGCGAGGCCCAGAAGACCGGTTCGGTCTACAACTTCAAGCCCGTGGGCCTGGACCAGGCGCGGGTGACCCCGAAGGGCCAGTGGAACGACTACGAGATCCGCGCGGTCGGCCAGCACTACACGATCATCCGCAACGGTGTGGTGATCAACGAGTTCGACAACACACCGGGCAAGGCCTCGTCCCGGGCGGGTGACCCGCCCACCGACCTGCGCCAGTTCCTCAGCGGATACATCGGACTGCAGAACCACAGCAACAACGACCTCGCCGAGTTCCGCAACATCAGGGTGCGGGACCTGTAGCACGGCGCCACGGCACGGAGGCGGGGGCCGCGGTCACGAGCCGCGGCCCCCGTCCGCGCGTCCCCGGCCGCCCGTCCCCGTCACGGGACGGGCACCTCCTGAGTATCCGTACGGATGGCGCCCGGCGATCATGCTCGGCAGTCTGGACACATGAACGCACACCGCACATCCGGCCGAACCGTCCCCTCGCCGCCCGCCCCGCGCCGGGTCGCCCTCGGCGTCCTGCTCGGCGGGGCGGCGGGGCTCGTCTGGGCCGGTGCCATGCTCTACACCCTGGCGTCCTGGATCCTCTGAGCCCCCCGCGCCCGACGGCTCAGCGGACCGCCGCCACCCGGAAGCGGATCCCCGCCCCGCGCAGCCGGTCGAGCAGCGCGTCGCCCATCGCCACCGCCGGAGTGACCTGGCCCGCGGTCTCCGGCAGATCGTCCAGCGCCAGACACAGCGCCGACTCGGCCAGCATCTTCGCCGTCTCCCCGTAGCCCGGGTCGCCGCCCGACACCTCGGTGAAGACCCGGCGCCCACCGCCCTCGCCCACGAAGCGGACCGTGAACCAGCTGCGCTCCCGACGCTCCGCGTCCGGTCCGTCGCCCGGCTCGTAGAAGTCCATCAGCCGGTCGCGCACGGCCGGCACCTGCGCCGCACCGAGCAGCAGGCCCATGGCGAGCGTGCCGCCGAGCGCCACCGGGAGGTGCTTGACCGAGGCGTAGTGCCGGTAGCGGAAGTCGGGGCCGTACCGGGGGAGCGCGCGGGCCGAGCGCTCCACGATCTGCGCGTCGATCGTCGGCAGCGGGAGCGCCCAGGTGCCGGTCTCGGTGCTGAAGCGGGGGCCGCCCAGCGGGGCGCGGACCCGGCGGGCGACCAGACGCGGCTCGTGCAGCCGGCGCTCCCGGGCGGCGCGCAGCGTCTGCGGCTGCCGGCTCATGATGCTGAGCGTGGAGGCGAAGGTGCCGCCGGAGAACGCGGCGTTGGAGCGGACGAAGCCGTCGATCGTCAGCGGAACGCCCTCGGGGAGCTGCCCGACCGTGAAGTACGCGCCCAGGTCGTGCGGGACGGAGTCGAAACCGCAGGCGTGCAGGATGCGGGCCCCGGTCTCGCGGGCGCGGGTGTCGTGCTCCAGGAAGACCTCGTCGGCGAACTCCGTCTCACCGGAGAGGTCCGTGTAGTCCGTACCGGCCTCGGCGCAGGCCGCGACCAGTTTCCTGCCGTACCAGACGTACGGCCCGACGGTCGTGGCGACCACATGGGTGGACTCGGCCAGCTCGCGCAGGGCGTCCTCGTCGTCCGCGTCCGCGTGCAGCAGCGGGAGGTCCGCGCAGCGCGGATCGGTGTCGGTCAGCCGGTTGCGCAACTGCTCCAGCTTGGCGCGGTTGCGTCCGGCGAGCGCCCAGCGGCACCCCTGGGGAGCGTGCGCCGCCAGATACTCGGCCGTGAGCTCGCCCACGAAGCCGGTGGCGCCGAAGAGGACTACGTCGTAGGGGCGTTCCGCCCCGTTCTGCCTGTTCATCAGTGCCTCCGCAGGGGGCCGGCGCCAAGGTCGCACGCAGAGGGTAGCCGAGGCGGCCGTGGCGTTGGGCGCCCGGGGAGGGCTCATGGGGCAGGATCCGGCGAAAGAGGTAGCCGGCGTGTTCCGAAAGGAGTGCCGTCCGCCCGGAGCGCGGGAGGGACTCCCGGACCGGGGCCTCCGGGCGTACGACGGACGTTTCCGGGAACGACCTAAGCGCTTGCTCGGTCCGGGGGGTTGTGCGGAGCCCGGCGCGTTCTTAGCATCATCGATGTTACATCGGTTGTGTCACACCGCTGGGGGCTCGATGGCAACGACAGGGAACGGCCCGGACGGCCCGCGCGGCCCCCTGGCCGGAGTACGCGTGGTCGAGCTGGCGGGCATCGGGCCCGGCCCGTTCGCCGCGATGCTCCTGGCCGATCTGGGCGCCGACGTGGTGCGCGTCGACCGGCCCGGCGGCGCCGGGATCGGCATCGACCCGGCCAAGGACCTCACCAACCGCAACAAGCGCTCCGTCCTCGTCGACCTCAAGGACCCGGACGGCCCCGCCACCGTGCTGGACCTCGTCGCACGCGCCGACATCCTCATCGAGGGCTACCGGCCCGGAGTCGCCGAACGCCTCGGCGTGGGCCCCGACGCCTGTCTGGCCCGCAATCCCCGCCTCGTCTACGGGCGGATGACCGGCTGGGGCCAGGACGGGCCGCTCGCCGACCGCGCCGGGCACGACATCGCCTACATCGCCCTCACCGGCACCCTCTCCATGATCGGCCGGCCCGACGAGCCGCCCACCGTCCCGGCCAACCTCGTCGGCGACTACGCCGGAGGCTCCCTCTATCTCGTCGTCGGCGTCCTGGCCGCCCTCCAGCACGCCCGGACGCCCGACGGCACCGGCCAGGTCGTGGACGCGGCGATCGTGGACGGAGCCGCCCACCTCGCCATGATGATCCACGGCATGCTCGCGGCCGGCGGCTGGCAGGACCGGCGCGGCTCCAATCTGCTCGACGGCGGCTGCCCCTTCTACGGCAGCTACGAGACCTCCGACGGCGGACACATGGCCGTCGGCCCGCTGGAGCAGCGGTTCTACGAGGAGTTCGTCACCCTCCTCGGCATCGCCGAGACCGCCCCCGACCGGGGCGACCTCGCCCGCTGGGACGAACTGCGCGCCGTGGTCGCCGCCCGGTTCCGCACCCGCACCCGCGCCGAGTGGACCGAGGTCTTCGAGGGCACCGACGCCTGCGTGGCCCCCGTGCTCTCGCTGCGCGAGGCCCCGCACCACCCGCACCTCGCGGCCCGCTCCACCTTCGTCGAGCACGGCGGGCTCACCCAGCCCGCGCCCGCGCCCCGTTTCTCGGCCACCCCCGCCGCGGTGCGCGGCGGCCCCGCGCTGCCGGGCGCCGACACCGAAGCCGTCGCCGCCGACTGGGCCGTGCCGGCCCTGCGGACCACCCGGAAGGACACGACCGACTGATGCAGCGGCAGATCTTCACCGAAGAGCACGAGGCGTTCCGCGCCACCGTCCGCACCTTCCTCACCAAGGAGGTCCTCCCGTACTACGAGCAGTGGGAGAAGGACGGGATCGTGTCGCGCGAGGCCTGGCTCGCCGCCGGCCGGCAGGGGCTGCTCGGCCTCGCCGTCCCCGAGGAGTACGGCGGCGGCGGGAACCCCGACTTCCGCTACAGCGCCGTCCTGGCCGAGGAGTTCACCCGGGCCGGTGCCCCCGGCCTCGCGCTCGGCCTGCACAACGACATCATCGGCCCCTACCTCACCGGCCTCGCCACCGAGGAGCAGAAGCGGCGCTGGCTCCCCGGCTTCTGCAGCGGCGAGACCATCACCGCCATCGCCATGACCGAACCCGGCGCGGGCTCCGACCTCCAGGGCATCCGCACCACCGCCGAGGACCGGGGCGACCACTGGCTGCTCAACGGCTCCAAGACCTTCATCTCCAACGGCATCCTCGCCGACCTCGTGATCGTCGTCGCCAAGACCACCGCCGAGGGCGGTGCCAAGGGCCTCTCGCTGATCGTCGTCGAACGCGGCGCCGAGGGCTTCGAGCGCGGCCGCAACCTCGACAAGATCGGCCAGAAGTCCCAGGACACCGCCGAACTCTTCTTCCACGACGTCCGCGTCCCCAAGGAGAACCTGCTCGGCGAACGCGACGGCGCCTTCATCCACCTGATGACCAACCTCGCCCAGGAGCGGATGGGCATAGCCGTCGCCGGCATCGCCGCCGCCGAACACCTCCTGGAGATCACCACCGCGTACGTCAAGGAGCGCGAGGCCTTCGGCCGGCCGCTCTCCAAGCTCCAGCACATCCGCTTCGAGATCGCCGAGATGGCCACCGAGTGCGCCGTCACCCGGGCCTTCCTCGACCGCTGCATCGCCGACCACTCCGACGGGACGCTCGACGCCGTCCACGCCTCCATGGCGAAGTGGTGGGCCACCGAACTCCAGAAGCGCGTCGCCGACCGCTGCCTCCAGCTCCACGGCGGCTACGGCTACATGGCGGAGTACCCCGTGGCCAGGGCGTTCACCGACGGCCGCATCCAGACCATCTACGGCGGCACGACCGAGATCATGAAGGAGATCATCGGCCGCTCGCTGCTCGCCTGACCCACCCTCTTCGCACCACACCCCCGAAAGGCTGCTGACTTGAGCACCGAAGCGTACGTCTACGACGCGATCCGCACCCCGCGCGGCCGCGGCAAGGCCAACGGGGCCCTGCACGGCACCAAGCCCATCGACCTCGTCGTCGGCCTGATCCACGAGATCCGCGCCCGCTTCCCCGGCCTCGACCCCGCCGCGATCGACGACATCGTCCTCGGCGTGGTCAGCCCGCTCGGCGACCAGGGCTCCGACATCGCCCGGATCGCCGCCATCGCGGCCGGTCTGCCGGACACCGTCGCCGGCGTCCAGGAGAACCGCTTCTGTGCCTCGGGCCTGGAGGCAGTCAACCTGGCCGCCGCCAAGGTGCGTTCGGGCTGGGAGGACCTGATCCTGGCGGGCGGCGTCGAGTCGATGTCCCGCGTGCCGATGGGCTCCGACGGCGGCGCCTGGGCCATGGACCCGATGACCAACTACGAGACCGGCTTCGCCCCGCAGGGCGTCGGCGCCGACCTCATCGCCACCATCGAGGGCTTCTCGCGCCGCGACGTCGACGAGTACGCCGCGCTCTCCCAGGAGCGGGCCGCCGAGGCGTGGAAGTACAACCGCTTCGCGCGTTCCGTCGTCCCCGTCAAGGACCGCAACGGCCTCGTCGTCCTCGACCACGACGAGCACATGCGCCCCGGCACCACCGCCGACTCCCTCGCCGCCCTCAAGCCGTCCTTCGCCGCCGTCGGCGAGATGGGCGGCTTCGACGCCGTGGCGCTCCAGAAGTACCACTGGGTCGAGAAGATCGACCACGTCCACCACGCGGGCAACTCCTCCGGCATCGTGGACGGCGCCGCCCTCGTCGCCATCGGCAACAAGGAGACCGGCGAGCGCTACGGCCTCACCCCCCGCGCCCGGATCGTCTCCGCCGCCGTCTCCGGCTCCGAGCCCACCATCATGCTCACCGGCCCCGCCCCCGCCACCCGCAAGGCCCTCGCCAAGGCCGGGCTGACCATCGACGACATCGACCTCGTCGAGATCAACGAGGCCTTCGCCGGTGTCGTGCTGCGCTTCGCCCGGGACATGGGCCTGCCCCTCGACAAGATCAACGTCAACGGCGGCGCCATCGCGCTCGGCCACCCCCTGGGCGCCACCGGCGCGATGATCCTCGGCACCCTCATCGACGAACTGGAGCGCCGCGACCAGCGCTACGGCCTCGCCACCCTCTGCGTGGGCGGCGGCATGGGCATCGCCACCGTCGTCGAGCGTCTCTGACCGTCCCCCTTCCTACGGAGAAGACACACCCATGACCGAGAGCACGACCATCCGCTGGGAACAGGACGAGACCGGCGTCGTCACCCTCGTACTGGACGATCCCGACCAGTCCGCCAACACCATGAACCAGGCCTTCAAGGACTCCATCGCGGCGATCGCCGACCGCGCCGAGGCCGAGAAGGACTCCATCCGGGGCATCGTCTACACCTCCGCGAAGAAGACCTTCTTCGCCGGCGGCGACCTCAAGGACATGATCCGGATCGGCCCTTCGAGCGCACAGCTCGCCTTCGACACCGGCACCGCCATCAAGAACTCGCTGCGCCGCATCGAGACCCTGGGCAAGCCGGTCGTCGCCGCCATCAACGGCGCGGCCCTCGGCGGCGGTTACGAGATCGCCCTGGCCGCGCACCACCGCATCGCCCTCGACGCCCCCGGCTCCCGCATCGGCCTGCCCGAGGTCACCCTCGGACTGCTCCCCGCGGGCGGCGGTGTCACCCGCACCGTACGCCTCATGGGCATTGCCGACGCGCTGCTCAAGGTCCTCCTCCAGGGCACCCAGTACACCCCGCGGCGCGCCCTGGAGAACGGTCTGGTCCACGAGGTGGCCGCCACGCCGGAGGAGATGCTGGCCAAGGCCCGCGCCTTCATCGACGAGCACCCCGAGTCCCAGCAGCCCTGGGACGTCAAGGGCTACCGGATCCCCGGCGGCACCCCGTCGAACCCCAAGTTCGCCGCCAACCTCCCGGCGTTCCCGTCCAACCTGAAGAAGCAGCTCAACGGCGCCCCGATGCCCGCCCCGCGCAATATCCTCGCGGCGGCCGTCGAGGGCTCCCAGGTCGACTTCGAGACCGCGCTGACCATCGAGGCCCGGTACTTCACCGAGCTGGTCACCGGCCAGGTCGCCAAGAACATGATCCAGGCCTTCTTCTTCGACCTCCAGGCCGTCAACTCCGGCGCCAGCCGCCCCAAGGACATCGAGGAGCGCCCGGTCCGCAAGGTCGCCGTCCTCGGCGCCGGGATGATGGGCGCCGGCATCGCGTACTCCTGCGCCAGGGCCGGGATCGAGGTCGTCCTCAAGGACGTCTCCGCCGAGGCCGCCGCCAAGGGCAAGGCGTACAGCGAGAAGCTGCTCGACAAGGCGCTGTCCCGGGGCCGTACGACCGAGGCCAAGCGCGACGAGCTGCTGGCCCGCATCACCCCGACCGGTGACGTGGCCGACCTCGCGGGCTGCGACGCGGTCATCGAGGCCGTCTTCGAGGACACCGCCCTCAAGCACAAGGTGTTCCAGGAGATCCAGGACGTCATCGAGCCCGACGCGCTGCTCTGCTCCAACACCTCGACCCTGCCGATCACCGTCCTCGCCGAGGGCGTCGAACGCCCCGCCGACTTCATCGGGCTGCACTTCTTCTCGCCGGTCGACAAGATGCCGCTCGTCGAGATCATCAAGGGCGAGAAGACCGGCGACGCGGCGCTGGCCCGCGCCTTCGACCTGGTCCGCCGGATCAAGAAGACCCCGATCGTCGTCAACGACTCGCGCGGCTTCTTCACCTCGCGCGTCATCGGGCAGTTCATCAACGAGGGCGTCGCCATGGTCGGCGAGGGCGTCGAGCCCGCCTCCGTCGAGCAGGCCGCCGCCCAGGCCGGCTACCCGGCGAAGGTGCTCTCCCTCATGGACGAGCTGACCCTCACCCTGCCCCGCAAGATCCGCAACGAGACCCGCAAGGCCGTCGAGGAGGCGGGCGGCACCTGGCCCGGCCACCCCGCCGACGCGGTGATCGACCGGATGGTCGACGAGTTCGAGCGCCCCGGCCGCAGCGGCGGCGCGGGCTTCTACGAGTACGACGAGAGCGGGAAGCGCTCCCGCCTCTGGCCCGGCCTGCGTGAGCACTTCACCCGGCCGGGGACGGACATTCCGTTCCTCGACATGCAGGAGCGGATGCTCTTCTCCGAGGCCCTGGACAGCGTCCGCTGCCTGGAGGAGGACGTCCTGATCACCGTCGCCGACGCCAACATCGGCTCCATCATGGGCATCGGCTTCCCGCCGTGGACCGGCGGCGTGCTCCAGTACATCAACGGCTACGAGGGCGGGCTGCCCGGCTTCGTCGCCCGCGCCCGGGAACTCGCCGAGCGCTACGGCGACCGCTTCCTGCCGCCCGCGCTGCTCGTGGAGAAGGCCGAGAAGGGCGAGACCTTCCACGACTGACGCCACCACGACGGGCCGTCACCCCGCTCCGCGCGGGGGAGGCGGCCCGTCGTGCCGTCACTCGGCCGCGAACGCGGCCCGCAGCTCCTCCCTGAAGGAGCGCTGGAACGCGGTCACCAGCGCCTGCAGCACGATCGGCTGCATATGCCCGGACAGCGACCGCATCGCCTTCACATGCTCCGGATCCGACTCCCGCTCCCGGTACGGGTTCCACACCTCGTCCCGGAACAGCCGCGACAGCTCGTGCGCGACCGAGCGGGTGTGCTCCAGCAGCACGGTCCGGGCCGCGAGGATCGTCTCGTGCGCGATCGGCACGTCCAGCAGCTCCACCCCCAGCCGGAGCAGCCCCGGATCCAGCCGGTACACCCCGTCCGCCGGATCGGACCGCTCCAGCACCCCCATCGCGGCCAGCCGGTCGATGTCCCCGCGGTCCAGCGGCCGTCCCGCGCGCCGCTCCAGATCGGCCCGGGTGGCGTCCTCCGCCGAGTCCGGTGCCCACGAGGCCACCAGGGCCCGGTGGATCGCCAGATCATGGGCGCTCAGATCGGGCGGCAGCTGCTCCAGATAGCGTTCGATCGCGGCGAGCGTCATCCCCTGGTGCTGGAGCTCCTCGATGAGCGCCAGCCGGGACAGATGCGCCTGCCCGTAGTGCCCCACCCGGCGCGGCCCGATGACGGGCGGCGGCAGCAGCCCCCGGGTGCTGTAGAAACGCACCGTGCGCACGGTCACCCCGGCACGGGCCGCCAGCTCGTCGACGGTCAGCGTGGGCTCCTCGGCTCCGGTCGCCATATCTGCTCCTCGGGTCTCGGTGCAACAGTATTGCTGTCTCACCAACGATGTGAAAGAGGTCCGCCGCAGGCCCGGCCCCTGTCGGCGCCCCGCCCACTGTCAGTGCCCCCGCCTAGCCTGGATCCATGCCGGAGATCCAGTACGTACAGGGTGACGCGACCGCGCCGCACGGCAAGGGCGTCAAGGTGATCGTCCATGTCTGCAACGACCTCGGGGGCTGGGGCAAGGGCTTCGTCCTGGCCCTCTCGCGCCGCTGGCCGGGCCCCGAGGCGGCCTACCGGCGGTGGCACCGGGAGCGCGCCGGCAACGACTTCGGCCTCGGCGCGGTGCAGTTCGTGCAGGTGACCCCCTACATATGGGTGGCCAACGCGGTGGGGCAGCGCGGGATGCGCCGGGGGAGCAAGGGCGTTCCGGTGCGCTACGAGGCGATCGACACCGCGCTCGCCACGGTGGCCGAGCGCGCGGCGGAGCTGGGCGCCTCGGTGCACATGCCCCGGATCGGCTGCGGGCTCGCCGGGGGCACCTGGTCCCGGGTCGAGCCCCTGATCGAGCGGCGGCTGACGGCCCGGGGGCTGCCGGTGACGGTGTACGACTTCGAGGGCTGAGCGAGCCGCCCGGACGGAGGGCTGAGCGAGCCGCGCCCGCACGCAGCCCGTGTGCGAGCGCGAACGGTTCCCCCGCCGGACCGCCCGCCCCGGTCCGCCGCCGTCCCTCCCGATACGCTGACCGCCGTCCACGGGGGTGGGTGACGAGGGGAGGTCCGGTGACGGAGGCCGACGCGGAGGGCGGGACGACCGGTGGACCGGGGGAGGGGGCGCCGCCCGGCGCCGAGGACGCGTCGCTGCTGACGCTGCTCGGCCTGGGACCCGACGAGGACACGGTCTACCGGCTCCTCGTGGACCGCCCGGACTGCGAACCGGAGGCGCTCACCGGGCCGGTGGGCGGGATCGGCACGGTCACCCGCGCCCTGGACGCGCTGCTCGAACGGGGCCTGGCCAGCGCCGACCGGCCCGACGCGGACGGCGTCGTGCGCTACCGGGCCGCCTCGCCCGTGCTCGCCCTGGGGCCGCTCCTGGAATCGCGGCGCTCGGCCCTGCACCGCGTCGAGTCCCTCGTCGGCGACCTCACCGAACGGCACCGCTCCGCCCAGCTGTACGGGGCGGGCGCCCCGGTCGAGGTGCTGTCCGGACCGGCGGCGATCCGGCGGCGGCTGCTCACCATGCAGCGCCAGGCCCGGACCGAACTGTGCACGCTCGTCCCGGCCCGCCACGTCCCCGCCGTCCTCAGCTTCGAGGACAACCACGAGGAGGTGGACGCCGAGATGATCGGGCGCGGAGTGAGCGTCCGCAGTGTTGTCGAACGCGAATGGCTGGAGGACCCGCAGACCGCGAGCCTGCTCGCCTCCTGCGTCGCCCAGGGCCAGCACATCTCCGTCACCGACCGCCTTCCCATCAAGCTCGCCATCGTGGACCGCCGGGTCGCCCTCCTGCCCCTGGACCCGGAGCGCGAGACCGAACCCGTGGCGCTCGTCGTGCACCGGACCGGGCTGCTCACCGCCCTGGTCTCGCTCTTCGAGGAGCACTTCGAGAAGGGCTGGCGGCTGAGTCTGACCGGCGGGCAGGAGGGCTCCGGCTCCCCGCTCGCGGCCGTCGACCGGCAGATCGTGGCCCTGCTGCACGTCGGGCTCACCGACGCCGCCATCGCCCGTCAACTGGGCATGGGCCACCGCACGGTGCAGCGCCGACTGCACGCGCTGATGGACGAGGTCGGTGCCGAGACCCGCTTCCAGCTGGGCTGGCACGCGGCGAGGGCCGGCTGGCTGCCCGATCTCGGGGACACCGGACCGGTTCCGGGACCGGCCCCGGAGGCGTAATTACGCCACGGCACTTTCGCGCCAGCGCCATCCCTTGTTCACACCGCCTTCCATGACGAACGAT
Source organism: Streptomyces sp. NPDC024555 (assembly GCF_055559335.1). NCBI lineage: Bacteria > Bacillati > Actinomycetota > Actinomycetes > Kitasatosporales > Streptomycetaceae > Streptomyces > Streptomyces sp. NPDC024555. The sequence goes on from NZ_JBVHKV010000007.1 coordinate 347,974, forward strand.
CGGCACGTCAACGCCCGAGCCGCCCCAACGGCTCGGGCGACGGTGTGCAAGGGGAGGTCTCTGTGAGACGAACGAATGTGCAGCGGATGCTGGCCACCGGTGTGGTCGCCGCCGCGACGGGGGCGGCGCTGCTGACCGCGCCGGCCTGGGCGGAGGAGCCGGTTCCGGCATCGGCGGCCGAACCGGTGGGTGTCGCCCCGGCGATGACCCAGGGCCTGGACAAGGCCCCCCGGCCCGGCACCCCGGCCGAGGCCGCGCGGGCCCATCTGAAGGCCCACGCGGACACCTACCGCGTCCCGGTCTCCGACCTGAAGGCCGTGAAGACCACCAAGGACGGCGCGCAGTCCTCGGTCCGCTTCCAGCAGAAGCACCACGGCGTCCCCGTCTTCGGTGCCGAGTACGCGGTGCAGACCCGCTCGGCCGACGGCGGCCAGCAGGTCACCTCCGCCACCGGAACCCTCTACACCGACCTCACCGTCTCCACCACGCCCCAGGTCGGCGAAGCCCTCGCACGGCAGCGGATGTTCGGCCTTGACCGGAACCTGGCCGGGGTGCGCGACGCCCGGACCGAGGCGCACGGCCTGTCCGTCCTGCCCGACGCGAACGGCGGGCGGCTCGCCTGGCACTTCACCGTCACCGGCGGCAGGGCGAACGGCAGCCCGCTCCGCCAGGAGGTGTACGTCGACGCGGCGGTGGGCGGCATCGCGCTCTCCTACAACAACATCGACGCCGCCGATGCCTCGCCCGCCCGCGCCACCGGCGTGCGGGTCGACGGCAGCGAGGCCGCGCTGGACGTCAACAAGGAGACGGACGGCTCGTACACCCTCGTCGACTCCACGCGTGCCATGTACCCGACGACCGGGGGACAGATACGCACCTACGACGCGCTGCGGAAGAACTACACCCTCGTCGCGGGCGGCCCGGTCACCGACGACATCCCCCTCGCCACCTCGGCGAGCGACCGCTTCGACGGCGTCAACACCGCCTCGGGCGCGGTCGACGCGCACCTGAACGCCGCGAAGGTCTACGAGTACTACAAGGACCAGATCGGCCGCGACGGCGTCGACGGCAAGGGCGGCACCATCTACTCCGTCGTCAACGTCGCCTCCAACGGCAAGGACTACGCCAACGCCTTCTGGGACGGCTCCAAGATGGTCTACGGCCACATGGACGGTGTCCCGCTCTCCGTCGGCCTGGACGTCGTCGGCCACGAGATGACGCACGGCGTGACCGAGCACTCCGCCGGCCTCGTCTACCTCAACCAGTCGGGCGCCCTCAACGAGGCCATCTCCGACTACTTCGGCAACGCCATGGAGACCGCCGACAAGGGCATCGCCATGAGCGACCCCACCTCCGGTCTCATCGGCGAGTACCTCTGCAACGGCACCAAGCCGCTGGAGGAGTGCGCGCTGCGCGACCTGAACGACGGCCGCAACGCCCAGAAGGACTACCAGCCCATCACGCTCGACATCGACAACGGCGGGGTGCACTACAACTCCACCATCGTCGGCGGCGCGCTGTGGGACATGCGCAAGAACCTCGACCCCAAGCTCGCCGACCAGATCGTCTACCGGTCCGCGCAGAACTACCTCACCCCGCTGTCCGGCTTCACCGACATGCGCAACGCGGTGACGCTGGCCGCCAAGTCCCTCAAGGTCTCCGCCGCCGACCTCGCCGTCATCGCCAAGGCCTTCGACGACCACGGCATCGAGCGGGGCTGGGAGCAGAAGGGCGGCACCCACGACGGCACCACCATCGGCGCGGACGTCCTGCCCGCCTACGAGGTCTACAGCGGCGTCGACGAGCAGGCCGCGCAGATCAACGGCGACGTCTACGCCATCAGCCACGGCGACGCCATCGCCTGGGACCAGGGAAGCGCCGCCTTCGGCATCACCGTGGGCCGCTTCGGCAAGAAGCCCACGCACGAACTGGCCCAGCGGAACGCCTATCTGCTCGACCCGTCGCTCGACGACGACCGCATCGTCTTCACCCGCATCGCGGCCGACGGCATCGGCATCTACCGGGCCGGCGCCAAGGGCCAGGGCGCGATCAAGAAGCTCGTCGACCGCCCGGACGCGGACGAGACCGAGCCGGTGACCGACAACGGCGCGCTCGCCTACATCAGCACCACCGCCGACGGCGAGCAGGACGTGATGCTCCGCAAGGCCGACGGCACCACGGTCAACGTCACCCCGGAGCCCGGCACCAAGGCCTCCCGGCTCGCCATGAAGCACGGCACGATCGCCTGGGCCGGCGGCGACGGCACCTATGTGTACGCGTACGACATCGCGTCCGGCACCACCCAGACCAAGCGGATCACGGGCTTCCTCTTCGACTACGTCTCCGACATCCAGATCACCTCGGACCGGGTGTTCTGGCGGGAGACCGGCGGCTTCCTGATCCCGAGCACGGCGTTCACCTCGGCCCCGCTCGGCGACCTCTCCAAGGCGGCCAAGCTGCGCTACCCGTCGAACGTCTACGTCGCCCAGTTCTCGGTCAGCGACGAGTACTTCGCGTACTCCACCTACGACCTGTGGGGCGCCCTCGGCGCCTGGACCGAGCCCGGCAAGGTGCGCGTCGCCGAGACCGCCGACGTCGTCGCCGGAGTCAACGCGTTCAGCCGGGTCTCCTGCTCCTCCGGCGCCCAGCTGGCCCCGTCCCTCGGTGACGGCCAGCGCATCGCCTGGCTCGACACGAGCGCCGCGGCCACCGATGTGGTGACCCGCGCGACCTTCGCCGGAACCTGCGAGGAGTAGTCCCCGCCCGGCACCGCACCCGTGACGGGGCGCCCACCGAACCTCCGGTGGGCGCCCCGCCCGTGCGTGACAGACATACGCTTCCTGTCACTCCGTATCGAACCCCGGCCGGACGGCACCTACAGTGGGGGTCCACGCCGCGGATCGGGGAGGGCCATGACGGCACGGAGCACCGACGAGTCACCGCTGGCCCTCGCGCTGCGCGCGCCCGAACCCGCCGACGCGCTGAGCGAGCAGATCCTCGACGCCGCCCGCGAGCAGTTCATGACCTTCGGACTGCGCCGCTCCACGGTGGACGACGTCGCCCGGCGCGCCAAGGTCTCGCGCGTGACCGTGTACCGCAGGGTCGGCAACAAGGACGGACTGGTCTCGGCCTGCCTGCTGCGCGAGTACCGCCGGTTCGTCATGGAGGTCGACGAGGCGGTGGCGGCGCTGCCGACCACGGAGGACCGGCTCGTCGAGGGGTTCACCGCGGTGCTGCGGCACATCCGCGAACACCCCCTCATCGGCGGGCTGCTGCGGCTGGAGCCCGAGACCATGCTGCCGTTCCTCACGGTGGAGAGCGGCCCCGCCTTCCTCGCCATCCGCTCCTACCTGGCCGAACGGCTGGGCGAGGCGCGCCGGGCGGAGGGGCTGCCCAGCGGTGACCCGACACCGGTCGCCGAACTGATGGTGCGGATCACCGTCTCCTTCCTCCTCAACCCCGTCAGCTGCTTCGAGCTCGACGACGACACCCAGGTACGGGAGTTCGCCCGCCGCTGCCTGGTGCCGCTGCTCGCTACCGGGTAGACGTCCCGGCGCCGTCGCGTTCGTCGGGCAGCGGTTCCAGCGGGCGGTTGCGGGCCCAGTGCGGCCCGAGGTCGTCGAGCCGCCAGCCGAAGGGGTACGAACGCGGCTGCGGCCGGGACGGGAAGCGGCGCGGCCGGGCCGGCAGCCGGCGCACGCACCGCGCCCGCAGCCGCAGCGCCGCCTCGGCCGAGTTCCGGGCCCACCGGGGCTGCGGCCGGAACCCCAGCGCGGCGAGCAGCGGCTCGTCCAGCAGCGCCAGCGAGAACCTGGCGATCAGCGGCCGCAGCGGACGCGGGTACCAGGCGGCGATGACCCGGAAGGTGGCGTTGGCGACCCGCCGGTTGGCCGGGTCGTAGGCGAACATCCGCGCCTCGTACGCCTCCAGCAGCTCCTCGAACCCCGCATAGCTGTCGGGCACGTCCTCGATGCCCATCACGGCCCCCGTCCTGCGGCCCGCCTCCACCAGTGCCTGCACCTCCTGCGCGCACAGCGGGCGCCAGCCGAACCGGTCGATCCAGCGCTTGGGGCCCACCACCGTCGTCGCCAGGACGTACCGGAAGTCCTCGTTGGGGATGGAGTACTTCCCGTGGATCCGGTTGAGATGACGGGCCGCCGCCCGTCCGCGCTCCGAGTCGAAGCCGTCGGCGGCCATCTCGTAGCCGAGCAGCACCGTGTCGTCGTAGCGCTTCTGCCCGGCCCGCTCGAACTCCTGGGTGCGGTCCAGGAGTACCGAGATCCGGGGGACCCCGTAGTCCCGCAGGAAGGCGACGCTCACCCCCTGCCGGTAGTCCCAGGGGAACTCGTACTGGGAGATCAGCCGGAGGATCTCGGCGTAGTCGCGCGACGGATCCATCCGGCGGATCTGGTGCAGCCGGCTGTAGCGGCCCATGGTGCGCCCTCCTGTCCGTGTACCGGTTCAGCGGTGCGGCCCCGTCCGACCGGTCAACTCACCCGCTGATGCGGCGGGATGAGGAACCGTCAGAACGCAGAGTCAAAGATACAAATACTATCGACTTGTTTCAGGAGTCCCGTCAACACCGCCGACGGCCCCGGACCCCCGGGTCGCGCGCCGGGCCCCGGTGGGCGGCCGGCCGCACCGGCTCGCATACTGGATTGCGCGGGGGCAGGGCGCCGGACCGTGCCGCCCGCCGAGCGTCGGGAGCACCGCATGACCAGCCGACCGGTCCCGGAGGCCGATCCCGCACCGCCACCGCCGGGCGGGGTGCTGTGGAGCCTGTCCGGAGACGTCCGGGCCCTGCTGATGCTGCCCGCCGCCCTCACCCTCCAGGTCGCCCACCCCGCCGTCGGCGCCGGAGTCGACGAGCACTCGGTCTTCCGCACCGACCCGTGGGGGCGCGGCGAACGCTCCCTCGGCTCGCTCCAGCTCTGGGTGTACGGCGGGGCCGAGGCCGCCGAGGAGGGGCGCAGGCTCCGTCAGCTGCACCGCACCGTCAACGGAACCGACACCCGGGGCCGCCCCTACCACGCCCTGTCACCCGCCAACTACGCCTGGGTGCACGCCACCGGCTACCCCGTCTACCGGCACGGCGCCCGCTACCTCCTGCGCCCCCTCGACGCGGCCCAGGAACGCGCCCTGTACCGGGAATGGCTCCAGGTCGGCCGCGTCCTCGGCATCCACGACCGGGACATGCCGCAGACCATCGAGGAGTTCTGGCCCTACTACCACCGGATGCTCGCCGAGGAGATCGAACGCACCGTCGTCGTGGACGAACTCGTGGCCACCCGCACCCCTGTGCCGCCTCCGGACCGGGGCCCGCTCCGGCTGCTGCTGCGGGCGTGCTGGCCGCTGCTGCTCCCGCCGCTGGCCCGGTTCCGCGCCTTCCTCACCGTCGGGCTGATGCCGCCGGACGCGCGTACCGCCATCGGCCTGGAGTGGACGGACGCGCAGGAGCGCCGGCTCCGCCGCTTCTGCGCCGTGCTGCGCGTCGTGGTGCCCGTCCTGCCGGAACGGCTGCGCTATCTGCCCCGGGCACGCCGCGCCAGGGCCGCCCACCGGGCCGCGCGGCGCCGGGCCGGTGCCGGGTGATCGAGCCCCGTACTACGCCGAGGCGCGGCGGACCAGCCGGGTCGGCATGATCACCGCCTCGTCCCGCGAGCCGCCGCCGTCCAGCCGTTCCATCAGCAGCCGGACCATCAGCCGGCCCATGCCGACCACGTCCTGACGGACCGTCGTCAGCGGTGGGTCCGTCGCCTCGGCGACCGACTCCAGATCGTCGAAGCCGACGAGCGCCACGTCCTGCGGCACCCGGCGGCCGTGGGCGCGCAGCACCCGCAGCGCGCCCGCCGCCATCAGGTCGTTGGCCGCGAAGACCGCGTCCAGCTCCGGGACCCGCTCCAGCAGCCGGGCCATCGCGCGGGCGCCGCCCTCCTCGGTGAAGTCGCCCTCCTCGATCAGGGCGGGACCGGCATCCGGCAGGACGTCCGTGTAGCCGTCGATCCGGTCCAGCGCGGAGGTCTGGTCGCGCGGTCCGGCGATGTGCGCGACCGTGCGGCGGCCGAGCGAGACGAGATGACGCACCGCCTCCCGCGCCCCGGCGCGGTTGTCGCAGTCCACATAGGGCACCGCGAGCGCGGAACCGGCCCCCGGCCGGCCGGGCCGCCCGCCGTACACGGTCGGCACCCGGAACCGGCGCACCACGGCGGGCAGTTCGTCCCCGGTGTGCAGCGAGAAGGCCAGCACCCCGTCGACGTGGCCGCCGGCCAGATAGCGGGTGACCCGCTCGAAGTCGCCCCGGTCCTCCACGAGTAACAGCACCAACTGGGTGTCGTTCAGCGCGAGTTCGCGGCTGATGCCCCGGATGTGCTGGGAGAAGAAGGGATCGGAGAAGATCCGGGCCTCGGGCTCGTCGATGATCACCGCGACGGCCCCGTTGCGCCGGGTCACCAGGGTGCGGGCGGCGTGGTTCGGTATGTAGCCCAGCTCCTCGACCGCCTTGCGGACGCGCTCCACGAGCGGCTGCCGCACGCCCGCCCCGCCGTTCACCACCCGCGAGGCGGTCGCCCGGGAGACATCGGCGAGGGCCGCCACCGCCTCCAGGGTCGGGCGGGTGCCGTCCGGGACGGCGGGGCTCGGACCGGACACAGGACGCTCCTCGGGGCGCGGGACGGTGCGGAGGACGGCCGGGCCCGGCCGGTCAGCGCGGAACCTCCCCAGCCTAGGCCCTTTCGTCACACTGCCGCCTGCCCCGCGGGGCCATGCACGCGCTCTCGCCGCACCGGGCACAGGCCCGAGTACGTCCAGTACGAGGACCCGCACCCGGCACACCGAGAGCACGCACCTGACCCCGCAGGGCCGTCCTTCGGGCGACGACGGCAGTGTGACGACAGAACCTGGGCCCTGTCCGGCCATTCCCGTCTGCCGGGCGTGTCGGACAGGCCCTGGGCTCTTTCCTCCCGATCGGGGCCGTGACCCCGGTCATGATCGGCCGTCGCCGCGGGGGCGGGCGCACCGAACCGCGCCCGCTGTTGCACGGGCCTGTCGCGAGGCCCGCGCCCGGGGTACCGTCCCGCCATGCCGACAGCCGGGGACAGGGCCTGTTTCGAGTTCCCCGTCAGCGCCCCGACGCCCGGCACCAGCGCCGGGGGACCGACGAAGCGCACCCGGACCCGCCCCGGCCGGCGCGTGCGCAACCTCGCCCTGACCGCCGTGGCCGCCGCCCTCCTCACTTCCCTGGTCGTCGCCCCGTCCGGCGCGGCGGACACCCCGCCGCGCACCGGGTTCGAGGTCACCGAGGGGGAACGCTGGACGAGCCCCGACGAGGAGAGCGCCCTGCTCGCCGCCGTGGACCGCCACGGCGACCGGGTCTCCGTGGACCGCGTCGGCACGACACCGCGGGGGCGGCCGCTGCGCCTCGTCACGATCGGCGGCGCGCGCCCCGGCGCGCTGACCGTGCTGCTGGTGTGCAGCCAGCACGGCGACGAACCCGCCGCCCGCGAGGCCTGTCTGACGGTGATCAGGGATCTGGCCTACGCCACCGACCCCGCGACCCGCGCCCTGCTCGACCGCACCCGGATCCTCGTCCTGCCCACCGCCAACCCCGACGGCTTCGCGGCCGGGACCCGGGGCAACGCCGACGGCGAGGACGTCAACCGCGACCATCTGGCCCTGCGGACCCCCGAGGCCCGCGCCCTGGCCGCCGTGCTGAGGGACCGGGCGCCCCAGGTGGTCGCCGATCTGCACGAGTACGCGGCGACACCTCCGTACTACGAGAAGGACCTCACCGTCCTGTGGCCGCGCACGCCCGCCGCCGACGGGGTGCGCGGGGCCGCCGAGCGGCTGGTGGAGAGCGGGCTGCGGCCGGCGATGCGGGAGGCCGGCTACACCGTCGGGCTGTACGGCGAGTGGAACGACCCCGTCACCGGCGCCCGGATCAAACAGACGGCGGGCGACGGCCAGGAGCGCATCCTGCGCAACCTCGCGGGGGTCAAGCACGCCGTCGCGGTGCTCGTCGAGTCCCGCGCCGACCCGGTCGACGCGACCGAGCGCGCCCGTCCCGCGCTCGCCCAGCGCCGCCGGGTGTCCTCCCAACGCACGGCGATCGAGGCCCTGTTCGACGCGGCCGACCGCGAGCGGGCCGGCCTCGCCGCCGTCACCGCGCGGTCCCGCGCGGCGGGCGGCGGGGACCGGGGGCCGCTGTACCTCGGGGGAGCGGACGACCGGGCACCCCGCACCGACGACGTGCCGGCCGCCCCGCCCTGCGGCTACCGGCTCACCGCCGCGGCGTACGCCCGGGTCCACGACGAACTGGCCCTGCACGGTGTCACGTCCCGTGCGGACGGCGACGGGGTGTACGTCCCCCTGCGCCAGCCCGCCCGCAACCTCGTTCCCCTGCTCCTCGACCCATGGGCCGCATATCACCTCGTAAACGGACAAGCCGATACGGCTTGTTGATCCCCGACGCGCCACCGTCCGTGTGGTACTGCCTACGGAGAGCGAAACATTTCTCCCGAAAGGTGCCGTGCGTGTCGCAGGACGAACAGAGAACGGGCGACGAAGGAACGGACGACCGGGCAGCGGACGAGCAGGAAGCGGATTCCCGGCGGGCGGACGTCCTGGGCGACCTCTCGGTGACGGCGGATCTGCCCGGCGAGCCCTCCGGGGACCGCAGGCCCACGACGGACCGGGTGGTGTTCGGCGTCACCGCCGTCCTCACCCTCGCCTTCGTCGTCTGGGGCGCCACCGCCACCGACTCGCTGGAGGACGTCTCCAGCCGCATGCTCAACAGCCTGATCCACAACGGCGGTTGGGCCTTCATGCTGGCCGCGTCCGGCTTCGTGGTCTTCGCCCTCTGGCTGGCGATCAGCCGGTACGGCAACATCGCGCTCGGCCAGGAGGGCGAGGAACCGGAGTTCCGCACGGTCTCCTGGGTCGCCATGATGTTCAGCGCCGGCATGGGCATCGGCCTGATGTTCTACGGCGTCAGCGAGCCACTGGCCCACTTCACCGACCCGCCGCCCGGCACCCACCCCGCCGACGCCGCCGAGGCCATGCAGACGGCGATGGCCACCACCCTCTTCCACTGGACGCTCCACCCCTGGGCGATCTACGCGGTCGTCGGCCTCGCCATCGCGTACAGCACCTTCCGGCGCCGCAGGCGGCAGACGATCAGCGCGGTCTTCGAACCCCTCATCGGCGCCCGCCACGCCCACGGCGGCGTCGGACGGCTGATCGACATCCTCGCGATCTTCGCCACCCTCTTCGGCTCGGCGGCCTCGCTGGGGCTGGGCGCCCTCCAGATCGGCAGCGGCTTCCACGAGCTGGACTGGATGGAGAAGACCGGCACGGGACTCCTCGTCCTGATCATCGCGGTGCTCACCGCCTGCTTCGTCGCCTCCGCGGTCTCCGGGGTGGAGAAGGGCATCCAGTGGCTGTCCAACACCAACATGGTGCTCGCCCTGATCCTCGCCGTCTTCGTGTTCGTCGCCGGCCCCACCGTGATCGTGCTCGATCTGCTGCCCACCTCCATCGCCGCGTACTTCGGCGACCTCCCGCAGCTCGCCGGGCGCACCGAGGCCACCGGCAAGGGCGAGGTCGCCACCTGGCTCGGCAGCTGGACCGTCTTCTACTGGGCCTGGTGGATCTCCTGGACGCCCTTCGTCGGCATGTTCATCGCCCGCATCAGCCGCGGCCGCACCATCCGCCAGTTCATCGGCGGGGTCATCCTGGTGCCGAGCACCGTCAGCCTCGTCTGGTTCGCCATCTTCGGAGGCACCGCGATCAAACTGCGCGAACGCGGCAGCCTCGGTGACGCGGACACCCCGGAGGCCCAGCTCTTCGGCGTGCTGCGGGAGTTCCCGATCCCCACCGTGATGAGCATCCTGGTGATGGTCCTCGTCGGCATCTTCTTCGTCTCCGGCGCCGACGCCGCCTCCATCGTCATGGGCACCCTCTCGCAGAAGGGCATCCTCGAACCCGCCAAGTGGGTCATCGTCTTCTGGGGCGTCGTCACGGGCGCGGTGGCGGCGGTCATGCTGCTCATCGGCAACGGCAAGGGCGACGCCCTCGCCGGACTCCAGAACCTGACCATCCTGGTCGCGGCGCCGTTCACCCTGGTGATGATCGGCATGTGCGTGGCCCTGATGCGGGACCTGCGCAGGGACCCGCTGATCGTGCGCCGGGAGTTCGGCGTGGAGGCCGTCGAGTCCGCGGTGATCGAGGGGCACACCAAGTACGACGGCGACTTCGAGATCCGCATCGGCCCCGGCGGCAGCGAGATCACCACCGAACGCGACGGCCGGCGCGGAGGGCCGGGCCCCGCCTGATCCGGACGGTGGCCCCGGGCCGCCCGCGCGCCCCGTCGGCCCCTCAGCCCACCAGGTCCGCCGCCGCCCGCGCACAGCCCAGGGCCACCGTCACACCCGCACCGCCGTGCCCGTAGTTGTGCACCAGCCGCCCGCCGCCGGGCAGGGGCTCCGCCTCGATCCGCACCCCGCCCTCGCGGGCCGGCCGCAGTCCCACCCGGTGGCCGACGACCCGCGCACCGGCGATCTCGGGCCGCACCCGCGCGCACCGCTCCACGATCGCGCGGGCCGTGTCCGGATCGGGCACCGTGCTCCAGTCGCCGGCGACGGCGGTGCCGCCGAGGACCAGCCGGCCGGGCTGCGGGAAGAAGTACGTCGTCTCGCTGGAGGCGGGGTCCGCCTCGGTGAACCACTCCTCGATCCCCGGGTTCTCCACCAGCACCAACTGGCCGCGCACCGGCCGCATCCCGGGATCCGGCACCAGCGACGCCGCCCCGATCCCGGTGCAGTTGACGACCACGTCCGCGCCGTCCGCCGCCGCGCCGAGGGACGCGACGGTGCCCCGCTCCAGCGTGCCCCCGGCGGCCGTCACCCGGTCCTCCAGCCACCGCAGATGCGCCGGCATGTCGAGCAGCGGCAGCCGGCAGCGCAGGCCCTCCGGGCCCTCCGTCAGGGACTCCACCCGCCCCGCCCACGGCCCGAGGGCCGCCAGCCGTTCGCCCCGGTGCAGCCCGGCGACCAGCCGGACACCGGTCTCCCCGGGCCGGGCCGCCAACTCCTCGTACCAGCGCAGCGTGGTCAGGGCCCAGTCGCCGACCCGGTCCAGCGGTTCGATGCGATAGGGCCACCACAGGGCGCCCGCGACCGCCGACGTCGTCGCGGACGCGGGCTCCGCCGAGACGACCCGCACCCGGTGGCCCTCCCGCGCCAGCACCAGCGCCGTCGTGAGCCCCATGACGCCGCCGCCCACCACTCGCACGTCCGACACTGCCCCACCGCTTCCGCTCGCCGCCGTATCCGCCGGTGGGGACGGTAACCGAACACGCCGGACCCGCCCACCGCACCCCCCGCACGCGGCCTCCGGCCGCGACCGGGTGCCGATTAGGATCGGCACCCTGATGACTGCCACTCTCGTCGCCAAGGACCTCGCCGCCGGACACGGCGACCGCACGCTCTTCGCCGGGCTCGACCTCGTGGTCGCGCCCGGCGACGTGATCGGTCTCGTCGGTGTCAACGGGGCCGGAAAATCGTCGCTGCTCCGGCTGCTCGCCGGGCTCGACCGGCCGGAGGAGGGGGAGCTGCGGCTCTCCCCGCCCACCGCCACGGTCGGGCACCTGCCGCAGGAGCCCGAGCGCAGGCCGGGGGAGACCGTCCGGGAGTTCCTGGCCCGGCGCACCGGCGTCGCCGACGCCCAGCGGACCATGGACGAGGCCACCGAGGCCCTCGTCGACGGGGCGCCCGGCGCCGACGACGCGTACTCCGAATCGCTGGAGCGCTGGCTGGCGCTCGGCGGCGCCGACCTGGACGAACGGGCCGAGGAGGTCGCTGCCGAACTGGGCCTCACCGTCGGCCTCGACCTGCCGATGACCGCCCTGTCCGGCGGTCAGGCGGCCCGCGCCGGACTCGCCTCGCTGCTGCTCTCGCGCTACGACGTCTTCCTGCTCGACGAGCCGACCAACGACCTGGACCTCGACGGCCTCGAACGCCTGGAGCGCTATGTCTCCGGGCTGCGCGCCGGCACCGTCGTCATCAGCCACGACCGCGAGTTCCTGATGCGCACGGTCACCAAGGTCCTCGAACTCGACCTGGCCCAGCAGCAGATCAACCTCTACGGCGGCGGCTACGCGGCCTATCTGGAGGAGCGAGAGCGGGCCCGCCGGCACGCCCGCGAGGAGTACGAGGAGTACGCGGACAAGCGCTCCGCGCTCGAAGGCCGCGCCCAGACGCAGCGCGCCTGGATGGACAAGGGCGTCAAGAACGCCCGTCGCAAGGCCACCGACTCCGACAAGATCGGCCGCAAGTTCCGCAGCGAGTCCAGCGAGAAGCAGGCGGCGAAGGCCCGCCAGACCCAGCGCATGATCGAACGGCTCGACGTCGTCGAGGAGCCCCGCAAGGAGTGGGAGCTGCGGATGGAGATCGCGGCCGCGCCGCGCTCCGGTTCCGTCGTCGCCACGCTGCGCGACGCGGAGGCGGTCCTCGGCGACTTCGCCTTCGGCCCGGTCTCGCTCCAGATCGACTGGGCGGACCGGGTCGCCATCACCGGGGCCAACGGGTCCGGGAAGTCCACGCTGCTGGCCGCGCTGCTGGGCCGGCTGCCGCTGGACGCGGGGCACGCGAGCCTGGGCTCGGGCGTGGTCGTCGGCGAGGTCGACCAGGCCAGGAAGCTGTTCCACGGCTCGGAGAGCCTGCTGGAGGCGTTCTGCGCGGCCGTTCCCGACCGGGAGCCCGCCGATGTGCGCACCCTGCTCGCGAAGTTCGGGCTCCGGGCCGACCACGTCATGCGGCCGGCGACCACGCTCTCGCCGGGCGAGCGGACCCGGGCGGCACTCGCCCTCCTCCAGGGCCGGGGCGTCAACCTCCTGGTGCTCGACGAGCCCACCAACCACCTGGACCTGCCGGCGATCGAGCAGCTGGAGTCGGCGCTCGACTCCTACACGGGGACGCTGCTGCTGGTCACGCACGACCGCCGGATGCTGGAGGCGGTCCGCACGACGCGGCGCGTGGAGGTGACGGCGGGCCGGATCACCGAGAGCTGACCCCCACCCGCCGCCCGGCCTCGTTTGGTATGCCAACGAGACCGGGCGGTGGTGTACCCGGCGGCATTGGCCAGTGACGACCGCCTGCTCCGGGTGTCCCGGATTCGCTCGGACGGCATTCTGGTATGCCAAATGGTACGGTCGCTGTGCTCGGCCGGTACCGCTCCCCGTGCTGCCCCGGCCGGTGCGCCCCCGCCCGCCGCCGAAGGAGACTCCACGATGACCGCACCGCCGGACGGCGCCGTCTCCCACGCCGACCGCGCCGAGCGCGCGATCCGCGCGGGCATCCTGTCCGGCGCGTACGCCCCCGGCGCACGGCTGCGCGAACGCGAGCTGTCCGACGCGCTCGGCATCTCCCGCATCCCGGTCCGCGAGGCGCTCACCCGGCTCAGCGGCGAGGGACTGGTGGTGAACGCCCCGCGCCGGGGCGCCTCCGTGCGCGCCCTCTCGCTGCGGGACGTGACCGAACTGTTCGACCTCCGCCTGAGCCTGGAGGTCTTCGCCGCCCGGCGCGCGGCCGAGGCCCGTGCCGCCGGCCACGACGGAAGCCGGCTCACCGCGCTCATGGCCGCCGCCGAGGACGCCACCCGGCGCGGCGACACCGCCGCCGTCCCCGCCGCCAACACCGCCCTGCACGCCGAGATCGTCGCCATGACCGGCAACCGGCTGCTCCGGGACGCGTTCCGGCCCTCCCTGGGGCTGGTGCAGTGGCTCTTCACCCTCACCGCGGGCCGCGACCCGGGCGTCCAGTGCGCCGAGCACCAGGGCATCTGCGCCGCGATCCAGTCCGGCCGGCCGGACCTGGCCGCGGCCCTCGCGTACGCGCACATCGAACACGGCCGGGTCCCCTCGCTCGACGCCCTGGCGGACGTCCTCCCGGCCGGGTGACACCGCTCCTCCCCGAACCGCCGACCGAACCACAGGAGAGACACCCCATGCTGATCACCGACGTCCGCCCCTGGGGCGGCGAGTCCAGCGACATCGAGGTCCGGGACGGTGCGATCGCCGCGATCACCGCGCACGACCCGGCCCGCCCCGCCGCGGACGACACCGTGGCCGGACGCGGACGGCTCGCCCTGCCCTCGTTCTCGGACGTCCACTGCCACCTGGACTCCACCCGGATGGGGCTGCCGTTCCGGCCGCACACCGGCGAGGGGGGCATCTGGGGCATGGTCATGAACGACCGCGCGCACTGGCGCGAGGACGAGTGGAGCGTCGCCGAGCGGGCCACGTACACCCTGGGCCGGATGATCGAGCGCGGGACGACCAGGGTCCGCAGCTACGCGCAGATCGACGCGGACTGCGGCCTGGAGCGGTTCGAGGGCGTCCTCGCCGCCAGGGAGGCGCACGCCGGCCGGTGCGACGTCGAGGTCATCGCCTTCCCGCAGGCCGGGCTCCTGCGCGAGAAGGGCGTCCCCGAGCTGATCGACCGGGCCCTCTCCTCGGGCGCCGCCGTGGTCGGCGGCATCGACCCGTGCACCCTGGACCGCGACCCCGTACGCCACCTCGACGTCCTCTTCGACCTCGCCGAACGCCACGGCGCCCCGGTCGACATCCACCTCCACGAGCCGGGCGCGCTCGGCGTGTTCAGCGTCGACCTGATCCTGGAACGGGTCCGCGCCCTCGGCATGGCCGGCCGGGTCTCGCTCTCGCACGCCTACGACCTCGGCGGCGTCGACGAGGCGACCACCCGCCGGCTCACCGAGGAGTTCGCCGAACTGGACATCGCCATGGCCACCGTCGCCCCGGCCCGGCACCGCTCGCTGCCGCTCACCGGACTCACGGCCGCCGGGGTGCGGGTCGGTCTCGGCGAGGACGGCCAGCGCGACTTCTGGTCGCCGTACGGCAACGGGGACATGCTGGACCGCACCTGGCAGCTCGCCTTCACCCACGGTTACGACGCGGACGAACTGATCGAGCACTGCGTGGCCGTGGCCACCGTCGGCGGCGCCTCGATCCTCCGGGACGGCCCGGCCCGGCTGACGTCCACCGCCGACCGTCCCGGTCTCGCGGTGGGCGACCCGGCCGATCTGCTGCTCGTGGAGGGCGAGACCGTCGTCTCCGCCGTGATGGACCGCAGCGGCGACCGCACGGTCCTGCACGCGGGCCGCGTCGTCGCCGACGGACTGGCCCTCGTCGGCTGACGGGAACGGCCGTCGCGTGCCCCACCCGGGGACGGGCGGCAACGGCCGGCGAGAACCGCCGAGGGGGCGGGGCGGCCCGGCCGCACCCGCCCCCTCGGCCGTCCGCTACCGCTTCCTGCCACCCTGCTTCGGGTCCAGCAGTCCGGCCCTGCGCAGCGCGTCGGCCATCGCGCCGTTCGCGGGCGCCGCCGGGGCCTGACGTCCGCCGCCCCCGCCCCCGTTGCCGCGCCGGTCGCGTCCCTGGCCGCCCTGGCCGCCGCGCGCGCCCTGGCCGCCCTGGCCCTGACGCTGCCTCGGCGGGCGCCCGCCGCGCTCGTTGCCCTGGTTCGCGGCCCCGGCGCCCGCCTCGTCGTCCAGCCGCAGCGTCAGCGAGATCCGCTTGCGCGGGATGTCGACCTCCATGACCTTCACCCGCACGACGTCACCCGGCTTCACGACGTCCCGGGGGTCCTTCACGAAGGTCCGGGACATCGCCGAGACGTGCACCAGCCCGTCCTGGTGCACACCGACGTCCACGAACGCGCCGAAGGCCGCCACGTTCGTCACGACGCCCTCCAGCACCATCCCGGCCTCCAGGTCGCCGATCTTCTCGACGCCCTCCTTGAACGTGGCCGTCCTGAAGGCGGGCCGGGGGTCGCGGCCCGGCTTCTCCAGCTCCTTGAGGATGTCGTTGACGGTCGGCAGCCCGAACCTCTCGTCCACGTAGTCCTCGGCCCGCAGCGAGTGCAGCGTCCGGGTGTTGCCGATCAGCGCCGCGACGTCCGCGCCGGTCCGCTTCACCATCGCGCGCACCACCGGGTACGCCTCCGGGTGCACGCTGGAGGCGTCCAGCGGGTCTTCGCCCCGGATCCGCAGGAAGCCCGCGCACTGCTCGTACGCCTTCGGGCCGAGCCTGGCCACGTCCTTGAGGCCCTTGCGGGAGCGGAACGGGCCGTTGGCGTCGCGGTGCGCCACGATGTTCTCGGCGAGCCCGGTGCCGATGCCGGAGACCCGCGAGAGCAGCGGCGCCGACGCGGTGTTGACGTCGACCCCGACCCCGTTCACACAGTCCTCGACGACCGCGTCCAGCGAACGCGACAGCTTCACCTCGGACAGGTCGTGCTGGTACTGCCCGACCCCGATGGACTTGGGGTCGATCTTCACCAGTTCGGCCAGCGGGTCCTGGAGCCGGCGCGCGATCGACACGGCGCCGCGCAACGACACGTCCATGTCCGGGAGTTCCTGCGAGGCGAAGGCCGAGGCGGAGTACACCGAGGCGCCCGCCTCCGAGACCATCACCTTGGTGAGCTTCAGCTCGGGATGCTTCGCGCACAGCTCACCGGCGAGCTTGTCCGTCTCGCGGGACGCCGTGCCGTTGCCGATGGCGATGAGGTCGACGTGGTGCTCGCGCGCCAGCCGCTCCAGGGTCGCCAGCGACTGGTCCCACTTGTTGGCCGGGACGTGCGGGTGGATGACGTCGGTGGCGACGACCTTGCCCGTCGCGTCCACGACGGCGACCTTCACGCCGGTGCGGAAACCGGGGTCGAGCCCCAGCGTGGCCCGGGTCCCGGCCGGCGCGGCGAGCAGCAGGTCCCGCAGGTTGGACGCGAAGACGCGCACCGCCTCGTCCTCCGCCGCCGTGCGCAGCCGCAGCCGCAGGTCGATGCCGAGGTGCACCAGGATCCGTGTCCGCCAGGCCCAGCGCACCGTGTCGCCCAGCCACTTGTCGCCGGGCCGCCCCCGGTCGCCGACGCCGAAGCGCCGGGCGACCATGTTCTCGTACGAGGACGGGCCGGGCGTCTCGGACGGCTCCTCCGGCTCCAGGACCAGATCGAGGACGTCCTCCTTCTCGCCCCGGAGCATCGCCAGCACCCGGTGCGAGGGCAGCGCGGTGAACGGCTCCGCGAAGTCGAAGTAGTCGGCGAACTTGGCGCCGGCCTCCTCCTTGCCCTCCCGGACCCGGGCCACCAGCCGCCCGCGCGACCACATCCGCTCGCGCATCTCGCCGATCAGGTCGGCGTCCTCCGAGAAGCGCTCGGTGAGGATGGCACGGGCCCCCTCCAGGGCCGCCGCCGCGTCCGCGACGCCCTTGTCCGCGTCCACGAAGGCGGCCGCCGCGGCGAGCGGGTCCACCGACGGGTCGTCGAGCAGCCCCGAGGCCAGCGGTTCGAGACCGGCCTCGCGGGCGATCTGGGCCTTGGTCCGCCGCTTCGGCTTGAACGGCAGATAGATGTCCTCCAGGCGCGCCTTCGTGTCGGCCGCCCGGATCCGGGCCTCCAGCGCCTCGTCGAGCTTGCCCTGCTCGCGTACGGACTCCAGGACCGCCGTGCGCCGCTCCTCCAGCTCCCGCAGATAGCGCAGCCGCTCCTCCAGCGTGCGCAGCTGGGCGTCGTCCAGCATCTCGGTCGCTTCCTTGCGGTAGCGCGCGATGAACGGAACGGTCGAACCGCCGTCGAGCAGCTCGACGGCCGCCCTCACCTGTCGCTCCCGTACGCCGAGTTCCTCGGCGATCCTGCCTTCGATGGACATCGTCACGGTTCTACCGACTCGCCTTCTCCTGCTGGCTGTGCTGGTCGGGCCCGGGGGCCGGCCGTGCGACCGGCCCCCGGAGCCACTCGCCTGCATTGTGCCGGGTGGCCGGGTGCCGTGTCGCCCGACCGACCCGGACACGCCCCAGGTCCGGTCAGCCGGTGGCCTCCACCGGGAACGCCCCGGCGGCCAGCACGGTCTCCAGGAACCCCCGGCCCAGCTCGGTCAGCCGGGCCGTGCCCGCTCCGCCCAGATGCTCGTACGGGGCCAGGTCCAGCCGGTCCGTGGTCTCCTCCAGGGCGGTCCGCATCGCCGCGCCCTCCTCCGTCAGCGTGCCCTCGGCGGTGAGGTATCCGCGTCCGCGCAGCCGCTCGCAGGCGGCGTCCCAGTCGGTGCGCCGCCAGCCCCGGCTCGCCAGCAGCCAGCGCGGGGCCATGCCCTTGCCCGTGGCGGTGTGGCTGACCAGCGCCTCCAGTGGATCGAGGGAGGCGGTGAGGAGCGCGGCGAGATGGCCGTCGCCCCGGTGCTCGCGCAGCAGGGTCGCCGCGTGCCAGTAGGCCAGGTGCGGTTCGTCCGGCACCGGGAGATCGGCGAGCGCCCCGTACAGCGGCCGGGCGTGCCGGGTGCAGCCCTCGGTGGCGCGCAGGGCCAGCTCGGCGGCCTCGGCCATCTCGGGGGAGGCGACCGTCTCGTCGCCGAGCAGCCGGCGCAGCGTCGTGTCGGCGGCGCGCAGCCGGGCCGCGAGGACCGCTTCGGGGGAGGCGAGGTCCCAGACGGCGGGCACGTGCCGGGAGACGAAGGCGTGGTTGAAGTTGTAGAAGGCGGCGGTGACCGTGCCCGCGCCGACGGCGCCGAGCGGGGCGGCCCGCGTCGCGAAGTAGGCGGCGGACGGGTCGGCTATCCCGATGGCCGCCAGCTCCTTCGCCAGATCGGGCGAGAAGTAGAGCGTCGAGTGGAACGGGTTGAGGGCGTTGTGGCAGCGGCGTCCGGCGCGGGGCGGCAGAGTACTCATACCCGCACGTTACCGACTGGTCGGTACGGCCCGGAACCCCTGGACGGACGTGACCTGCGCCCCGCCCCGACATGGCAGAAAAGGTGGGAGGACCGTCATTGCGGCCATCCGCGGGCCCCCGGAGGATGGCGTGCATGAACCAGCGCACCGTCCTGGTCGTCCTCTTCGACGGCGTCCAGAGCCTCGACGTGACCGGCCCCATGGAGGTCTTCGCCGGAGCCGCCCGCTTCCCCGGCATCTCCTACGCGCTGCGCACCGCCTCGGCCGACGGCGCCCCGGTCCGCACGTCGAGCGGGCTGACCCTGGTGCCCGACGGCTCGCTGGCCGGTGCCGCGACCCCGCACACCCTGCTCGTCCCCGGCGGGCAGGGCACCCGCGCCCCCGAACCGGCGCTGGTCGACTGGCTCCGCGCCCACGGGCCGCGGCCCGAGCGGCTGGTCTCCGTGTGCAGCGGGGCACTGCTGCTCGCCGCCGCCGGCCAGCTCGACGGACACCGGGCCACCACCCACTGGAGCGTCTGCGACCATCTCGCCCGCACCTACCCGGACGTCGAGGTCGATCCCGAACCGATCTTCGTCCGCGACGGCAGGATCGCCACCTCCGCCGGGGTCACCGCGGGCATCGATCTCGCCCTGGCGCTCGTCGAGGAGGACCACGGCCGGGACGTCGCCCTGGCGGTCGCCCGCCACCTCGTGGTCTTCCTGCGCAGGCCCGGCAACCAGTCCCAGTTCAGCGCCCAGCTCACCGCCCAGACCGCCCGCCGCGAACCGCTGCGCGAGGTCCAGCACTGGATCACCGAGCACCCGGCCGCCGACCTCTCCGTGGAGGCCCTCGCCGCCCGCGCCCGGCTCTCGCCGCGCCACTTCGCCCGCGCCTTCCGGGACGAGACCGGCACCACCCCCGGCCGCTACGTCGACCGGATCCGTCTCGAAGCCGCGCGCCGTCTGCTGGAGGACACCACCGACGGTGTCGCCGGCATCGCGCGCGCCAGCGGCTACGGCACACCCGAGGCGATGCGCCGGGCCTTCCTCAGGGCGCTCGGCACCGGCCCCGCCGAATACCGGCGGCGCTTCAGCCCCCGTCCGGCGGGCGGCCCGCCCGCCGCCACCGACCACCCCGGTCACTGACCGGAGGACCCACCGAAAGGCAGGCAGCCACCCATGCGGATCGCCATCCTCCTCTTCGACCGCTTCACGGCCCTGGACGCCGTCGGACCGTACGAGATCCTGTCCCGCGCCCCCGGTGCCGAGACCGCCTTCGTCGCCGGGACCGCGGGGCCGGTGCGCACCGACAACGGAAGTCTGGCGCTGGTCGCCGACCGGACGCTGGACGAGGTCCCGGACCCCGATCTGGTGATCGTCCCCGGTGGCCCCGGACAGGACGCCCAGATGGAGAACGAGGCCCTGCTCGGCTGGCTGCGCCGGGCCGACGCCGCCAGCACCTGGACGACGTCCGTCTGCACCGGCTCCCTGCTCCTGGCCGCCGCCGGACTGCTGACCGGACGCCGCGCCACCTCCCACTGGCTGGCCCTGGACACGCTGAAGGCGTACGGCGCCGAACCGACCGGGGAGCGCGTGGTCACCGACGGCAAGTACGTCACCGCCGCGGGGGTCTCCTCCGGCATCGACATGGGGCTGACCCTGCTCGGCCGGATCGCGGGCGAGCGGCACGCCCAGGCCGTCCAGCTGCTCACCGAGTACGATCCGCAGCCGCCCTACGACGCCGGGTCCCCGGCGAAGGCACCCGCCGAGCTGGTCGAGGAGTGGCGGGCGAGGAGCCGCTTCATCCTGCGGTGAGCGGACCGCCCTCCGGGGCGCCCGCGGGCCAGGTGAAACGCGGGGTGCGGCGCTCCAGGAAGGCCGCGACCCCCTCCGCGGTGTCCCCGCACCGGCGGGCCTGCTCCGTCCAGTACGCGTCCCGGTCCGCCCGCCCCGCGGCGAACTCCTTGGCCGCGGCCTGGGTCAGCCGCGAGCGGGAGACCAGCGTGCGGGCGTACTCCCCGACCCGCCGGTCGAACGCGTCGGCCGGCAGCACCTCGTCCACCAGCCCGGTCCGCAGCGCCCGCCCGGCGTCGATCAGTTCACCGGAGAACAGCAGGTGCTTCGCGGTCGCCGGGCCGGTCAGCGCGACCAGCCGGCGGGTGGACGAGGAGGGGTAGACGATGCCCAGCCGGGCCGGGGTGACCCCGAACGACGCGCCCTCCCGCGCGAACCGCAGATCACAGGCGGCGGCGAGCTGGCTGCCGCCGCCCACGCAGTAGCCGCGCACCGCGGCGAGCGTCGGCAGCGGGAACGCGGCGAGCGCCTCCTCGGCCGCCACGGCCAGCGCCTGCGGCTCCTCCGAGCGATCGCGCAGCGAGGAGATGTCCGCCCCCGCGCAGAAGGTCTCCCCGGCCCCGGTCAGCACCAGGGCACCCACGGAGGCGTCGGCGGCCAGCTTCTCCAGGAGCACCGGCAGCGACCGCCACATCGCCGCCGTCATCGCGTTGCGCTTGGCGGGGTTGCTGATCACGACGGTGGCGACGCCGTCCGCGACGGCGTGCTCCAGCCGGGGTTCCGTACGGTCCATGGGCCGGATGCTATCCACCGCCCCCGAACCTATGATCAGGAAGGGGTCGCGAAGCAGGTACGCACCCTGAGGAGTACGCCGTGGCCGATCCGGTGAAAGAGGGCAGGAGGCTCCACCGCAGTTTCGGCGGTCTGGCCCTGCTCGGCATCCTTCTCGTCGTCGCCGGACTGGTGGGGCTCGTCTACACGGGCGTGGCGACGCTCACCTCGATGATCCTCTTCGGCTGGCTGCTGCTCATCGGCGGCCTGGTCGGTCTGGTGCACGCCGTGCAGTCGCGCGGCACCAGCTACTTCTGGCTCGGCGTGGTGGTCGCGGCGCTGAACATCGCGGCCGGTGTCGTCGTCATCCGCCATCCGCACGGCACCGCCGAGGCCCTGACGATGTTCGCCGCGCTGCTCTTCCTGACCGGCGGGGTGTTCCGCCTCGTCGGCAGTGTGGTGGTGCGCGGCCCCCAGTTCGGCTGGACGCTGCTCCAGGGTGCCTTCGGGCTGCTGCTGGGGCTGCTGGTCCTCTTCGACTGGCCGCACAGCAGCCTCTACGTCCTGGGCTGCTTCTTCTCGCTGGCCCTGCTCTTCGACGGACTCGGGCTCATCGCCGTCGGAGTGGGCGGCCGGCAGATCGTCTCGCTCGTCTCGGAGCAGATGACCCCCGACGGCACCGGCCCCGACGCAGGAACAGAAGAAGAGCAGAAGCGGTCGGAAAGCTGATGGGCCCGGAAGAAGTCGACCAAATCACGTCGATATAAGTCGACTTCTGTTCAGTAGGACGGACCGGCCCGACTACGCCCCGCACCCTGTACTCGACGTGCAGTCACCATCGAGGCGAGAGCGGGTACCGGACTATGGAGAGCCGCGGGAGTGTCCCCGCCCGGCCCGTGTCGTACGAGGGGGTCTGGCGCTTCACGGCCCCGGCCACCGACGCCTCCGTACCCCGGGCCCGGCACGCGGTGCGCGATCTGCTGGCACGCCAGGGCGTGCCCCTGGACGAGGACATCGCCCAGGGCCTGCTGCTCATCGTCTCGGAGCTGGTGACGAACGCGGTGAAGCACGCCGCGCTCCTCTCCCCGGAGCTGGCGGTCGAGGTCGCCGTGAACGCCGAGTGGATCAGGGTCGCGGTGGAGGACAACCACCCCTACCGCCCCACGGCCCTGGAGACGGACTACGCGCAGACCGGCGGACGCGGGCTGCTGCTGGTCCGGGAGATCACCCGCGAGGCGGGCGGCAGCTGCGACGTGGAGCACACCGCGAGCGGCGGGAAGATCATCTGGGCGGCGCTGCCGCTCCGCACGCTCCCCTGACCCCGCCGCCGCGGCCCCCGCGTCCTACCAGCCGGCGGACGGTCCCGTCAGCTCCCTGATCGCCGGACGGGCGGCGTCCAGCACGGTCATGAACCACGCGGAGAACGGGCCCTCGGCATGCCGCTCGGCCAGCTCCCCGGCCGTCACGAACACCGTCTCGCCCACCTCCTCCGCATCCGGCCGCGGCAGCTCCCGCACCAGGCCCACGAAGAGGTGGTTGAACTCCTGCTCGACCAGCCCGGAGGCGGGATCCGGGTGGTTGTAGCGCACCGTGCCCGCCTCGGCCATCAGCGCGGGCGAGACCCCCAGCTCCTCGTACGTGCGCCGGGCGGCGGCGGCGAAGGGCGCCTCGCCCGGGTACGGGTGACCGCAGCAGGTGTTGGACCAGACACCGGGGGAGTGGTACTTGCCGAGCGCGCGGCGCTGGAGGAGCAGCCGCCCCTTCTCGTCGAAGAGGAACACGGAGAACGCCCGGTGCAGCAGGCCGGGCGCGAGGTGCGCGGCCAGCTTCTCCTCCGTGCCGATGGTGGTGCCGTTCTCGTCGACCAGTTCGAGCATGATCGCTTCTGCTGCGCTGTCCGACGAGGTGTTCGCCGCGGTGGCTGGTGTGGTCGGCATACCCATCCTTCGCATGTGTTCAGACGCCCCCGTGGTCCGGCGCCCGTGTGCCGGTCCCGTCGAGTCCGGCCCAGTCTGCCGTACAAAAGCGGCTTGTCCGTACTTCGGGTCCAGGCATGTCCGGTTCCGTACGCCGACGCGAGGAGGCGGGACCGGACACGGCGTCAGGTCGTGCGGAGCAGAGGTCCCGCACCGCCGAAGGTGAACGGCGCGTCCGCGAAACCCTACACGCCGGGCCCCCGCGGACCGGGGCGGCGGCCGTCAGTGGCAGAGCCGGGCCTCGTGCTCCGCGTGGCCGCTCGGCTCCAGCTGGAAGGTGCAGTGCTCCACGTCGAAATGGTCGCCGAGGCAGCCCTGCAGTTCGTGCAGCAGCTTCTCGTGCCCCACCGAGTCGAGGAAGTCCTGCTGGACCACCACATGGGCGGAGAGCACCGGCATCCCCGAGGTGATCGTCCAGGCGTGCAGATCGTGGACGTCCAGCACCCCGGGCAGGGCCGTGATGTGGTCGCGCACCTCCGCCATGTCGACCCCGGGGGGAGCCGCCTCCAGCAGCACGTTCAGCGTCTCGCGGAGCAGCTTCACCGTCCTCGGGACGATCATCAGCCCGATCACCAGCGAGGCGACCGGGTCCGCCGCCTGCCAGCCGGTCGCCATGATGACGCCCGCCGAGACCAGCACCGTCACCGAGCCGAGGGTGTCGGCGAGCACCTCCAGATAGGCGCCCCGCACATTGAGGCTCTCCTTCTGCCCCCGCATCAGCAGCGACAGCGACACCATGTTGGCGACCAGACCCACCACGGCGAAGGCGATCGTCAGCCCGCCCCGGGTCTCGGTGGGGGTGATGAAGCGGTCCACCGCCTCGTAGAGCAGGAAGCCGCCCACCCCCAGCAGCAGCAGACAGTTGGCCAGGGCGGCCAGGATCTCGGCGCGGGCGTAGCCGAAGGTGCGGTTCGGCCCGGCCGGCCGGTTGGCGAAGTGGATCGCCAGCAGCGCCATGCCCAGACCCAGCGAGTCGGTCGCCATGTGCGCCGCGTCGGCGATCAGCGCGAGCGAACCCGACAGCACGCCCCCGACGACCTCCAGCACCGTCACGCCCAGGGTGATGGCCAGCGCGATCCGCAGCCGCCCCTTGTGCGCGGCCGCCGCCGTGCCGGTGGGCGGCGGCCCGCCGTGCGCGTGTCCGTGATCGTGCCCTGCCCCCATGAGGACGCCTCCCGGTCGTCTGCGGAAACCGGACGGAACCGCCCGGACCCGGTTCAGTCAACTACGGGTGGGGGGTATGGGGCAACACGGCACTGAACACGGTTATCAACTCCTCTGACCTGCGGAAATGTCCCCAGGTCAGAGGAGTGCGGGCACCCCGGACCGGTCAGCGCGCCACCGTCGGCGGATGGTGCAGCCGCCAGCCCTCCCAGGCCGACTCCACCATGTCGCGCACCCCGCGCCGGGCCTTCCAGCCCAGCTCCCCGGAGATCCGGTCGCACGAGGCGACCGCCTTCGCGGCGTCACCGGGACGCCGCGGTCCGACCACCGGCTCCGTGGTGAGCCCGGTGACCTCCGCCACCAGATCCGCCAGCTCCCGCACCGAGACGCCCTCGCCCCGGCCGATGTTCACGGTCAGGTCGCCGGGCTCGTCCCGTGCCGCCAGCCGACGGGCGACGGTGAGGTGCGCGTCGGCCAGGTCCGCCACGTGGATGTAGTCGCGGATGCCGGTGCCGTCGGGCGTGGGGTAGTCGTCCCCGAAGATCCGGGGCCCCTCGCCCCGGGTCAGCCGGTCGAAGAACATCGGGATCACATTGAACACACCCAGGTCCGCGAGACCCGGCTCGGCGGCACCCGCCACGTTGAAATAGCGCAGACAGCCGGTGGACAGCCCGTGCGCCCGCCCCGCCGCCCGCACCAGCCACTCACCGGCGAGCTTCGTCTCGCCGTACGGGTTGATCGGGACGCAGGGCTCCTCCTCGGTGATCAGCTCGGCGGCGGGGACGCCGTACACCGCCGCCGACGAGGAGAACAGGAAGCTGCGCACACCCGCGGCGACGACCGCCTCCAGCAGGACGGTCAGCCCCGTCACGTTCTCCCGGTAGTAGTGCAGCGGACGCTCCACCGACTCCCCGACCTGCTTCTTCGCTGCGAGATGCACCACACCGCTCACCGCGTGCCCGGTCAGCACCCGGTCCAGCAGCGCACGGTCGGAGACCGAGCCGCGGACCAGCTCGACCCCGTCCGGCAGCCGCTCCGGGCGGCCCGTGGACAGATCGTCCAGGACGACCACCCGCTCCCCGGCCTCCCGCATCGCCCGCACCACATGGGCCCCGATGTATCCCGCTCCGCCAGTGATCAGCCATGTCATGCGGGCCAGACTACGAGACGCCGGACGGGCCCCCGCCCCCGCGTTTTGTCAGCCGAGGCGGCCATCGACCATGATGATCGCGGACGCGGTCGCATGATGTCGGTCCACCCCGAACGGAGCACAAACGGGCAGTGAACTCCCGCTTCCGTTCATCCGATAGCCTCTGCCGACATGCCGCCGGCCGTATCCAGGCCGCGCTGTCGCGCGCCGACCCGTGTCAGCACCAAGGAGTGAGTTCGTCTGTCGACCGCCATTCTCACCGGTGCCCCGGTACCCGGATCCCCGCTCCAGGACGATCTGCGGTCGCTGGGCTTCGACGTCCAGACCGCCCCCGACGTGTCCCGGGCGGCGGCACTGCTCTCCGAGGTCCCCGCCGGTCACCGCGTCGCCCTCGTCGACCCCCGCTTCGTCGGGCACGTCCACGCCCTGCGGCTCGGACTCACCGACCCGCGCTTCCCCGCCGCCGCCGTCCCCGGGGCGCTCACCGTGCAGCCCGAGGCGCGTGCCGCCCTGGTCAGCGCCCTGCGCACCACCACCGAGGCGGTGGGCGCGGGCGTTCCCGCGGGCCCGCCCGGAGCCACCGCCGTGGTCACCGACCGCACGGTGCCCGGCCGGCTGGCCGCCACCATGGACGCCGAGGGCACCGCGGTCCAGCGCCCGGAGCTGGGCACCCTGGTCGCCGCCGTGCCGGCCGACGAGCCCGCCCGCGCCGCCGCACGGGACCGGGTGGCCGAGGTCGACGACGAGGCGGTGCGGCTGCGCAGCGCCGTGAAGGCCCGCGACGGCTTCTTCACCACGTACTGCATCAGCCCGTACTCGCGCTACCTCGCCCGCTGGTGCGCGCGCCGCGGGCTCACCCCGAACCAGGTCACCACCGCCTCGCTGCTCACCGCGCTGATCGCGGCCGGCTGCGCGGCCACCGGCACCCGCGGCGGATACGTCGCCGCCGGGATCCTGCTCCTCCTCTCCTTCGTGCTGGACTGCACCGACGGGCAGCTCGCCCGCTACTCCCTGCAGTACTCCACGATGGGCGCCTGGCTGGACGCCACCTTCGACCGGGCCAAGGAGTACGCGTACTACGCGGGCCTGGCCCTCGGCGCCGCACGCGGCGGGGACGACGTCTGGGCCCTGGCGCTCGGCGCGATGGTCCTCCAGTCCTGCCGGCACATCATCGACTTCTCGTTCAACGAGGCCAACCACGACGCGGTCGCGAACAGCAGCCCCACCGCCGCCCTCTCCGACAAGCTCGACAGCGTCGGCTGGACGGTCTGGGTGCGCCGCATGATCGTGCTCCCGATCGGCGAACGCTGGGCGATGATCGCCGTGCTCACCGCCCTCACCACCCCGCGCGTCGTCTTCTACGCCCTGCTCGTCGGCTGCGCCTTCGCCGCCTGCTACACCACGGCGGGACGGCTGCTGCGCTCCGTGACCCGGCGGGCCCGGCGCACCGACCGCGCCGCCCGTGCCCTCGCGGACCTCGCCGACTCCGGGCCCGTCGCCGAACTGGTGGCCGCCCGCGCGCCGAGGATCGGCGGTGCCTGGACCGCCCCGGTCGTCGCGCTCGTCGGGACCGGCGCCCTGATCGCCGCCGCGCTCCAGCAGCCCTTCGGCAGCCGCCAGACGATCATCGCCGCCGCGTTCTACGCCGTCTGCTCCGGCATAGCCGTGGCCCGCCCCCTCAAGGGCGCGCTCGACTGGCTCGTGCCCCCGGTCTTCCGGGCGGCGGAGTACTGCACGATCCTGATCCTGGCCGCCCGCAGCGACGTCGACGGGGCGCTCCCCGCGGCCTTCGGCCTGGTCGCGGCCGTCGCCTACCACCACTACGACACGGTGTACCGCATCCGGGGCGGCTCCGGAGCCCCGCCCGCGTGGCTGGTGCGCACCATCGGCGGACACGAGGGCCGGACCCTGGTGGTGACCGTCCTCGCCGCCGTCCTCACGGCACCCTCCGACTTCACCACGGCCCTCACCGTCCTCGCGGTGGCCGTCGCGCTCGTCGTGCTCGTGGAGTCCATCCGCTTCTGGGTGTCCTCCGGGGCACCCGCCGTCCACGACGAAGGAGAACCCGCATGATCGGCCTCGTACTGGCAGCCGGCGCAGGGCGGCGGCTGCGCCCCTACACCGACACGCTCCCCAAGGCCCTCGTGCCCGTCGACGGCGACAGAACGGTCCTCGACCTCACCCTCGCCAACTTCGCCGAGATCGGTCTCACCGAGGCCGCGATCGTCGTCGGCTACCGCAAGGAGGCCGTCTACGCGCGCAAGGAGGAGCTGGAGGCGACGTACGGTCTGAAGCTCACCCTCGTCGACAACGACAAGGCCGAGGAGTGGAACAACGCCTACTCCCTGTGGTGCGCCCGTGACGTGCTGAAGCGCGGCGTGATCCTCGCCAACGGCGACACCGTGCACCCGGTCTCCGTCGAGAAGACGCTGCTCGCCGCCCGCGGCGAGGGCAAGGGGATCATCCTCGCCCTCGACACGGTGAAGCAGCTCGCCGACGAGGAGATGAAGGTCGTCGTCGAGGACGGCAGGGGCGTCCGCCGGATCACCAAGCTGATGGACCCGGCCGAGGCCACCGGCGAGTACATCGGCGTCACCCTCATCGAGGCCGAGGCGGCCGAGGAGCTGGCCGACGCCCTCAGGGCCACCTTCGAGCGCGACTCCGACCTCTACTACGAGGACGGCTACCAGGAGCTGGTCAATCGCGGCTTCAAGGTCGACGTGCAGCCGATCGGCGACGTGACGTGGGTCGAGATCGACAACCACGAGGACCTCGCCAAGGGCCGGGAGATCGCATGCCGGTACTGACCCGACTCATCCCCTCCCCGGTCTTCGTCGACATCAGCCGGGGCGCCATGGACGATCTGGCCGGCCTCCTGGTCGACCAGCGGATCTCCGGCTCCGGCAAGCTCGCCATCGCGATCAGCGCCGGCTCCGGACTGGCGCTGCGCGAGAAGCTGGCCCCCGCCCTGCCGGGCGCCGACTGGTACTGCGTGGCCTCCGGTGACATCGATGCCGCCGTGCAGCTCGCGGACGACATCAAGGGCAAGCGCTACGACGCCGTGGTCGGCCTCGGCGGCGGCAAGATCATCGACGTGGCGAAGTACGCCGCGGCCCGGGTCGGCCTGCCGCTGGTCTCGGTCGCCACCAACCTGGCCCACGACGGCCTCTGCTCGCCCGTCGCCACCCTGGACAACGACAACGGCCGGGGCTCCTACGGGGTCCCGATGCCGATCGCCATGGTCATCGACCTCTCCGTCATCCGCGAGGCCCCGGACCGCTTCGTCCGCTCCGGCGTCGGCGACGCGATCTCCAACATCTCCGCGATCGCCGACTGGGAGCTCTCGCACCGGGTCAACGGCGAGCCGGTCGACGGACTGGCCGCCGCCATGGCCCGTACCGCGGGCGAGGCCGTCCTGCGCCACCCCGGCACCGTCGCCGACGACGAGTTCCTCACCGTCCTCGCGGAGTCGCTGGTCCTCTCCGGCATCGCCATCTCCATCAGCGGCGACACCCGGCCCTCGTCCGGCGCCTGCCACGAGATCAGCCACGCCTTCGACCTGCTCTTCCCCCGGCGGGCCGCCAGCCACGGCGAGCAGGTCGGCCTCGGTGCCGCCTTCGCCATGCACCTGCGCGGCGCCAGGGACGAGTCCGGGCTCTTCGCCGAGGTCCTGCGCCGGCACGGCCTGCCGGTCCTGCCCGAGGAGATCGGCTTCAGCGCCGACGAGTTCGTGCAGGCCGTCGAGTACGCCCCGCAGACCCGTCCGGGACGCTTCACGGTCCTGGAACACCTCAACCTCTCCACCGACCAGATCAGGGACGCGTACGCCGACTATGCCAAGACCATCAGTAGCTGAACTCCGCCCGGTCGTTCACCCGCCGGGGGTCAAGGACCGGCGCAGCGGCGAGCACTGGGCGGGCCGGATATACATGCGCGAGGTCTCCCTGCGCGTGGACCGGTACCTGGTGAACACGAAGGTGACGCCCAACCAGCTCACCTATCTGATGACCGTCGCCGGTGTGCTCGCCGCCCCGGCCCTGCTCGTGCCGGGCATCCCCGGCGCACTGCTCGGCGTCCTCATGGTCCAGCTCTATCTGCTGCTGGACTGTGTGGACGGCGAGCTGGCGCGCTGGAAGAAGCAGTTCTCGCTGGGCGGGGTCTACCTGGACCGCGTCGGCGCCTATCTGTGCGACGCGGCCGTGCTGGTCGGCTTCGGCCTGCGCGCCGCCGATCTGTGGGGCAGCGGGCGCATCGACTGGCTCTGGGCCTTCCTGGGCACCCTGGCCGCCCTGGGCGCCATCCTGATCAAGGCCGAGACCGACCTCGTCGGCGTCGCGCGCCACCAGGGCGGACTGCCGCCCGTCAAGGAATCGGCCTCGGAGCCGCGCTCCTCCGGCATGGCGCTGGCGCGCCGGGCCGCGGGCGCGCTCAAGTTCCACCGGCTGATCCTCTGTGTCGAGGCGTCCCTGGTGATCCTGGTCGCGGCCGTGCTGGACGCCGTCCGCGACGATCTGTTCTTCAGCCGTCTCGCGGTGGCGGTGCTGGCCGGCATCGCGCTGCTCCAGACGCTCCTCCACCTCGTGTCGGTCCTGGCATCGAGCAGGCTCAAGTGAGTTCCCCCATGAAACTCGGCGCGGTCATCATCACGATGGGCAACCGCCCCGCCGAACTGCGGGCCCTCCTCGATTCGGTCGCCGCGCAGGAGGGCGACCGGATCGAGGTGGTCGTCGTCGGCAACGGCTCACCCGTCCCGGACGTCCCCGCAGGCGTGCGCACCGTCGAGCTGCCGGAGAACCTCGGCATCCCCGGCGGCCGCAACGTGGGCATCGAGGCCTTCGGGCCCTCCGGCGCCGACGTCGACGCGCTGCTGTTCCTCGACGACGACGGGCACCTGCCGCGTACGGACACCGCCGAACTGTGCCGGAAGGCGTTCGAGGCCGATGCCCGGCTGGGCATCATCAGCTTCCGGATCGCCGACCCGGACACGGGCGAGACCCAGCGTCGGCACGTCCCGAGGCTCCGCGCCGCCGATCCGATGCGCTCCTCGCGGGTGACGACCTTCCTCGGCGGCGCCAACGCCGTCCGTACCCGGGTCATCGCCGAGGTCGGCCCGTTGCCGGGCGACTTCTTCTACGCGCACGAGGAGACCGACCTCGCCTGGCGGGCGCTCGACGCCGGGTGGCTGATCGACTACCGCGCGGACATGGTCCTCAACCACCCCACCACCGCCCCGTCCCGGCACGCGGTCTACCACCGCATGGTGGCCCGCAACCGGGTCTGGCTGGCCCGCCGCAATCTGCCGGCGCCGCTCGTCCCGGTGTACCTGGGCGTCTGGATGCTGCTGACCCTGCTCCGCCGCCCCTCGGGCCCCGCGCTGAAGGCATGGTTCGGTGGCTTCCGGGAAGGCTGGACGACCCCCTGCGGACCGCGCCGTCCGATGAAGTGGCGTACGGTGTGGCGGCTGACCAGACTCGGCCGCCCTCCCGTGATCTGAGAGGTTCGCCTCTGGGACCATGAGGCGTAGATACTTCTGCCGGGACCCTGTCCGCCCCTGTGCCGCGCCCGTGAACGACCGCGCGTTCCGAATACGAGAGTTTCAACTGGTGAGTGACACAACCCACGACGGTGCTGTTGCGCTGAGCACCCCGCCATCCGCCGACGACGGCCTGGGCGCCGCCGAGCTGGCCGCGAAGTACGGTCTGGCGGTCAGCGGCGCCCGCCCCGGACTCGTCGAGTACGTGCGCCAGCTGTGGGGGCGCCGCCACTTCATCCTGGCGTTCTCCCGGGCCAAGCTGACCGCCCAGTACAGCCAGGCCAAGCTGGGCCAGCTGTGGCAGGTGGCCACCCCGCTGCTGAACGCCGGGGTGTACTTCGTCATCTTCGGTCTCATCCTCGGCACCAAGCGGGGGATGGGCTCGGACGTCTTCATCCCCTTCCTGGTCACCGGGGTGTTCGTCTTCACCTTCACCCAGAGTTCGGTGATGGCCGGGGTCCGGGCCATCTCCGGCAACCTGGGGCTGGTGCGGGCGCTGCACTTCCCCCGGGCCTCGCTGCCCATCTCGTTCTCGCTCCAGCAGCTCCAGCAGCTGCTGTACTCGATGATCGTGCTGGTCGCGGTGACCGTCGGCTTCGGCAGCTACCCCTCGCTGTCCTGGCTGCTGGTGCTCCCGGCGCTGGCCCTGCAGTTCCTCTTCAACACCGGCCTGGCGCTGATCATGGCCAGGCTCGGGGCCAAGACGCCCGACCTGGCCCAGCTGATGCCGTTCATCATGCGGACCTGGATGTACGCCTCCGGCGTCATGTTCTCGATCAAGGAGATGCTGGCCGACCAGCCGGCCTGGATCACCGATGTGCTCCAGTACAACCCGGCGGCCATCTACATGGACCTGATCCGCTTCGCGATGATCGACGGCTACGGCTCGGACAACCTGCCGGCGCACGTCTGGGTGGTGGGTCTGGCCTGGGCGGTCGTGGTCGGCCTCGCGGGCTTCGTGTTTTTCTGGAAGGCAGAGGAGCGGTACGGCCGTGGCTGAGCAGAACTCCGCGGGGCGCGTCCCCACCGTGATCGCCGACGGGGTGCACATCGTGTACCGCGTCAACGGCGGCGGCGGTGGCAAGGGCAGCGCCACCGTGGCACTGAGCCGGATACTGCGCCGCGGCAAGGGCGAGGCGCGCGGGGTCCGCAAGGTGCACGCCGTGCGCGGTGTCTCCTTCACCGCCTACCGGGGCGAGGCCATCGGCCTCATCGGCACCAACGGCTCCGGCAAGTCCACCCTGCTGCGGGCCATCGCGGGACTGCTGCCGACCGAGCACGGCAAGGTGTACACGGACGGGCAGCCCTCGCTGCTCGGCGTGAACGCGGCGCTGATGAGCGATCTGACCGGCGAGCGCAACGTGGTGCTCGGCGGACTCGCGATGGGCATGTCCCGCGAGGAGATCCGCGAGCGCTACCAGGGCATCGTCGACTTCTCCGGGATCAACGAGAAGGGCGACTTCATCACGCTGCCGATGCGGACGTACTCCTCCGGTATGGCCGCCCGGCTGCGCTTCTCCATCGCCGCCGCCAAGAACCACGACGTCCTCATGATCGACGAGGCCCTGGCCACCGGTGACCGCAAGTTCCAGATCCGCTCCGAGGAGCGCATCCGCGAGCTGCGCAAGGAGGCCGGCACGGTGTTTCTGGTCAGCCACAGCAACAAGTCGATCAGGGACACCTGCGACCGGGTGCTGTGGCTGGAGAAGGGCGAGCTGCTGATGGACGGCCCCACCGACGAGGTCCTCAAGGCGTACGAGCGGGAGACCGGCAAGTAGGGCGCCCGAACGACGTCGGCCTTCAGGACCCGGTTGCGGTCCTGAAGGCCGACGTCGTTGTACGGGGGGATGCCCCCTACCTAGGGAGCGGCCACGCCGTCCGGCGGGCGGAGTGCCTGCCAGGCGTCGGCGGCCGCCGTTCCGGGGTGGACGGGCGCGTCGTGCAGCCAGTGGGTGATGAGCCCCATCACGGCCCCGGTCGCGCAGTGGGCGCGCATCTCGACGACGGGGGAGTCGGACGCGCCGACCCCGGCCTCGACCAGCTGGAGCGTCACCTGCTCGGCGACCAGCTGGTGCAGGCGGTTGATGAAGCGCGCCGATCCGCACGGCCCGAGCATCCGGCGGTAGAGCACCGCGTGCGCGTCGACGTGGTCCAGTATGTCGACGAACGCCTGCGGCATGTCGTGCGGCAGCACCACGAGGGGACACCGCGCGACCAGGCCGACCAGTCCGGCCAGCTCGTTCTCCATCGCGTCCAGCAGCAACTCGTCGCGGTCGCGGTAGTGCTGGTAGACCGTCGCGCGATTGATGGTGGCCCGCTCGGCGACGTGGGCGATGGTGATGGACTCGGGCTCGCGCTCGATGGCGAGCTCCAGGACGGCGGCCCGCAACAGGGCACGGGTCCGCTGCACCCGGGGATCGACGCGCTTGGTCATCTGGCCAGCCTACACGGGTTAGGCGACAGGTGTCGCGGACTGGGAGCCGTCCAGAGCCCGGCCGGTACCACGGCCGGGGTCCTCGAGCAGCAGGCCGTACTCAAGGGCCCGGACGACGGCGAGCGTGCGGTTGGGACAGTTCAGCTTGGCCAGGACGTTGCCGACCAGCCGCTTCACGCCGTGCTCGGAGATCTGCAGCCGTCTGGCGGCCTGCTTGTTGCTCAGCCCCTCGGCCACCAGGCGGAGCACCTGGAGCTCGCGCGGGGTCAGCCCGGTGCCCGGTGTTCCCCAGGGCTGTGTCTCGGTGGCCGGCTGACCGTTCTGCCGCAGCACCCGCCGGGCGAGCGCCGTCGACACGTAGAACTTGCCGGCCATGACGTCCGAGACGGCGTCGCCGAAGACCCGTGGCGTGAGCCCGGACCAGTCGATCAGGGCCTGGACGCACGAGTGGGTGGTCCGCGGGACTCCGAGCGAGTCGGAGCCGTCGACCAGCAGCAGGAGCCGGACCCGGTGTTCGCTCAGGCCGTCGGAGGCGGCCGGGTTCTCGGTGGTCGCGAGCTCTGCCGCGGACATGACCACCAGGTCGCAGGTCTCGACGCCCGCTCGCGCCGCTTCCTCACCGGTGCCGAAACACACGACGTCGTCGACGTCGGGAAGGAGACGGAGCATTCCCTCGACTCCGTATCTGAGGACCTCGTTCTGCAGGATCAGCGCGATTCGGAGACCGGTCTCGTCTGATCGGGTCACCACTTGGAATCCTCCTGTGTGGAATATCAACTGCGGGCTGGGACGGCTATCGCGGACATCAGGCCGGCTCGGACGGGCAGGTCGGTGACCGACCAGGTTTCGAACGCGCACCCCGCAACCCTGTGGCTCACGCGTGCGCCGGCCCGTCCGGGGGCCACGTCGATCGCCCCGAGTTCGGCTTCGATGCCTATTCCGCTGGCTTTGACGACCGCTTCCTTCCTGGTCCAGCAGCGGATGAACTCGGCGGCGCGGAGCGCCGGCGGAACTCTGCCCAGATGGCGCCGTTCGTCCGCGCTCAGGATCGCGGGCGTGAGCGAGGACACGTCCATCGGACGCACCAGCTCCAGGTCGACCCCGACCCGGACGCCCTCGACGGCGGCGCACACCCAGTGGGGGCCGGACCGGGAGAGACTGAACTCCCAGCGCGTGCGCGGTCTGCTGATGTAGGGACGGCCGTGGCTCGTGCGACCGCAGCCGGCGCACGCGCGCCGGCCGAACCGGATCCTTGCCGGGTCGCACCCCAGGATTTCGGCGAGACACCGTCGCACCTCGGCGTGCGCGGTGGCGTAGTGCACGGAACGTAGCGGGTCGCGAAAGGCCGCGACCTTTCCGCGTTCCTCGGCGGAGAGGAGACCGAGATCGTCGGAGGTGACTCGGCCGGCGGATCGCCCGTGCCGGACCACCACCCCGTCCGGTACGTCGGTGCGGGCGAATTGTTTCAAAAGATCCGCTGTGAACGTACTCATAGGAAACGAAACACCCCCCGTGTTCGTGCAGGACCGGCTATCGGCTGCTCGCTGCGTTCTCAATGCAACACGGCTCCGCTGTACTTCCGCTGTACGCTCCGCGGCCCGCGATGCCCCGATTCGAATGTGACTCTTCGTCACCTCGGGTTCGTTCCGCCGACGCCTGCGGGCCGCCCGATCGGGGTGCCCCATCGGGTAGCCCGGAGGTGGCCGCGGGGCACTCCGGAAGGCCCCCTCGGGTCGGCCTCCCGACAGGGTGCCGACTGCTGTGAGGATGCATCCGAATCTGCCGACGCCTGTACGGAGGCCATCGATGAAGACATCAGACCCCGAGCCGAGCGCCCTGGAAACGGACGTGTGCGTGGTCGGCGGTGGAGCCACCGCGCTGTACGGCGCGCTGCTGTGCGCGCGGGCGGGCCACGCGGTCGTACTGGTCTTCTCCCAGGACGAGTTCGAGGCCGCCGGGGCGGGGATCTCACCGCTGCTGGCCCCGCCCACACTCGGACTGCTGGCCGCCTCGGGCGTCGACGGGGAACTCACCTCGGCCGGCCGGAAGGTCCTGGGCGTGGACGACCACGGCAGTACGGGGATGCTCTCCAGCTGGCGGTACGCCGACCACGCCGGGATCGCCCGGCCGTACGGTCTCACCGTGCCGACGGGGACCACCGTCCAGGCGCTGCTCACCGCACTGCGCGCGCAGCCGCAGGCCACCGTGCTGACCGGCGAGGGCGTCGTCTCGGTGGAGCAGGACGACCGGCGCGTCGTGCTCGGCTTCGAACGGACCGGCGGACAGGACGGTGGCGTGCCCGCGCGGCGGCGCGTCGTGGCCCGTTACGCCGTGGCCGCCGACGGCCGGCACTCCGCCCTGCGCGACCTGGTGGGCGTCCGGCCGGAGGTCTCGTCCTTCGACCGGCCGGCCTGGCTGCTGGTGGCGCCGGACGTACCGGGACGCGAGTCCGTCCTGCTGGTACGCCACCGGGCTCCGCGCGCCCTCTTCACCATCCCCACCCCGGGCCCCTCGTCCGCCATTGTCTGGTCTCCCGCCCGGGACCAGGAGGAGCGACTGGAACAGGGCGGCCCGGCCGAGCTCGCCGATCAGATCAAGGAGGTCGACCCCGAGCTGTCCGAGTGGCTGGGCACGGTCGACGGCCGTACCTCGCCGGTGATGCGGCTGGGCTTCTCGCTCTGGCGGGCTCCTTCCTGGCGGGTCGGCCGGGTGCTGCTGGTCGGTGAGAGCGTGCACGGGCTCCACACGCTCGGCGGCCAGGGACTCAACCAGTCGCTGCAGGGGGCCGCTTCGGCGGCCGCGGCGATCGGGACGGCCCTCACGTCCGGGAACCCGGCGGCGATCGAGGACTACGAGAGGGTGCGCCGTCCGCACGTCGAACGGCTGCAGGCCCTCCAGTGGAACCTGCAGGCGCTGGGCTACGGCACCGCACCGGCGGTGAAGGGCGCGCACGAGGACTTCATCGACGTGATGACCGCACTGCCCCCGGAGCTCGTCGAGCAGCTCGCCGGAAGCGACGTCCCGGCCTGAGCACGCGCACGGAACCGGTGGAGGGCGCCCCCGGCGGGGGACGCCCTCCACCGGCGTGTCAGCGGCCCGGCGCCGGAACCCGCCGCGGCGAGCGCGGCCCGGGCGGGACGCCTTCGCCCCCGAGTTCGTACGCGGCCCGCAGCCCCTGCTCGACGGCGCGGACGGCGTTCAGGCCGCGGGCGTCCGCCGCCCCGCCCACCAGCCGGTACGGGACGCCCAGTCCGGTGAGCAGCGGGCGCAGGCCGTCCGCCGGGACCTGCCCGGCCGCGATCACCACCGAGTCGGCGGGCAGCAGCCGCCGCACCCCGTCCCCGTCGGTCAGCAGGACTCCGTCCGGCAGGACCGCCTCGTAGCGGACACCGGTCAGCCACTCGGCGCCCCCTCGCCTCAGCTCGGCAAGCACCGCCCAGCGGGTGCTGCGGCCCATGCCCTCTCCGATCCGGCCCGACCGGCGCAGCAGCGTCACCGAGCGGCGCGGGGTCAGCAGATGCGCCAGGTCCACGGCGATGCCGCCGCCGCCGACCACCACGACGCGCTCGCCCAGCGCTTCGGGGTGGGCGAACGCCCGCCGGTAGTCGACGACGTGGGGCAGGTACTCGCCCGGCAGGCCGGCCGGGCGCGGGAGCACCCCGGTCGCCGCCAGCACGCCGTCGAAGCGCCGCAGCGACTCGGCGTCCGAGGCGTCGACGGGGTGGTTCAGACGCACCGTCACCCCGAGCCGGCGCAGTTCGCCGGCGAAGTACCCGACGGTGGCGCCGAAGTCCGCCTTGCCGGGTACGAGCCGGGCGAGCCGGAACTGGCCGCCGAGTTCCGTCCCGGCCTCGAAGAGCTCCACCCGATGCCCCAGCGAGGCCAGCGCGCGAGCGCCCTCCAGCCCGGCGGGGCCACCGCCGACCACCGCGAAACGGCCACGCCCGGCACCGTGCCGACGCGCGGGCACCGGGAATTCGGTCTCCCTCCCGGCGCGCGGGTTGACCAGGCAGGAGACCGGCTCGTCACCGAGCGAGCGGTCGATGCACGCCTCGTTGCAGGCGATGCAGACATTCGGTGCCGGGCCGTTCACCAGCCGGGACTTTCGGACGATGGCCGGGTCGGCCAGGAACGGACGCGCCATGGAGACGAAATCGGCGTCCCCACGGGCCAGGACCCGCTCCGCGAGCTCCATCCGGTTGATCCGGTTGGAGGCGATCACCGGGGTGGACAACCCGGCCCGCCGCAGCGACCGGCGGATCCGCGCGGCGTGGCCGACCCAGGCGCCCGGCTCCACGACGCTCTGCACCGTCGGTGTCCGGGACTCGTGCCAGCCGACGCCCACGTTGAGCGCCGCGACCCCGGCGCGGGCCAGCAGTCCGGCGAACCGCTGCACGTCGTCCGCCGTACTGGACCCCTCCATCAGGTCGGTGCCGGAGATCCGGAACAGCACGGGGAAATCCGGCCCGGTCGCCGCCCGCACGGCGTCCAGCACCGCGAGCGGGAACCGCGTCCGGCGCCGGGCGTCACCGCCCCAGCGGTCCTCGCGCAGATTGGTCAGCGGCGAGAGGAACTGGTTGAGCAGATAGCCTTCGGAGGCCATCACCTCCACCGCGTCGAAGCCCAGCTCACGGGCGCGTGCCGCGCCCGCCGCGAACGCGTCGAGCAGTCGCGCCATGCCGCCCTCGTCCAGAGCCCGCGGCACCCCGAAGGGGCCCGGTAGTGCCGACGGCGCGACCGGGCTGCGGCCGGTCGCCGCCGCCGAGGTGCAGCGCCCGGCGTGGAAGAGTTGAAGGGCGATGCGTCCGCCCTCGCGGTGGACCGCGTCCGCCCAGGCCGCGAGGGCCCGGTGCCGGGCGGGGTCGTCGATCCGGGCGTAGTGCCGGCCCCCGGAGCCTTCCGGGCTCACCGCGCACCCTCCGGTGACGATGAGCCCGGCGCCGCCCCGGGCGCGCTCGGCGTAGAAGGCCGCCACGGCGGCGCCGTCGTCCTCGCGCGTCTCCAGATTGAGGTGCATGGCACCCATGACGATCCGGTTGGCGAGCGTCAGCCCGCCGATGTCACCGGGGCGGAACACGTGCTTCAGCACCTGAGGGCCTTTCGTTCGGACCGGACCGGAGGGCAGCGCCGTCTCAGCCCTCCCCGGCCGGCCGCGGGGGCAGGCTGAGGGGTGCGGAGGCGTCGGCGAAGAAGGGCGGGGCGACCACGCTCAGACCGCCGTCCACCACCAGCGTCTGCCCGGTGACGTACTCCGACGCGGGCGAGAGCAGGAAGGTGATCGCGTCCGCCACCTCCTGGACACTGCCGGGCCTGCCCTTCGGGATCCGGTCGAGCACGGTGTCCATGCGGGGCATTCCGGGCACACCGTAGAAGAACTCCAGCGAGTCCGAGTCGATCAGCCCGCCGTTCACCGCGTTCACATTGATGCCGTACGGAGCGAACTCCAGCGCCATGGAACGCACCCAGGACTCGAGCGCCGCCTTCATCGATCCGAGCGCGGCGTACGTCGGATAGGCGCGGATGCTGCCGTAGCTCGACATCGCCACGATCCGGCCGCCGTCGTCCATCAGCCGGACGGCCTGTTGGGCGCCGAGCACGAACGGCCGCAGGTTCATCGCGTACGACCGGTCCAGATGGTGCGGCTTCAGATCCATGATGTTCTTGAACGCGCCGGCCGCCGCGTTGGAGACGAAGTGGTCGAGGCGTCCGAACTCCGCCCGCACCGCGGCGAACAGTTCCTCGACGCCCTCCACCGACTCCACGTCCGCCCGCACGGCGAGGCCCCGGCCCCCGGCCTCCTCCAGCTCGGCCACCGTCTTGCCCGCCAGATCGGCGTTCCTTTTGTAGTTCACCACCACGGTGGCACCGGCCCGGCCCAGGGTCAGCGCGAGCGCCCTGCCGATTCCCCTGGACGCGCCGGTGATCAGCACGATCCGGTCCTTGAACGGTGCGGCGACGGGGCTCACAGGCCGGCCTCCGCACCGCTCAGCAGCTCCCGGAACACGACCGCCTTCTGGATCTCGTTGGTGCCCTCCTCGAAGCGTTGGGCCCGTGCGTCCCGGTAGACCCGCTCGATGGGGCTGCTCTTCCAGTACCCCGAACCTCCGTGCACCTGAAGGGCCTTGTCGGTGACCCGGGTGAGCATGTCGACCGCCGTGAGCTTGGCCATCGAGGAGAGCTTCGCCGCGTCCCGCCCGCCGGCCTCCCAGCGGCGCGCCGCGTGCAGTGCCAGCTGACGGCTCGCCTCGATGTCGGCCTCGTTCTCCGCGAGCATGAACTGCAGGGCCTGCCGGGAGGTCAGCGGCTTGCCGAAGGTCACCCGGCCGCGGGCGTACTCCAGCGCTAGCTCCTGGGCCCGGCTCGCCAGCCCCACACAGCTCATCGCCACGGAGATCCGCGACGGCGTCAGAAAACCGCCCAGGGCCACCGCCAGGCCGTCCCCCTCGGCGCCGAGGCGGTGGGCCACCGGCACGGGAGTGCGGTCGAAGGTGAGCCGGGCGTGGTCGGTGCCCACCACGCCCATGGTCTGCGAGGTGTCCTCGACCGTCACCCCGGGGGCGTCGCGCGGCACCATGAGCGCCACCGTTCCCTCGTGGCCGGTGCTGCCGGCCACCCGTGCGGCCAGCAGCCAGTAGTCGCAGCGCACCCCGAAGGTGATCAGGTGCTTCGCGCCGGTCAGGTAGTACGTGTCGCCCTCCCTGACCACCGTCGACCGCAGGTCGGCGCCGGAACCGGCCTGCGGTTCGGTGAGCGTGAAGGCGACCCTGATCCGGCCCGCGACCGCAGGCAGCACGAACCGCTCGCGCTGCTCGGGGGTGGCGAACTCGTCCATCGCCCGCCAGGTGCCGTTGACGACGTGGACGATCATCCGGATCGAGGCGTGCGAGCGGGCGAACAGCTCGATCAGCTCCATCCACTGCGGGAACGAGACGCCGCGCCCGCCGTACGCGGGCGGCGCGGCCAGCGACAGATAGCCGCGCTCGCGCAGTTCGGTCCACAGCTCCTCCGGCACCGTGCCCGAGGACTCGATCCGTTCGGCCCACACCTCGGCGGGCCCGGCGACGTACGCGGCGATCTCGGCCCGGAGCCGCTCGAACACCGTCGGGTCCAGGGCCGGTGTGCGGGGGACGACGTCTGTGGCGTTCATGCGTGCTGCTCCTCGGGGACGGTCCGGAGCGGGGCGTCGGCCCGCTGCCGGAGGACGAACTTCTGTACCTTGCCTGCGGGGTTGCGCGGCAGCCGGTCCACCAGCCGCAGCCGCTCCGGCCAGTAGTGCTTGGAGACCCGGTGCTGCTCCAGGTACTTGCGCATCGCGTCCAGATCGAGGTCGCCGCCCTCGGTGAGCACGACGAAGGCACAGGCGCGTTCGCCGAGCCGTTCGTCGGGCATCCCGACCACCGCCACCTCGTCGACCGAGGGATGACGGTGCAGCAGGTCCTCGATCTCCGCGACCGGGACCTTCTCCCCGCCCCGGTTGATGACGTCCTTGACCCGGCCGGTGATGCGCAGACAGC
Organism: Streptomyces sp. NPDC024555; assembly: GCF_055559335.1. NCBI lineage: Bacteria > Bacillati > Actinomycetota > Actinomycetes > Kitasatosporales > Streptomycetaceae > Streptomyces > Streptomyces sp. NPDC024555. Next base: position 389,018 of record NZ_JBVHKV010000007.1, read on the forward strand.
CGTCGGATCCGATCACCGCGAGATCACCGGTCCGGTACCAGCCGTCCCCGGTCCACACCTCGGCGGTGAGGTCGGGCCGGTCGAGATACCCGACGAAGGGCGTCGGGGTGTGGACCTCCAGATTTCCCTCGTGGCCGGCCGGGAGCACCGTGCCGGTGTCGTCGGTGACCCGCAGCCCGACACCGTCCATCGCGCGGCCGTCGGACCCCCATGTCGTCGAGGGCTCGTCGTCCGGCGCGGACAGCGCCCCCAGACACGTCTCGGTGGTGCCGAACGCCCCGCACACGGAGGTGCCGAGCACCCGCGTCGCCCGCTCGGCGAGATGGCGCGGAACGGCGGCGCCGGCGACCACGAAGACCCGCAGCGCGGCCGGGGCCGGCCGGCCGTCGGCGACCTCCCGCACCAGGTCGGCCAGGAACGGCGTCGCCGCCTGGACGAAGGTGCCGCCGTGCTCGCGCAGCGCCCGCAGGGCGGTCCCCGCGTCCCACTGCGCCTGCACCAGTTGGGGTACGCCCAGCGTGACGCCGAGCCACATGCCGTAGAGGAAGCCGGTCTGATGGGCCAGCGGGGAAGGAATGTGGACGACGTCGCTGTCGTCGAGACCCAGCCGTTCGATCTGGAGGCGGACCGCGTGGCCGAGCGTGTCGTGGCGGTGCAGCACGCCCTTGGGCTCGCCGGTGGTGCCGGAGGTGAAGAGCAACTGGGCGAGGGCGTCGGGAGCGGGGCCGCGGCCGGCGAGCGCCCCGGGGTCCGGCTCGGCGGCGGTGACCGCGGCGTTCCAGTCCGACCAGCCGAGTCCCGCGGCCTCGGCGGGCAGCTCCACCGGGGCACGGTCGGCGGAGACCACCGAGACGTGGCGCAGCGCGCCCCGGGCGGCCGGGTCCTCGGCGAGCCAGGCGGCGGTCTCCCGGCCGTGCTCGCGGTTGCGGAAGCGGTCGGGGACGAGCAGCACCCGCGCACCGGAGCGGCGCAGGGCGAAGGCCAGTTCACGCTCGCGGAAGATCGGCATGAGCGGGCAGCAGACCGCACCGATCCGGAGGACCGCCAGCGAGACCTCGACGAACTCGGACCAGTTGGGCAGCTGGTAGGCCACCGGTTCGCCCGGCTCGACGCCGAGGGACAGCAGGGTCGCGGCCGCCCGGTCCACCCGGCGGTCCAGCTCGCGCCAGGTGAGCGAGGTGTCGCCGCCCCGGCGCACGTCCACCACGGCGGTGGCGTCCGGCCGCTGCCGGGCCCAGTGCCGCAGCAGGTCGGGCAGCGACTGCGGAGGGGTGGCGGGCGCGGCCGATTCGACGGACATCCGGAGTCCGAGGCCGGTCATGTCGTCCAGGAAGGCCGGATAGGAGATCCGGTAGGCGCGCGGGTACGTCAGGGTGGTGGTCCCCCGGGCCCTGGTGCCGGCCAGCGCGAGCGACATCAGCACCCGGTGGTCGTTGTACGAGGAGAGCCCCGCGCCCTCCAGCCCGCTCACCCCGCGGACCAGCAGCCGGTCACCCGCCACGCGGAGGTCTCCGCCCATGTCGTTGAGCTGGAGCATTGCCGCGACCCGGTCGGACTCCTTGAGCCGGACGTGGCCGATGTGCTCGAAGACCGTCTCGCCCGACGCGAAGGTCGCCAGCGTGGCGAGTGCCGGGAGCATGTCGGGAATGCCCCGGCAGTCCACGGTGGTGGCGTGCAGCCGGACGCCGTCATGGCGTATCCGCAGGCCGCCCGCCCGTTCGTCGACCTCCATGGGCACGCCCATCCGTCCGACCACGTCGAGGAAACGCGCCTCCGGGTGGTCCACGGGGTCGCCGTCGAGCCGGGTGATGCCGCGCAGAGTGACGTCGGCGGGGTGGAGGGCGGCGGCGACGATGCCGAACGCGGCGGAGCCGAGGTCCGGAGGGATCGTCAGATCGGTCGGGACGGCCCGCTGGTCCGGTTCGATCTCGAACCGCCGCCAGTCGTCCGAGACGTCCACCCGCAGGCCGAAGCGGCGCATCATCGCCACCGTCAGCTCGATGTACGGCTGCTCGTTGACCTGGCCCCGCACCTCGATGACGGTGCGCCCGGTGGCGAACGGGGCGAGCAGGACCAGTCCGGACACCCACTGGGAGAGGGTGCCGGGAACGACCACCCGGCCGCCGGACGGCCGGACCGGCCGCACGTGCACCGGAGGGCAGCCGTCCGCCGAGTCCAGCTGGACGCCCAGCTCGCGCAGGGCGTCCAGCAGCGGACCCACCGGCCGGCGCTGGAAGTACTTCTGGCCGGTCACCGTGACGGGGGAATCGGCGAGCGAGGCGAGACCCAGCATGAAGTACAGCGTGGTCCCGGAACTTCCGGCCGAGACGCTCTCGCGGCGCGGACGGTAGGGGCCGCCCCGTACGACGTAGCTGTCGCCCTCGACGGTGATCCGGGTGCCGAGGTCGCGCAGCAGGCGGATGGTGTACTGCACATGACGGGCGTCGGAGACGCCGGTGATCCGGCTGGTGCCCTCGGCGAGCGAGGCGAGTATCAGGGCCCGGTGCACGTGGTACTTGGAAGGCGGAACCGTGAGCTCACCTCTGAGTGGCTGCCGGTTCGGCCTGAGCGTGAGATGCATGAACTGCCTTTCCGGCTCGGCGGATCGGGGCGGGGCGGCGGTTCACTCCGGGATCGCGCCGTGCTCCAGGTAGGCGACCGCGCGGCCCACCGTGGTGAGCCGGTCGAAGATCTCGTTCGGCACCTCGACGCCGAAGCGCCGCTGGACCAGGACGAACACGGACACGATCGACAGCGAGTCGAGTTCCAGGTCGTCGACGAACGAGGACTCCAGGACCACCTCGTCGGCCGGGACCTCGGCGACCTCGTCGAGGATCTCCTTGAGGATCTGCAGGGTGTCGCTCTGAACGGTGCTCATGGTCGGTCTCCTAGCGGACGTGACGGGTGTCGTCGGTGGGTTCGGGAGGCGCGGCGGCCGGTACGGGCGCGGTCACCGGCGCCGTGGGCAGCCGGATCACCTGGCCCGCCCAGACGAGGCCGGTCCCGAAGGACAGCAGCAGGGCCAGGCCGCCGGGCTTCGCGGCGCCGGTGGCGAGCATCTGCTGCATGGCGAGCGGGATGGACACGGCCGAGGTGTTGCCGTGGTTCTCGATGCTGCGGGCCACCGAGACGTGGTCCGGCAGCTTCAGCTCGCCTACCAGCTGGTCGGTGATCCGGTCATTGGCCTGGTGCGGAATGAAGGAGTCGAGCGCGTCGGTGCTCACCCCGGCACGTTCCAGGGCGTGCTCGGCGACCGGACCGAGGTGGTACGCGGCCCACCTGAACACCTCGCGGCCGTTCATGGTGATCCGCGGCCAGGGGGTGTCGGGGGAGTCCCGCAGCGCGCTCCAGGACGCGCTCTGGCGGATGGTGTCCTTCTGGGAGCCGTCCGAGCCCCAGGCGACCGGGCCGATGCCGGGCTGCTCGCTCGGGCCGACGACGACCGCGCCGGCACCGTCACCGAACAGGAAGGCGGTGCCCTTGTCGCGGGTGTCGGTCAGCTCGGACAGCCGTTCCACCGCGATCAGCAGGACGTACGGGGCGCTCTTGGCGGCCACCATGTCGGAGGCCAGGGCGAGGCCGTAGCAGAAGCCCGCGCAGCCCGCCGAGATGTCGAACGCGCCGGGGGCCGACGCACCGATCCGGTCCGCGACCCCGGCCGCGAGCGAGGGGAACTGGTGCAGGTGCGAGACGGTCGAGACGATGACGCACCCCACCTGGTCCGCGGTGATCCCGGCGTTCTCCAGGGCCCGTTCGGCAGCGGTGGCGGCCATGAACTCCACCGTCTCCGACGGGTCGGCCCAATGCCGTAGCCGGATCCCGGACCGGCTGCGGATCCACTCGTCCGAGGAGTCGATCCGCTCGCAGATCATCGCGTTGGTGACCGGCCGCGACGGCAGGTACGTACCGAGTCCCAGCACACCGGTCGCCGCGCCGCGCAGCGTCGTGACGGCGGGGGCCGAGGAGGCGCTCACGACGCGACCGCCGCGGGCTCGAAGTCCTCGGGGCCGCACCAGCGCACCAGCGCGGCGCCCATGCTGAAGCCGGAGCCGAAGGCGGTCAGCACCACCTGGTCGCCGGGGGAGAGCCGGCCGAGCTCCTCGGCCTCCCTCAGGACCAGGGGCACACTGGCGCCCGACGTGTTGCCGTACTTCTGGATGTTGATGACCGTGCGGTCCATCGGCACACCGAGCTCGCCCATGATCCCCTGCAGGATGTACAGGTTCGCCTGGTGCAGCGCGAAGAGGTCGATGTCGTCGGCGGTCCTTCCCGAGGTGTCCAGCAGTTCCTGGATGAACCCCGGCACCCGGCCGACCGCGAACCGGTGCACGGCCTTGCCGTCCAGCGCGCCGAAGTTGTCGCCGAAGCCGCTGCTCATGGGGGTTCCGTCGCGGCGGTGGCGCTTCTCGCGGGCCACCCAGACCGACTCGTAGCCGGACGGGTCGCTGCGCAGCAGCGTGGTGCCGATCCCGCGATCGGGGGCGCAGCGCTCCAGGAGGTAACAGGCCGCTCCGTCACCGAAGATGACGGCAGGCCCAGGGTCCTTCCAGTCCATCGTCCGGGTGCTGACATCGGCCATCACCACGGCGACCCGGCGGAACTGGCCGGTGGCGACGTACTTCGCGCCCACGTCCAGGGCGAACACCCCGCCGGGGCAGGCACCGCTGTTGATGTCGAATCCGGTCGCCCCGTTCGCGCCGGCCTTGCGGATGACGAGCATCGCGGTGGGCGGCGTCATGTTGTCCGGGGTGTATGTCCCGCAGACGACCAGGTCGACATCTGACGGGGTGATCCCCGAGCGGTCGCAGGCGTCCAGCAGGGCCGCCGTGCCGAGGTCCGAGGTCCACTCGCCCTCGGCGGCCATCCGGCGGTTCTCCACGCCGATGTTCGCCCGGATCCAGTCGTCCCGCGTCAGGAGGATCTCCTCCAGATCGGAATTGCTGAGATTCTTCTCCGGCAGATAGCGGCCGATGGCCCTTATGCCCACGCCCCAGGGCCGCTGCTCGGTGCCCGAAGTCTTCATGATCGGTCTGTACTCACTTTCGGAATGGAGAATTCGAACGCGGGATCAGGCGATTCGGCGTCGGGATTCCCGACGGTTCGCCCGTGCCTTCTCCCAGGCGGAAACCGCCTTTTCCAGCAGATGCGGATGTCCGTGCAGCACCTCGGCCAGGGCCCGCTCCGCCTCGGCGGCACCGGAGAGGAACTCCATTTCCTGCCGGCCGCCCCGCGCGCGCAGGAAGTTGTCACCCATCACGACGAGCTTCCCGTCGGGCAGCACCCGGGAGCAGAGCACCGTCCCCGCGAGAGGGGAGTCCTCGGTGGTGCGGTGGAAGTCGACGATCCAGGCGTAGTCGGCGACGTCCAGGTGCTCGTGGCCGATCCGGTAGACCGGCGCCCAGACTCCGTCCGCGCCGGCGCGCAGCACGGTGCGGTAGCCGTCGCGTTCCACCATCCGGAACCGCCAGCCGTCCTGCTCCTGCGGCTCGTCGGCCAGCAGCAGCGGCCGGGGCGGGGAGAGCATCAGGAAGCCGACGTCGACCAGCCAGCTGCTTCCCTCCGCCTCGACGACGAGTGCCAGATGGTCCCAGTGCGGCCACCACTCGTTGCTGACCCGCCACATCTGGCCGGCCACCAGACGCACCTCGAATCCGAGGGTGCGCAGGAACGCGCCGAACAGGGGCGTGGTCTCCAGGCACGTCCCGCCGCGCCGCCGGCGGACCACCCGGTCGAATGTGTCCGCGAGATCCAGCGACGGCACCCCGCCGTCGAGCGTGTCGAGCATTTCGTAGGGAATCGCGAGCAGATGGGCCGAGCACAGTGCCCGCAGACATGCGGCACTCGTCTCCAGCGGCCCGTCGTATCCCAGGCGGCGCACGTACTCGTTCCACGGGAACGCGTCGGAACCCGAAGACGTGGACGAAGTGGATGCGGCGGATTCCAAGGGATTCTCCGATGGCTGTGGATACGGGAGTCACGTGGTGACCGGCCTTTGTCGTGATGAAGTCTCGGGGGAGCGCGTCGCCGGTCAGAAGACCCGACTGCCCTGACCGAAGGTGCAGCCCGATGACCCTGCCCCCGCGGTGAGATTCGGGCAGCTGGATCAGGTCTTGGCGGTCCCCGCAGGGCGGGCGACAGTACGCAGGACACCGGTCGACGGGAGGACTTCGCCCCGCCGCCGGACTCGATCCGCGGTCGTCCCGCGGAGTGACCCGCGACCCTGGAGAGGCGACGATGAACAGCAACGCCGTGGAAGCGGACGGGGCCGGCACGGCCCGGCGCCCGGCGAACCGCAGCATCCTGTCGGTGCCGCCCGAGCTGGCCGACGAGCAGCTGATCACCCGGATGGGCATCGAGATCACCTCGTGGGACGCCGACCGGATGGTCGGCACCATGCCGGTGGCGGGCAACCGCCAGCCGTTCGGCTGGCTCCACGGCGGTGCCAACGCCGTCCTCGCCGAGACGCTCGGCTCGCTGGCCGCCGGAATGCACGTGGCACCCCGTGGCGCGGTGGCCGGGCTCGAACTGTCCTGCACGCACCACCGGTCGGCGCGCAGCGGGCTCGTCACCGGAGTCTGCACTCCGCTGCACCGGGGCGACCGGGTGGTCACCTACCAGGTCGAGATCACCGACAGCAGGGGCCGGCTCACCTGCACGGCACGGCTGACCTGCCTGATCAGCAAGCGCTGAAACGAGAGGCGGTTCCATGTCCACGCACACCGCGCGGCGCGCGGACGCCACCACAGGCCACGACGGCGAACGGGGGACGGAGCCGGGCCGGACCGAATTCCGCCGCGCGATGGGCCTGCTGCCCACCGGGGTCGCCGTGGTCACGGTCGGCAGCGGCGAGCAGACGGAGGCGGTGACGGTCGGTTCGCTGCTGTCCGTGTCGCTGGACCCCGCACTCGTCCTGGTGAGCCTCGGGTCGACCGGGCGCCTCGTCGAGGCCATCGACCGGGTCGGCGGCTTCGCCGTGAACGTCCTGACGACGGAGCAGAGCGACCTGTCCGCCTGCTTCGCCTCCCACGACCGGCCGCACGGCAGGGGAGCCGAGGAACGGCTCGGGGGCACGCCCGGTGCCAGTGGGCACGTGCTGCTCCGGGACGCGGCGCTCTCGCTGGAGTGCCGCACCGAACACCGCTATCCCGGCGGCGACCACGTGCTGTTCCTCGGCCGGGTCGACGCCCTGCACACGGCCCGAGCGGCCGGTTCGCCGCTGGTGCACCACCGCGGCGCCTACACCTCGCTGAAGGACCCGTCCTGAAACCGGCCCGGTCGGTCCCGGGCGCGTTCTTCGCAGGCCCCACGACGAAGGAGCGGAACAGATGGCACGTTCGGTACTGGTCACCGGCGGCAACCGGGGCATCGGCCTGGCCGTGGCCCGCAGGTTCGCGGCCAACGGCGACAAGGTGGCCGTCACCCACCGGGGCTCCGGCGCCCCCGACGGCCTGTTCGGCGTCAAGTGCGACGTGACGGACGGCGCGGAGATCGCCAGGGCCTTCGCCGAGGCGGAGGAGGCCCACGGGCCGGTCGAGGTGGTGGTGGCGAACGCCGGCATCACCCAGGACGGCCTGCTGATGCGCATGGGCGACGAGCAGTTCCGGCGGGTGCTCGACACCAACCTCGGCGGCGCCTTCCGGACCGCCCGGCAGGCGGCCACCGAGATGGTGCGCCTGCGCCGCGGGCGCATGGTCTTCATGTCCTCGGTCGCCGGGCTGCACGGATCGGCGGGCCAGGCCAACTACGCGGCGGGCAAGGCGGGAATGATCGGCCTGGCCCGTTCGCTGGCCCGCGAGTTCGGCCCCAGGGGCATCACCGTCAACGTGGTGGCCCCCGGTCTCATCGACACGGACATGAGCGCGGAGCTCAGCGAGAAGCAGCGCGAGGGGGTCGTCGCACAGGTGCCGCTGGGCCGCGCCGGCACCGCGCAGGACGTCGCCGGAGCGGTGTTCTGGCTGGCCTCGGACGAGGCGGCCTACGTCACCGGAGCCCTGATCCCGGTCGACGGCGGACTGGGCATGGGGCACTGAGACCCGCGTCATGGGCACACGGCGGTGGGGGGGGGGGGCAACCCCCCGCCCCCCCCCCCCGCCGGCCCCCCCGGGGGCCCGCCCCCCCCCCCGGGGGGGGCCGCCCCCCGCCCCGCCCGCGCCCCCCGCCGCGGGCGCCCCGCCCC
>NZ_JBVHKV010000008.1:0-10161 GCF_055559335.1 Streptomyces sp. NPDC024555
ATCGCCGCCTGCAGCGCGCAGATCGGGTCGATCTCCGTCACGATCACCCGCGCACCCTGACCCCGCAACGACTCCGCGCAGCCCTTGCCCACATCGCCGTAACCGCACACGACCGCCGTCTTGCCACCGATCAGCACATCGGTCGCCCGGTTGATCCCGTCGATCAGCGAATGACGGCAGCCGTACTTGTTGTCGAACTTCGACTTCGTCACCGCGTCGTTCACATTGATCGCCGGGAACAACAGCGTCCCGTCACGATGCATCTCGTACAGACGGTGCACACCCGTCGTCGTCTCCTCCGTCACCCCACGGATCTCCGAGGCGAGCTGGGTCCACTTCTGCGGGGACTCGCCCAGGGTGCGGTTGAGGAGCGTGAGGATGTGCGCGTACTCCTCGCTGTCCGCCGTCGACGGGTCCGGGGCCTCGCCGGCCTTCTCGAACTCGACGCCCTTGTGGACGAGGAGGGTGGCGTCACCACCGTCGTCGAGGATCATGTTGGGGCCGCCGGTGGGGGTGTTCGGCCAGGTCAGGGCCTGCTCCGTGCACCACCAGTACTCTTCGAGCGTCTCGCCCTTCCAGGCGAAGACGGGGACGCCGGCGGGGGCGTCGGGGGTGCCGTTCGGGCCCACGGCGATCGCGGCGGCGGCGTGGTCCTGGGTGGAGAAGATGTTGCAGGAGGCCCAGCGGACCTCGGCGCCGAGGGCGACGAGGGTCTCGATGAGCACGGCGGTCTGCACGGTCATGTGCAGCGAGCCGGTGATGCGGGCGCCGGCCAGCGGCTGCGCCTCGGCGTACTCCTTGCGGATGGACATCAGGCCGGGCATCTCGTGCTCGGCGAGCGTGATCTCCTTGCGGCCGAACACCGCGAGGGAGAGATCCGCGACCTTGAAGTCCTGTCGGTTGGCGACCGTCGTCATAACGGGCTGCTCCTCGTATTGGGGTCGAGGGTGGGCAGGGCGGCTCTGCGGCGGTGGGCACAGACATGCCCGGACCGCTCGCAGCGCAGTCCGTCGGAGGCCCTCTCTCCCTCGGCCGGTCCGGCGTACGGACCGATCGACCGCCATCAGCAGCGACGTCTGACACTGCCGTCGAATCTACACCGAACGGCCCAGCCGCTCCCAGTCCAGCGGGGCCGGGAGCGGCTTCGGGGCGGATCCGGGACCGTCAGTGGCCGGATCCGTTCGGCGTGCCGCCCGGGTTCTTGGCGGGGTTCACGCCGGCCGCGGCGGCGGCCGCGTTGTAGATGTCCGGCTCCAGGTAGATGACCCGGGCGATCGGGACGGCCTCGCGGATGCGGGACTCGGCGGCGTTGATGGCGTTGGCGACCTCGGTGGCGGTGTCGTCGTGCTGGACGGCGATCTTCGCGGCGACCAGCAGTTCCTCCGGGCCGAGGTGGAGCGTGCGCATGTGGATGATGCCGGTGACGGTGTCGCCGTCGACGACGGCGGCCTTGATCTTGTCGACCTGGTCGGTGCCGGCGGCCTCGCCGAGCAGCAGGGACTTGGTCTCGGCCGCGAGGACGATCGCGATGGCGATCAGCAGGATGCCGATGCAGAGGGTGCCGATGCCGTCCCAGATGCCGTCGCCCGTCCCGAGGGCGAGGCCGACGCCGCCGAGGGCGAGGACCAGGCCGATGAGGGCGCCGAAGTCCTCCAGGAGGACGACGGGCAGCTCGGGGGCCTTGGCGCGGCGGATGAAGTCCGTCCAGCTGAGGGAGCCGCGCGACTCGTTGGACTCCTTGATCGCCGTACGGAAGGAGAAGCCCTCCGCGATGATCGCGAAGACGAGGACGCCGACCGGCCAGTACCAGGACTCCAGCTCGTGGGGGTGCTTGATCTTCTCGTAGCCCTCGTAGACGGCGAACATGCCACCGACCGAGAAGAGCACGATCGAGACGAGGAAGGCGTAGATGTAGCGCTCGCGCCCGTAACCGAAGGGGTGCTGGGGGGTGGCTTCGCGCTGGGCCTTCTTGCCGCCGAGGAGGAGGAGCCCCTGGTTGCCGGAGTCGGCGAGCGAGTGGACGCTCTCCGCGAGCATCGACGACGAGCCACTGAACAGGAACGCCACGAATTTGGCCACTGCGATCGCGAGGTTGGCGCCGAGGGCCGCCACGATCGCCTTGGTTCCGCCTGACGCACTCATGGGTGCCTGGTGTCCCTTCGTCGGTGCTGCGGCCCCGGCGGCCGCGGTACGGCCGGACATTGTTGCAGCCGCCGGGACGGACGGTGCGTCAGGCCACCACAGTGGCGCGGAACAAGGCACCTGTACCGGACACTTCGGTCCTCTCGTCCGCCGGTACGAAAGCGGATTCGCCCGGTCCGAGGGCGAGTTCGCCGGCCTTCAGGGCGCCTGCCGTGCAGAGCAGGATCTGCGGGGTGGCCGCGGTGAGGTCCACGGGGGTGCCGCCCGGCGGGAGGGCGAAGCGGGAGAGGCGGAACTCGTCGATCGGGGTCTCGTAGACCTCCTCGCCCAGGGGGGAGGCCTCGGGGCGCAGGATTCCCGGTTCGGCCGCCTCGAAGCGGACAATGCGCAGGAGTTCGGGCACGTCGACGTGTTTGGGCGTGAGACCGCAGCGCAGCACGTTGTCCGAGTTGGCCATGATCTCGACGCCGAGGCCCTCGATGTAGGCGTGCGGGACGCCGGCGCCGAGGAACAGTGCCTCGCCGGGCTGGAGGCGCACATGGTTGAGCAGCATCGCCGCGACCACGCCGGCGTCCCCGGGGAAGTGATGGGCGAGCCGGGCGAGGTGGGCGTGGGCGCCGCCGATGCGCTCGGCCGCCTCGGCGACCGCCGCGACGGTCTCGGCCGTCCGGGCGGGGTCGGCGCCGAGGATCGCGCCGAGGGCCTCGCGCAGGGCGGCGTCCTCCGGATGGGCGCGCAGCAGGTCGGCGTACGGCTTGAGGCTGTCGACGCCCAGCTCCTCCATCGCCTCGGCGGCCTCGACGGGCCTGCGGAAGCCGCACAGGCCCTCGAAGGGGGTGAGGGCGCAGATCAGCTCGGGCTTGTGGTTGGCGTCCTTGTACATGCGGTGGGCGGCGTCGAGCGGTACGGCGCGGCGTTCCTCGTCGGCGTACCCCTGGCGCGCCTGGGCGAGGTCGGGGTGGACCTGGAGGGAGAGCGGGGCGCCGGCGGCGAGGATCTTGAGGAGGAAGGGCAGCCGGGGGCCGAACTTCTCCACGGCGGGGGCGCCGAGTTCGCGCACCGGGTCGGCGTCGACGACCTCGTTGAGGGGCTGTTCGGCGGCCGGGGCGGAGCCGTCGGTGGGGCCGCCCGCCGGGCCGTCGGTGGGGCGTGGGCGGGTGATCCGGGAGGGGGCGCCGGGGTGGGCGCCCATCCACATCTCCGCCTGCGGTTCGCCGGTGGGGGCGATGCCGAGCAGGGCCGGGATGGCGGTGGTGGAACCCCATGCGTAGGGGCGCACGGTGTTGGAGAGCCGGTCCATGAAATTCGTCCTCGTGCGGGGTGGGCTGCGTGGATCTCGTGGCGGCGAGGTAGTGGGGCGACGGCACCGCGGGCGCGGCCCGTCGCGGGGTGCGCGGGTCAGGCGCGGGCTTCCGAGGCCAGCGACAGGTAGACGGCGGCGAAGTCGGTGATCGCGAGGAGCTCGGCGAGGGCTTCGAGCCGGGTGCCCTCCTCCGGTTCCAGTTCGCTGATCGCCGTGTCGTGGCCGAGGGCCAGTTCGCGGGCGGCGGGTGCGGCGCTGAGGCCGCCGACGGCGCGGTCGCGGAGCAGGACGACGCGGGCGTGGAGCGGTTCGGACTCCTCGACCCGGTCGCGGAAGAAGTCGTCGGGGTCGGCTCCGGCGGCGAAGGCCCCGGCGAGCAGTCCGCCGTGGGCGGGCAGCGCCTCGGGGAGCTCGGCGGCGAGGGCCGGGCGGCCGGACAGTTCGGACAGGACGGCGGCGAAGCGGCGGCCGACCGGCCCGGATGTGTCGCCCTCGGTCCAGATCAGGGGCAGGGTGTCGGCCAGTTCGGCGGCCAGGGTCTTGGCCGGGTTGCTGTACGTGGCGATCGCCGGTCCGCACCGTTCGGCCGTGCGGTCCAGCCGGTCGGCCACGGACTGGAGCGCGTCGGCGGGCGCGGTGACCAGGCCGACGCGGTCGAGGAGGGCGAGCAGCGGGGTGAACAGGGCCCAGAGGGTGCCGGGGCCGGCGGCCGAGGTCTCGGCGTCGTACTCGCCGTGCGGGGCGGAGGCCATCGGTACGACGAGGCCGTGCACCCCGTCGACCGCCTCGCGCAGCGGTGAGGTGCGGGGGGCGACGGCCACGACGGTGCAGCCGCGCCGGTAGGCCTGCTCGGCCAGGAGGGCGAGGCCCGGTTCGGAGCCGTCGGCGGTGGCGATGAGGAGGAGGTCCACGGAACCGGCCCAGCCCGGCAGCGTCCAGCGCAGGGCGCCCGCGGCGGGCGCCACGCCGGTCGGGTGGATGCGGGTGACCGGGGCGGAGGCGCCGGCCAGGGCCGCGATCAGGTCGGCGACGCCGGTCGCGGCGGTGCCGGGCCCGGCGACCAGGACGGCGCGCGGGCGGCCCTCCGGGTTCAGCTCGGTGATTCCGGCCTCGGCCGCGTGCCGGGCGGCGGTGCGGACCCGGGCCCCGGCCTCGGCGGCGCCGCGGAGCAGACCGCGGCGGTCGGCTCGGGCCAGGGCTTCCGGGGCGTCGAGCAACGACTCGTCGAGCATGGGGACGGTCCTCCGATCACGTGCCGATCACCGTGCGGGCGGGGCCCGGACTACGCGGGGCGGCGGGCCTCGTCGACGAGCAGGACGGGGATGCCGTCCCGTACGGGGTAGGCCAGCCCGCAGTCGGTGCCGGTGCAGATCAGTTCCGGGCTGTCGGCCGTCGACCGGTCGTCGAGGGGCGAGTGGCAGGCCGGGCAGGCCAGGATCTCCAGGAGGCCGGCTTCGAGCGGCATGGGGCGGGTCCCTTCGAGCGGTCGGGCGGCGTGGGTGTGACGGGGCGCCGGTGGCGCCGGGTGCGGGCGGTGCCTGTGGTGCGGGCGGTCGCCGTGCGGTGTTCGGTGCCGTGTGGTGCTGGTCGTGTTCGTTCCCTGGGGAACGGGCGAGGTCAGCCTACCGCCGGGGTGGCGGGGGCGCGGCCCGGCCCGGCGGGTGGTTCCGCGGATGCGGCGGGGCGCATTGCGGGGCGGGGGGTGGGTGCGGGTGGGTGCCTGCGGCAGGCCTTGTCCCCTCCCCGCCCCTTCCCGTAACCGGGGCGCTGCCCCGGACCCCGCGCCTCAAACGCCGGCGGGGCTGGAGAACACGCAGAACACGGCAGCCATGCCTCCGGCAGGTGCCGGGCGCGCAACCGGTGTGTTCAGGTGCCGGACGTGCGGATCAGGGTCAGGACCTCGTCGCGGACCGCCGTCATCGTGGCCTCGTCCCGGGCCTCGACGTTGAGGCGGAGGAGGGGTTCGGTGTTGGAGGGGCGGAGGTTGAACCACCAGGTGGGGCCGGTGACGGTGAGGCCGTCGAGGTCGTCGGTGGTGACGCCCTCGCGGGAGGCGAAGGCGGCGCGCACATCGGCGGTGCGGGCCGGCTGGTCGTCGACGGTGGAGTTGATCTCGCCGGAGCCGGTGTAGCGGTCGTACTGGGCGACGAGGGCCGACAGGGGCTCGTCGGTGCCGCCGAGGGCCGCCAGGACGTGGAGGGCGGCGAGCATGCCCGTGTCGGCGTTCCAGAAGTCGCGGAAGTAGTAGTGGGCGGAGTGCTCGCCGCCGAAGATCGCGCCGTGGGCGGCCATCTCGGCCTTGATGAAGGAGTGGCCGACGCGGGTGCGGACCGGGGTGCCGCCGTTCTCGCGTACGACCTCCGGGACGGTCAGGGAGGTGATCAGGTTGTGGATCACCGTGCCCGTGCCGCCGTTGCGGGCCAGTTCGCGGGCCGCGACCAGGGCGGTGATCGCGGACGGGGAGACGCCCGCGCCCTTCTCGTCGACGACGAAGCAGCGGTCCGCGTCGCCGTCGAAGGCGAGACCGAGGTCGGCGCCCTCGGCGAGCACCCGGGCCTGGAGGTCGACGATGTTCGCGGGGTCGAGGGGGTTGGCCTCGTGGTTGGGGAAGGTGCCGTCCAGCTCGAAGTACATCGGGACGAGGTCCAGCGGGAGGCCGTCGAAGACCGTCGGGACGGTGTGGCCGCCCATGCCGTTGCCCGCGTCGACGACGACCTTCAGGGGGCGGATCCGGGTCAGGTCGACCAGGGACAGCAGGTGGGCGGCGTAGTCGGAGAGCGTGTCGCGGAGGGTGACGGTGCCGGTGCGCGCGGCCGGGGCGGGGGCGCCGGTCGACGACCACCCTTCGACGAGGGTGCGGATCTCGGCGAGACCGGTGTCCTGGCCGACAGGGGCGGCTCCGGCCCGGCACATCTTGATCCCGTTGTACCGCGCCGGGTTGTGGGAGGCGGTGAACATCGCGCCCGGCAGGTCCAGCGCCCCGGAGGCGTAGTACAGCTGGTCGGTCGAGCAGAGGCCGATCAGGGTGACGTCGGCGCCGCGGGCCGCCGCGCCCCGGGCGAAGGCGCCGGACAGGGCGGGGGACGTGGGGCGCATGTCGTGGCCGACGACGGCGGCCTCCGCGCCGGTCACCTCGACGAACGCCGCGCCGAACAGCTCGGCCAGGTCCTCGTCCCACTGGTCGGGCACGACCCCCCGCACGTCGTACGCCTTCACGAGCTGCGACAGATCTGCGGTCACGGGCCGGTCCTCCTGAGGTTTCTTCGGACCGCCAAACTACCCGGCGGCCGAGGGCGCCCCGGCCGGCGGTCAGGAGTCGGGCGAACGCAGCACGCGGAGGTGGCCGCGGCGGGCGACCTCCATCGGGTCCGCCGTGCGCGGGCCGCCCCGGGTGCCGTCGCCGCGGTCCTGCGGGCGGGCCGCCTCGCGGACGGCGTTGGCCAGCGCTTCGAGGTCGTCACCGCTGGGGCGGGTGGGGGCGGAGGGATCGGAGAGCCGGACGACCTCCCAGCCCCGGGGCGCGGTCAGGCGCTCGCTGTGCTCGGCACAGAGGTCGTAGCAGTGGGGCTCGGCGTAGGTGGCGAGCGGGCCGAGGACCGCAGTCGAGTCGGCATAGACGTACGTCAGTGTCGCGACGGCAGGGCGGCCGCACGCGGTGCGCGAACAGCGACGTACAGGGCTCACGATGTTGGACGGTACCGCACTCTTGAACGGGCTGCGACGACTCTCCCTCAGCTCACCCCACCGTGTCGGCCTGTGAGACCGGACACATCGGACCTCCGGGCAACTCCCCTGACCTGGGCGGGAGGAGATGTCCGCGCCGTCGCGCGGCGGTCGCCACGGACGTCGCGCGGGGTGAATCCCGTCGTGCGACCGGGTCGCGACGAGGCGGAGCTGGGCCGAAAACGTGAGGCCTCCTGGCCGGATCGGGTCCTGCCGAAAGGTGCCCGGACCGGGTCCGGCGCAGCGGCGGTCCGGGCCGGTGGTGCGGGGTTACGCTGCGTCAGTGATGGACAGTCCCGTACCTCCCCACCCGCCCGAACCCCGTCCCCGTCGCCGCGACCGGCACGGGCGGGGGATGCGCGGCCCCGTAGCCCCGCCGCAGGTGCCGCTCTCGGCCAGCAGGGCGGACAGTTTCCGCGATCTGGTGCAGGACTCGGTGGAGCGGCTGGAGCGGCGGTGGCCGCAGCTGGCCGAGGTCGACTTCGTGGTCCTCGACGTGCCGGAGACGTCGGAGGAGACGGTGCCGCTGGGCAGCGCGGTCTCGGCGCGCAAGGAGCGGCCCGCGCAGATCGCCGTCTACCGCCGGCCCGTCGAGATCCGCACCAAGAACCGCGACGAGCGGGCGCTGCTGGTGCACGAGGTCGTGGTGGAGCAGGTCGCGGAGCTGCTCGGGCTGGCGCCGGAGTCGGTGGACCCGCGGTACGGGCAGGAGTAACCGGCCGTACGCGAACGGCGGGGGCGGTCCGAAGGGCCGCCCCCGCCGTGCAGGTGCCAGACAGTCCGGGTAGGGCCACCCCGCCGTGCAGGTGCCGGGCGTCCGGGAAAGGCCCACCCGCCGTGCGCGTACCGGACGGTCCATGAAGGGCCGACCCGTCATGCGTACCAGGTGGTCCAGGAAGGGCCGCCCAGCCGTCCGCGTACCGTGCGGGCCCCTTCCCGGTGCGCCCCGTCGTGCGCGTGCCGCGTGGTGTCAGTCGTCCAGGACCGACAGGTTCTGCTCGGCGGCCGGGACCTCGACCGTGCCGCCGTCGTCCGGCAGGGTCTGCACGGTGAACATCGGGATGCCGTCCTGCGGCACCGTCAGCGTCCGGGCGGCGTGCACCGGGCCGCCCGACTCGGTGCGGACGGTGAGGGCGTACGTGCCCTTGAGACCGGCCGGGACGGGCGGGGTGACGGCGAGGGTCGTGCCGGCCGGGACCTGGTAGGTCTTGCTGACCGGGGTGCCGCCGCCGCTGCCCGCGGAGGCCGTGACCTTGACGGTGCCGGCGGCGCCGGGGGCGGTGAGCGAGAGGACCGATCCCTTGGCCCGGTTGTCGGCGGCGGTCGCCTGCGCGCCGACGGGTCCGGTGGCCGGGATGTAGCCGGTTTCCTGCTTGTCGCCCTTGCCCCGCACGATCCGCAGCGCGGCCACGACGGGGGTGGCCCGGCCCTTCTCGCTGGGGGTCAGGAGCAGGGAGCCGGCCTCGCCCCGGGTCAGGTCCTTCAGGTCGACGCCCGCGGTCATCCGTGACTTGACGTGCAGGTCCTCGTGGCCGACCGGGGAGATCGCGCCGGTCTTGCCGAGGAGTTTGACCGTGAGGTCGGCGTCGTCGTCGCTCGGGGCGAAGGCGACCAGCCGGACCGAGGTCGCGTCCGCCGGGATGCCCGGCAGGACGACGGTGCCCGAGGGGTCGGCGGAGGCGGGGAGCCAGTCGGAGCCGGCCTTGTCGTCGGCGGTGCGGACGACCGCTCCGACGCGTCCGGTGCGGGTGGTGACGTGGACGGTCACATCGTCCACGGCCTGGCTGGTCAGCGTCGAGATGAGGACGCGGACGCCGGATCCGGCGGGGACCGTGATGCCCTCGCCGACGTCGGACTTCAGCGTGCCCTCGGGGCCGTACAGCTCGATGTCGGCGACGGCGGCGGTGTCGTCCGGGTTGGTGAGGTGGACGTAGTCCTCGCGGGTCTTCGCGGTGCTGGCGGCCGGGAACCAGAAGTCCGTGTCGGGCGCGGTGCAGCTGACGCCGAGCAGGCCGCGGCCGTCGCCCGCCTCGATGGTGGTGGTCTGCTGGGTGGTCCAGCCGGGAGCCAGCCGGCCGGTGGCGGTGCCGACGAGGGCGGGGGCGTCCGAGCCCGAGGCCTCCCCCGTGCCGGGCTTGCCGGGCTCCTTGAGGGCGACGACGGGCTTGTCCGGGCCGGCCGTCTTGGACTTCTTGTCCTTGTCGTCCTTCGCGTCCTTGTCCTTCTTGTCGCCCTTGTCGGCCTTGGCCGTGGCGGGCGCCAGGAGTTCGGCGGTGCCGGCCGGACCGGAGGCGTCGCCGCCGCCGGAGAGCGGGGTGAAGGAGGTGTACGCCGTCTCGGCCAGGTCGGAGAGGCCGGGCGCCGGACAGAGCAGGCTCGTGCGCTCCACGGGCAGCCGCTCGGCCGTCCTCGCCGTGGTGGTCGTGGTGTCGCCGGGGGCGGTGACGGCGGCGAAACCGGTGACGGCGGCGAGGGCGACGACGCCCGCGATCAGGGACAGGCTGCTGGTGGACTTCACTCGGACTCGCCTCGCGATGCGTTGCCGGTCTGCCACGGGTGCTGGCCCGGGGCGGGGTTCTCGTCGGGGTTCTGCGGGTCGTACGGGGCGGCCGGGCCGCCGGGGGCGCCCTGGCCGTCGTACGCCCCTTGTGCGCCGTACTGGGTGCCGTCGTACGCACCGGCGTCGTACTGCCCCTGGTCGTACGACGGCGCATTGCCGTACTGGCCCTGGTCGTACGGGGCGTATCCGCCCTGCTGCTGCGGATAGCCGTAGGCGTCGTAGCCGCCGGAGCCGTCGGGCTGCTGCTGCGGGACGTTGCCGTACGCGGGGTCCTGGTACGAGCCGTCCTGGTACTGCGCGTAGGCGGGGTCCTGGTACTGCGTGCCGTCCCACTCGCCGTACTGCTGCTGCGGCACCGCCGCGTACGGACCGGTGTCACCGTCGCCCTGCGGGGGCAGCGTCCCGTACTGGCCGGTGTCACCCTCGCCCTGCG